>NZAS01000170.1 GCA_002686195.1 Candidatus Pacearchaeota archaeon | reverse complement strand
TGGATGGCTCATGGCAGTATTTTATCCCATCTGTGTAATGTGAATGAAAATTCCATAGGACCTATTCCGATACATACGACCAGGTGATCTCCATCATTTGCATGAAATCCCATAGTAAAAGACATTATCCATAGAAATATGATTGATCCAAAAAAAGTTTCAGGATCTGTATTGTATTTTAATTGTAATAATCCATTGAAAATAGAATACTTCATATTTGTTGTACCCATGCAAATGTCTTAGGCTGAAATTCAAATTTCATCTTTATCGTACCTTCATCTCTTGCTTTCTCAGTTTTAACATATCTGATATTCTTTTCTGGTTCTCCACTAATAGTAAGAACCTTATCGGCCTTTTGACTAACAGTTGAACTGCCCTTTAAATGATGTATTTCAGTGAAACCTTCTTTATGTCCTTCTTTGTTTGTATGATGGACTCCAAAGACGATTATTTCCTGATTCATAGCTATTGATTTAAGAGTTTTAATTATCGTATTCATCTTTTCAAACTCATTATATACATTAGCTACTTCAATACAATCAGTCGTATCTACTATCATTATCTTAGGTTTCATTTCTGCAGCCAGTCTTTCCAACCTTTTGATTTCAGGGCTTTCATCAAGAACTCTTACTTGTTTACATTCTCCATAAAGAGAGTTTCTCATAAGAGGGTCAGCCTCGATAGCATCCACTTCAGCTTTTGTCTTAGCGTGTGTTATCTGAAAGAATCTTCTTCCTAGCATTCTGTCCTGTACTTCCAGACTTAAGAAAAGAGTACTCATATGAGGCAGTCTTACGCAAAGATTCTGCATAAAAGCAGTTTTGCCTAATCCTGTATTCCCGCTGATAATTGTTAGTTCCCCTGGATAAAACATAAAGTTTTTATTCAGAGTCCAAATATCTGCGAGATTAAAAGAACTTTCTTTAAAGTCCTGTTCCAGCCAAGTAGAATAGTCTTTCTCTATTTCTTTCATACTTTTGACATTAAGAGCATAATCTTTTCTAGTGAAATAGATGCATTTTTCATTACACCATTCAGACATTATAGGATCATTACATCCATAAATATACATTCCATCACGATAAATGCTCTTTACACAGGTTTCAACTTCTTTCTCCATAGATTTACCAGCCCAATTAACCATCCCCAGATAACAAACATCTTTAGGCATACCATTACGGTACATCCAAGATACCATTCGCATCATAGTTTCGTTTCTTTGTCCTTTGATTGGTCCAGCTTTGTAAGCGGTTTGCATACAGGTTACTACAGATCCAGGGTTATGCCTTGATCTGATTTTCTTTGCAGAAACAGGCATTGTTGAGACTGTTGGTTTTTTAACGAATTCTGATAGGATATTTTCAACTTCAATATCTGTATCAAACCATAAACCAAAGTCATCATTCCTTCTTTTTTCGCTATATTCAAAAATGTCTTCTGGACTAAATTTGAATAGGTCTTCACGGTCTATTTTTGTTTTGTATAATGGCCTTTCTTTATTTTTATTGTTAAGTGTACCGCCAGCTCTGATAATCCTATGCCCATCATAAATATTATCGGCATAAGGAAATAGCTCTGACATGGTTCGTTTAACTATTGCAGGTAATCTTACATCTGCTATTAATCCAAAGCAGTTTGCAAGGTGAAAATGATAACCAGTTCCACTAAACCATATGCTGTAGTAATCATCAGGTATAGAATAGTTTTCAACTATTTCATCACTAATGAAACACCTCATTAAGTCTAGTAATTCTTGGTCAGATTTTTCTTTTTTGTCGAAATCGAGTATGATCTGATTAATATCATAAACTCCATTATAACCTTGAATTGTACTTCTTTGTATTTCCTCGTCAAATGTTTTATCAAAATGATTTTTCAGATTAATATCAAAGCAATACCAGCTATAATAGATTTCTCTTTTAAGATTTTCTGGGTTGGCGATAAACTCATGCAACTGTGATAATTGCATAAGCTTACCGCGATTTCCAGGTGATCCAACAGCGACTTCTACAAACTTAGATTTAATATCCAAGTGTTTTCTCCATGTTTCATCCCGTTGTCTTTTAAGGTTATTCCCCGTTCAGAGAGTTCTTGTGGATTTTGATTTCGCAATCTTCTCCATTCTCTGTCAAGTGTTGCAGGGGTTACAGTTCTTCCATACCAGGAATAGCAAAATCCTCTTGCTGTTATTTGTATATTGTGACTTGCTATTAACTGACCATTTCTTTGTTGAAGTAGCCACTGAATAAGCATTTCACTAATAGTAACACGTTTACGTTTTACTTTTCCCAAGGCTCTTTTCCATCATCTATTTCATTATAAATATCTTCGAGTCTTCCGCCTCCAGCATGGACATAATCTTTAGGAATGAATTTAGCGTCTTGATTTTTCCAGTCATTAATCAATTTCATTTTACCTTCAGAATGTTTAGCAAAGAATCTCCATACGGATCTTTTAGCAACACCATTGGATTCATATTCTAAAATATAGAATGGAAGTCCTATCATCATTTCCTCAACACCATTGTTAAGTTTAGATCCGTCCTCTGTAAGAGCAGCAGATTTTTCAATACCCAAGGTGTCAAATAAATGACCAAGTCTCCAGCTACCAAATTTTTCTACACCATTAGCACGTTTACCATAATCTTCAAATTTACCATCTTCATTAAAGAGATGATTCCCGCTAAGCCACAGTTTTTTTGGATATTTACTATGTTCCACATTAAGAATACACAAAAGCGCAATATCTGATTTAAATTTATTTTCAGGATATTGTATTTCTGTTATTTTAGCAAGATTAACCCAACATCCTTGGGGATAGATTGAATTACTTGGTGATAATGTTTTTGGATTACTTCCCATTTTTAATTTCTCCTTCTTTCTTTACTTTGTTGATACCATCTACTACGCTGGCAACTGCTTTATGACTGTAATTAGAATCTTCTAAATAACCAGTCATATTTTTATAGACTTCTTTGTTTATTCTTTTATCTTTTTTAAGAGATACAAGTTCACCAACTAAGTCTTCTTTTTGTGATTTTGATACTGGTTTATTCTGTTTTTGTCCAGCAAGAAAATCATTTATATGAATTTGAGCCTGGGCCTCTGAGATTACATATCCATCTTCAGCTATAGATTTCAGCACTGCTGCATCATTGGGCATAGTGTATTTATCTCTAGACATTCTCTCCATTTTAAGAGATTGTTCAATAGTAACAAATCCATCACCTTTTACTTCAGCACCATTATGATGTGTCTGATCTCTGTTATCCATACTATCCGCGTCTTTATTGTCATCAATAGCAAATAGACCACCAAGAGCATATTTCCTGGCATATGAAGATGTGGCTCCAGTAAGCTGGCTAACATCCATAGCCTTTCTTTGTTCAGCCTCTCTTGCTAATCCTACAGTTTGTATTATATTCTGTTTACCTTCTTCATCAAGAGATCCATCTGTAAATGTTGCAATTGATTTAACATAATTTCTATTATTGACAGAAATAATTTCATCCGAAAGAACAATTACTGTTCCTGTTATTTCTAGAAATGGTTTTAGTAAACTGAGTATCTGTTCAGCACTTCTGTAATTGAAGTCTCCAAATACGTTAGTTTGATCTTTTAAAGAAACTAATCCTGTTTGAATAAGATTTAGTTTCTCATATATTGATGCGTTTAGCCAATCAGTATTGTCTTGTTTCAAGATTTTGTTCTCCTTCTTGATAGTTTGTGAGTGTATTTTCTTCTATATCTTCCGTTGCCTGATATTTTTTTAGATTTACCTTTCATATCCAGCTTTCTCTGGCCTCTGATGTAATCTATATCTGCAAGAAGACTTTCTTTGTCTTTTTCATTTGAATGATTTTCAATGATAGGAATGCAATCTATTAAGACCAGGATTATTGATTGGACAGTCCTAGTTCTCATTAAAGATTGATCCAAGTTATCTATTAAATATCTATTCCTTGTATCATTATTCATCATCAAATTCTACTGGTGGTAGGTTCATTTTTTTAGCCATACCACTTAAGAAGTTTTTTTCAGTTTTATTGAAGATTTTTCCTGTAGTTTTAATTACAGGATCTTTTGTTATTTTTGTTGTGAGATCAGTTTCTGATTCATAATCTAAACAATCGTCACACATTCTTTCATCTGTATCACCTGTTTGTTCAGTATATTCATCTCCACAGCCACAACATGTCCATTTTATATACGAGTAGCCCATTTTCTTTTTTTCCTTGTTTGTAAGTGTTTCATTCTAGTGTGTGCAGCACCATTAACAAGTATCTTTTCTTCTTTTAACAAAGCTTTATAAATACTTATTACTGAGTACCATGAAGAGATCCCATGAGTTGATTCAGTTGGACTTTTCTTTTCCATTTTTCGTTATTCCGCTTATTAAACGAGTTAGTGATAACCATTCTAGGAATTTCTTATAAAAAGCACTAGATGATTTATCGTTTTCTTTTTCAAGTCTTTCAATCTTTTTATCTGCTTTATCTTGAAGTCGTTTTATATATTCAATTTCAGCATCTCCAGCAATCCTCCATTGTTCGTCATCTGAAAGATCAAAATATGTCACTGGTGCATCTTTTCCATTCTCACGACGAACTATTTCGTCACATATTTTTTGTATTTCTTTTTGATAGTCGTTCATTTGTGTTCCTTAAACCGTAAGGGGCAAAGGTCGGCTCACCTAGGATCTGTTGCCTATTGTCTGCCCCCGCAGGTTTATTTGTTTACGCAGTTGCGTAATTATGCAAATTGATATGCTGTTCAAGTATCTTGTTAGGAGGTGTACTTTTGAGTGCCTCTGTACAAGCGTTATATAATGACCACATATTCCTGGGGCCAAACTCTTCATAAGGTGGAGTTTTCCAGCATTTCATAGCCACAGTCATTTGTCTAGGCTTTAAAATTTCATTACCTACCAGCTTACCCATGAATTCATAACCTTGATCAGTTCCTACTATCCGTTCACCCATAACTTTTCTGTCATGAAGAATGTTTTTAAACTTATTTCTGCTACTGTAAATAGTAGTAACAAGTTTTTCTTCCAGGTCATTCCAGACATTCTTAGTGTGCTTTCGCATATAAGTAACATCACCAGTAAATGCCATGTTATCACAGACAAATACTTTAGCTCCAATACAGAACCCATTGGTCATGGATTTATCATAACTGGATCTTATGCCTATAGCATATCCCATTTCTTCATTGTCGCTGTTATACTGAAGTATTGCGAACATTTTCTGATCTTTACCAGCTAAAGCATATTGAGCTGAGTTAAAAGTGTGATCTTTAAGGAGATCATCAGCTGCCTCCCTGGTATTTTTAACCAAGTCTCCAAATGGGACTGGTATATATGTATTTGTTTCTTCGGGCAGAGGTACAGCTTCCAATTCTGGAAATTCTACTGCTCTTCCACCACAATGTAACATCATCATGTTATTTTCCTTTTTTATTAAATAAAATTCAGTCTAAGTATTGGCACTACAGGCGCTATTAATCTACCTGTAACCGAACATTTTCTTTTTTCTATAGTCTCTAACAGTTTAAGCTTTTTCAAGTCGTTTACTCTACCACTTACTGCATTGATTTCATAACCTGTTAATAATACTATTTCTTTTAAAGACATTCCTTCACCATGTAGTTCATAATGGTGTCTGACTGCCTCTAATATGACCTTTTTTTGAGTCCTAGCTGTACCATCTGTATTTATTTCTAGGTAAGCTATTTTACTTGTTGTTTCTACTGCCATAAGATATTTCCTTATTGAACATCCGCATATTCAAAATAATACGGATGTACGTTTTTAGTATTGCATTCTTGATTGTTGCATTTCCATACAGGATAAGATCTATCTCCATCATTTTCTATAAATTCATCATATGTCATATGTATATCACAATGAGGACAATAATGATCACATCTTATAATATGTGGTCCATTTTCATCAACATCAATATCATACCCTGGACATTTTCCTGCCCTTTTCAATGAGTTCGGCAAGTTTTTGGGTTTTTCTGATTGCATCTTTTATTAAACCTCTATCTATTTTTGATTCAAAGTCTGGATAGTAATCAACTATTTCTTCAACAACATCATCTATGTTATTAAACATATCTACCCAGGCTTTATTTAGTTCGTTAATTGAAAGTGACTGAGTTTCTTTCATCAATTTCTCTATCAATGGCCTGATCGACCTCAAGTTGAGTTGCATCTTCCCAGTCCGCTACATCTATATCATTCTTATTACATACAGTACATTCAAGATAAACCTCTATTATCTCTGAGTCATCATAACTCGGAATGTGATGTACAATAAGATCGTTTTTACAATGAGGACATTTTTCATAATTATCCATATTGTTCCTTTAATGAAAGGGGGTACCATTTGAGTAACACGAGTACTGTAAGGGATAGGCTGTAGAGCCATTGTACAAGTGCGGAAAGGACCTTGATACCCCCGAATAGGTTAATTTTTCTTTACTGGTTTAGGTCTAAGGTATCTAATTCTATTTTGAATATAATTAAATATCTTCATTTCAGATAAATCATTAGCATCTAGTTTTATGCCCCGTTCAATCATATATGGAGTATTAAATCCTTTAATGTGTTCATACTTATCAGAACAAATTTCTAGTTCTTCCAGGTTCATTACACTGATAGTATTGATATTATCTGCATATTCTTTTCCATACTTTTCTGCTCTAATAGCGTAAGTATTTGAAAAAAGTTGAGTTTTAAATATGTCTCCAAGTGTTTTAGCAAAAGATGATCTATGCTCTTGAAGGTAGTTTATTGTGGATTGATTGAGTGAATCTTTTATCATTTTCCTTTCCTTTTTTTATTATTAAATAAGCTGAAAAAATCATTATGATATGTATCAGCCTAAGTCCATTTTTAACTAATTGATAGTTAATTAATTCCATTTTATCCCTTTAAAAAATACTGCTAAATGGTTGATTTTCCTAGAGATAAGAGGCCCCAAACTATTGGAGAAAGGGGCGCATCTTATCTTTTTTGGAGGAGAATCTATTTAATGACTGAATCGCGAAAGTTTGCTTCTTTCCATACATTTTCCTGACCAAATAAGTCTAGAAAACTCTTAGGAAATGAATCAGTTGTCATCGCAATATCATCAACTATGTCAGATTTCTTCTTTGACGGGGTTTCAATGATTGTTTTAAGATGAGCTGTTGTAAAGCAGGATAATACATCTTTACGAAATTGTTCACTTGTTTTATAATAAGTGAATACCATCTCTTTAATAGATGAAAAACCTATCATTTTAAAGAGTTTATCAATTTCGTTAAAAGTAGCATAACCATTCCAGGCATGAAACCAGTAATGAATTAAGTCATTGAATACATTTACTGGTTCAGTTTTGGATTTAGCAACTTCTTTACTAGCAACAAGATTTACTGAATAACTTTTAAGAGTTACCAGCCAATTATAGACTATGTTAAAGCCTTTCTTGTCAAGCATCTTAGTATCAACAATTTCAAGTTCGCTTTCAATTATCAAATGAACAACTTTAGCAAATTTGTTGTCAACACCCTGGTATTTTCTGCCTTCTTTCTTAGGAGATTTAGATTTTGTTACCTTACCATAAAAATAAGGATCATTAAAATCTGCATTCCATCCTGTAACCTTGTTTAACCAGGCTTTAGGATTCTTGAAAGAAACAACATCTTTTATGCTTGTATTGTATCTTACATCATAATTATATGTGTTTTCATCAACTGGCAATTCTTCAAGAAGTGACATCACCTCTGGATGTTGTTGCCTTAGACAAAAGATGAAGAAACCAAGATCATATACAATCGTATCAGTAAATAAAACCAACGATTGCTGTTTATTGGTACCTTCATAAGCATCATAATATAATTTTAATGCTTTTGGTTTAAAGTTCTCTTTGAATAAGCGTTCGCTAGGACAAAGACGTTTTAACTCATTTTTAATAGACCATAATGTTTTGCCTCTTTTAACAACTCTATCCTGGATAGAAATGTCATATTCAGCTATCACACTTAGATCATTTAATTCATCTTCAGAAATGTTCTTTGTAAGCAATTTAGGATGAAGATTAGCTAATTTGATTCTCTTCTTCATGTATGTGAGAGAATGACCAAATTGATCAGCCAGGTCCTGCATGCCTTTACCTTCATCAACCGCTTTTTGAGCTTCATGTGAATAAACCATGATCTGTTCATACAGAGTCATTTTGACAGTATACATGTTGCAAATCAACTGCGCCCGTGGAATATCATCAGGTTTATCAATTACACTTACAGGCACATTTGGTATTTCAAGCTCTTTTGCTATTTGAACTCTTTGATGTCCATCTATCAATACAGGTGCATTATTCTCATCAAGGTAACAAAGAACTGGCCTGAGTACTTTACCGTCAGCCTTAATATTTTCTTTTACTCTGGCATATTCTTTTGTGCGACTTTTATCGCCAGATCTTATGTTACCGTTACTTATGATAAGATTAACATCAACCATATTGATAGGTAATGGTTGTTTTGTTTTTTCTTTCATTCTATCCTCTTCTATGACCAAGCATACCATGATTACTCCAGCCTTTACAAAGACGCCTTGGTTTAATACGCTTTGAAGGTTCACTCTTGCTTATAACAGGAAGATTAACCTTACTGGGTTTAGCAGCTTGTTGTTGTTTCTTTGGCTTTATTCTGCCAAAGAAGTTTCCAAGTCTTTTGAAAAATGATATTTTATCAGCCATTTTTATTCTCCTTATGTTTTGGAAAAGCAATGAATCTCATTGAATATATGAGCATTGCATAAAGCATTATTAGTACTAAATAATCTGTTATGATGTTTATCATTCCTTCTCCTTTTTCTTATCTTTTTGAGCAAAGCCAGTACCAAGTGAATGTTCATGTATCTTTGGATCTCCAGATGGGTTAGACATAGAATATGGAGGCCCATAATTCTGTACTTCATTGCCTTTTGAGTCGAAACATGGTACTGTATCATCTAAAGATACTAC
>NZAS01000169.1 GCA_002686195.1 Candidatus Pacearchaeota archaeon | reverse complement strand
GGGGAATCGAACTGAGAGTACCTCGGAGGCGTAGGGGTCGATCTCCGACATGGCCTTGGTGGTATGGCCCGCTGAGTGGAAGCCCCGCTCGAAGCCGCCGATCCCCGAGAACAGACCCAACAGGTAGGGCCGGATGGGCCGCATCGCCTGGAGCTGCTCGAGGGGATTGGAGAAGTAGTAGTAGCGGTGCCCGCGGCCCGGACCCCGGACCCCGAACTGGCCGTACAGGAAGGGATCTGCTCTCACTTGCCTCGCTCCCACGGTGCCTTGAAGGCTTTCCCCATCGCCTTGAAGATGCTCTTCTCGGTCTTGCCTGCGACCTTCTCGCCGCTCTCGACCTCGAACAGGCCGTAGCGGTTCAACTTGAGTCCGCGGCGCTTTGCCTTGACGCGCATCATCGCGTTCCACCCTCCTGGGCCGGTAGCGTACAGGAGAGTCCCGCCCAGTTCGCCCGGATCAGCTCGCATGAGGTTCACCTGGACGTCGTAGGCGGTGTTTGTGGGCCAATTCCGCGGGGGCGACGGCATCCCTACCGCGCCCAGGTCCCAGGCGAGGATTTCGGGGAAGTCGGGATGTACCACCGGCAACCTGAAACGATACGTCCGCATCCGGTCGCCGCCGGATACCCAGGTCATAAAGCTGGAGTCCGTCTCTGGGAACTCGTCTGCCACAACGACGAAGTCCAGGTCGCCGATGTTCTCGTCACCCCTCCTGGCGCTGCCGGCCAGAACCATCGTTGTTTTCGGCGTGGCGTAGGCCAGATCCTCCGACCCGGAAAACTTTACCGATTCGGCCTTGCTCAGTTGCCGCACTTCGGGCAGGTAGCTGTAGCCCTTGTGTGTCTCTTCTGAGGTCGCAAGGTAGTTCTGAGCGAACAGCTTGGCGATCTGAACAGCTCTCTTGAGCGGAATGGTATCCACCGCCTCCCCTGCCACTTTGGCCCGCTTCGCCGGGGAGCTTTTGCGCTTCGCCGGGGAGCTCTTGCGCTTCGCCGGGGAGCGTCCGGGCTGCAAGGGAAGGAGCTTGAACGGATGTCCGCTGACGGGATGTCCGCGCGAGTTCCGGACCGTGAACAGGGCGTCGAGGGCGTCCGGCCAACCCTTCCCCCGGCCGCGCCTGGACTCCCATCCGAAACCAGGCCGCATCGTCAGCCTCGCTCGAAGATGCGGGGTATACGGCCGGATTCCGAGTGTTCTCTCTGTGGTTCTGACCTCCACCGTGAATTGGCGGCCAGGCCCAGGCTCTGGAGCTTTGACAACCTGAATCCAGTGCGCCCCACTTGACGCATCGCTGCTGAGCGGCTCCATCCATTTACGCCTCGGGGCACCGGCGACTTCGGGAAACACCAACTGAAAGGTGTCACCGGGTTTTGCGTTTCTGAGAGCGGCTGCGTCGGAACTCTCGTCTGGGGGAGGATCGTAGTAGTACCGCTGGCCCTTTCTTCCCAGCCAGCCCAGGTCGCGAGCAACGGCCAACCCCTTGTCGTTGAGAGTAAAGTAGTAGCAGTACGCGTTCCATGAGCGGATGCGCTTCGGGTGGTCATGAGGCCCACAACTGTAGGCGCTGAGTCCGCGTGCTTCTCGCTGCTCCCAAGTGTCACGGTAGTCGCACTTGTCCTCGCGATACTTGGCGAACCCAAAGCCCGACCGGCCTGGTCCGAACGGGGCGGCTTTGGCCCCCCGCGCCGTGTCGAAAGCTATCTGGCTCGCGTCTGGGTACTTGGTCGCCCAGTGTTTTCGGACCAGCCTACCTCCGTGATGAGACATTCCGTGGACATCATGCAGTCGGTCGTGAAGCTCCCACTCGCGCACCTCTCGGGTATGGCCCCCAAGGGCGACTAGCGACTCTACGACAGCCTCTATCTTCCTTTGCGCGGTCGCGGGATGTATGCGCCAGACATCGGCGAGAGCATTTACCTGCGCTGGAAATACTGCGGCTCCCCTCGGTGTGGCCGGCATTTCGTCCTTGGGCCAAGGACCCATCTCCTGGCCTCCGGGCTTCCAGCGACCGAAGTGCCGGCCGGGCTGAGGAGGCTCCCATCCAGGTCGCTCCAACAAAGTTGGATCGTAGTAGTAGCGCCGCCCTGTGCGATTGGCCCTTCCCTTTCGCTTCATCTTCCCGGCTACGCTCTTGGGCCTGTAGGGGGTCTTGTCCTCCCCCCAGGCCGCCAGGAAGGCTTCGGCCCTGGCCTTGCAGCTCGCGCAGTCGCCGCAGGGCTTGTTGAAATACATCAGGCAGGACTCCGAGCTCCATAGTTGCGCGGGGATCTTACCGCGCCGGCCGAGCGCCTCGAGAGCCTCCACCTTGTTGTCGTAGCCCAGGCTGCTAAGGGTGATCAGATCCCCTCGCGTCTTGAGCTTGGCGAAGAACCGCTCCAGGTCAGGGGTGCGAATGTCGGCCCACCGCTTTCGATTCTTCGGGGTCGCCTCGGAGTCGAGCAGGCCGAGAGCTACCGGGCCGCCCGCCAGGTCCAGGTCTTTGAGCACTCGAAGGAAGACCCGGTTTCGCTGGTCCTTGTTGGCCTTCTCGACAGGAAGTCGCTTGGAGAAGACAACGTCGCCGTACTGGCCGTACCAGGAGGGCTCCTTGCCTTTCGCCGGAGCCTTGACGATCAGCAGATCCTTTCCCAAGATGCTACGGGCGAGCTTGCTCGCGGCTTTGAGCTCTTTCTTTGTGACGTTGCCGACGTTGCCCCTGTGGCTCATGTAGACGGGTTGCGGGCTCTGTCCCTTGCGCTTGAGCAGTAAGGCGAGCATCACCGAGTCCAGCCCGCCGGAGAACAGGATCACGCCGCTCGATCTTCGATTGATCTGGCCCGAGCGATCAGGACAAGTCCCGTCCGACGTAAAGACATATTCGATTCCACTCCATCGCATGAAATAGACGGGCTCGCCCAGGAGGGTCGACTTGAAGTAGCTCACATGCCAATCCCTTGAAAGAGGGAGATGCCGGTCATAGCCCAGAGCATGAGCGAGCTTGGCAACCTCTGTTCGCTTCGTCATGGTGCCGTAGGTGATTGGAACGGCCTTAGCGACCATCCCACGAACCAACTCGCCGGCCCTGCTTCCGTACACGCCGCTCATCTCAATACAGTTGGAGGCGAGGGGGAAGCGATGGCGATTCTTGCGCCCCTTGAGCACCTGGGGCTGGTCCACCTTCTTGGGATAGCCCGGCCAGTTCTCGGGACGCACCAACTCCAGTCCGGCCAGGCGCTCCTTGAGTTCGACAATCTCCGACTCCAGCCACGCTTTCTCTACCCCTTTCGCTCGCCGCTCCATCTGTTCGAGCTTCCGGATCACCTCCACCAGGGAGTGACGCTCCGCAACGGTTGCAGGGCGGCGGTGTCCCGGCGGGTAGTCGCCAGGGCGCAAGCTCCTGCGCTTGCCGGCCAGTTTCCAAACAAAGGCATGCGTACCAGGGTGGACCTGGATGCGAAAAGGCGGCCGGCGTTTGATGTCGCCCAGCCACGCGGCCCAGCTTTCGATTGGACGCTTGGGTCGAGCCCCAGCCTGGACGAGCTTGAGATAGACCGTCTCTGCCCCTGTCTCCTGACTTGTGAGCTTGCTCTGCTGGCGCTTGTCGATGACCGAACCGTCCGGCATGAGGATGTTGGTCTTGTGGGCCTCGCCGCGGCCAGCGTAAATCCCGGACTTGGACTGGTAGATGCTGCCAACGTGACCGGGCATGACGAGTCGGCCAGAAGCAGTAGTCCTTGGCACCGGGTCCGAGAAGGCAAGAACTCCCTCCACGGGGTGATCCAGCAGATAGCGACCTCCGTGGTGTGCCAGCGCCTCTTTTTGAACTGAGCTGGAGCGGATGATCTCGAAGGCTCGCGCAAGGAACCAGGTTTCGCCCCGGTAGCCCACATCGTCGAGCAGGACGAAGCGAACGAGCTCGAGGGGCCGCAGGCTGCCGAGATACTTCTTGAGGGTCTTTGGGCCGGCTCCGAGCCCGAAGATCGCCACCCCAACGAGTTTCGGCTTGCGGAAGGGTCGGTCCTGGAACATGCCGAGCCGCACGATGTCCATGACAAAGCTGCCCGAGTAGTGGTGCGTGGTAACGAAGTCAAAGGCGTCCCTGTAGGAGATGGGCGCCACGAAGAACTGGGACGGATCGAAGCCCTTGCGGGTGGCGAAGAACTGGCGGCGCTCGCGCTGCCGCTGCTCCACTGACAGCGCGGCGGCTGGCTCCTGTTCGAGAAGTAGGGCGATCTGCTGCAAGAAGTCGGGCGAGGGCTTCATGGCTTCGCCAACTCCCGAAGCAAGAATAGGTCTTCTTCTTCTTGCTTCGCCCACTTCCTGGCGGCCTTGTCGGCATAGAGGGTCGCCTCGCGGTTCGGCTCGTAGAAAGCGCCGTCCGGCAGCTCGTCGCCCGTTCCCCAGAAGAAGCCAGGGGGCTTGACGTCCAGCCAGGGATAACCGATGAGATCCTGCGCCCTGGTGGGGAAGTCCAGCGTGGCTATGTCGACTACCTCCTGGGTTGCGGGATCACCGGCCCAAACGTGCATTTCTGGCAGGTTTCCTTGGGCCACAGCCATCTCGCTCAGTGGGCTCCGGGGGTCCCACTGATAGCCGAAGTGTGTTGGGCTGAACCCGTCGTCCTGGTCAGGGCTCATTCGCCGCCAAAAGGCGGTGCCCCCCTGGAGCACCAGCCGCACCTTGTGCTTCTTGGCAGCTTCGATCACCGAGAGGGCGTCGTAGAGACAGACGCCGGCCGTGCTGGAACAAACGCCGTACTTCTTGTTTCGGATCTTACGGGCCTCACGCACGATGCGCTTCTTCAACGATCTACTGGTGCGGTTGTGGGAGCCGCCCTTCTTGATCAGAGCTGCGAGTTCTGATGCAGGAAAGGTCTTGCCTCTACGGGTGACGCTCGTGGACGCACCCCAGCGTCGACCCGCCATGCCTGGGCCAAAGCCAACGTCGGGCCGCTGCACTCTGATGCCACTTCCCTTGTATCGAAGTCCGTCGTTTGTCTCGGTGACTGCGCGGCCGTCGATCTCGACAATCCGGCCCCCTTTGCGAACAACGCCCCGGTCCTGGAGAGCCTTTTCGTACTTTCGCGCCGCCCACCCCCGCTCGCTTTCCCAGCGTTCAGCAGCTCGCGCCTCGTCGCCCCGCCATGAGAGTTCTTCCTCTCCCCCTTCCCAGCTATCTTCGGTCCAGTCCTCATGGGCCGGCTCATAGTCCGGGGAGGGTTCGCGCTCGCCGACCAGGTTCTGCAGTTCGTAGTCCAACTGGTCGAGGAACTCGATCAGATCGGCCGGCTGGCCGCGCCGCTTCCCTCGAGCGAGGCGGGCCTGGATCAGGAACAGCGCCTCGACCTCTGGACCAGAAAGCCCGCATCGCGCCTTGGGATCGCCGCCAGCACACTCCCACAGGTGATAGATGAGGTGGTGTTCGTTGCGACGCGCCCCCAGAGCCTTGACGGCCTCTCTTACTCGCGCCGGAGCTCGTCTCAACGAGGTCAGCGAGATCCCTGCACCTGGGGAGTGCTCCCGGATCTGCCCCTTGAGCAGACGACTCTTCTGTCCGGCTCCGTTCAGGTTCCCGGACAGGTCGAGAACCCCCTTGATCCCTGGATGAAGGGGGAGCGCCTGCGCCTCCTTGCGAGTAACCCAGCGCCAGTCGTCATGCTCCCAGCTCAGCTTGGCCGGAAACACCTTGGGCGCCTGGAGAACAAAGGTGGTGAACACGAATCCGTCTGGAGTCACGTTGCGCAGCACCAGGAGGGGTTTGCCTCGGACCCGGTGTCCGGCTTCTTCGAGGACCTCCCGCTTGGCAGAGATCCAGTCGTCCTGGTAGCGACCCTGCTTATCTACCGGGACCGCACCGCCGGGAAGCCCCCACAGCCCTGGCTTGTGGATCTTCTGAGAACGACGAAGAAGAAGGAAGCGGCGACCAGGAGCTACGAACAGAACTCCGGAGCCCCTAGTACCCCAGTGTCCGTTGACGTACCCCTCGTCTTCCCAGCGGGCCACACCCCCGGCCCCTCACCGATGCAATCGGTCGACTTTGGAGCTCAGACGCTCTACCGACTTGCCGAGCTCGCTGATCGCGGCACTCAGAGAGCGAGGGAAGTAGACCAGCGGAAGACCGTCTGCATCGACCCGAAGCATCAAAGTAGCGATCTCGCTGGTGCTGGAGGCGAGAGCTGACATCTGTTCTTCCATCCGCACCAAGCGACCGATGGCCTCGTCGCACTCACCATCTTCGGATGCCTGGATGGGGGCCTCTCGAGCCTTGAGGAAGTTCAGCACCTCGCGAACGATCAGGACCGCCGCGACAATGCCTATGCCAGCGTCTCCGAGAGCCTCCAGGCCCATCCTACTGCCTGCCCCAAAGCCCCAGACCGATCAGTGCTACCCCCGCGAGCCCGAGAGCCATGCCTGCGCCCCCGCCAGGAAAGGCGAAGCCGGCAGAAGACACCGTGGTGGTAGTGACCGTCTCTTCACCGCCAGGAGTGACTACGCGCGTCTCGGTCATCCGGCTGTAGTCCGGCTTCACCGGTGGCGCCTTGGGAGGCTTTCGGGGAAGCGGCTTGCGGCGCCCGGTCGGTTCCTTCTCCAGTGTTTTCCCGGAAGCCTTCTCAGGCTCTATCGCGGTCGTGACCAGAGCCTCGACCTCCTGGCTCGATGCAGACACTTGCTTCTTGGGAATCTTGGGGCCAGGGTAGCCCTTTCGGTCGCGGCCGGCCTTCCCCATCGTGTTGAGGTAGCGATTGCGCCACTCATGACTCATGCCTGCGGCCTGCATGGCCTTGAGGAAGATGGGCCGGAAGGCAACGGCGATGTCCGTGGCTCCCTGCTCGGTGAGGTCTTCCACCTTCCAGGGGATGTCGATGCCCTTGATCTCCTTGGGGAGAGCGACGATCTTCGGGTGCTTGGACATGCGAGGGTAGCCAGCCTGCAGTAGCCGGCTCTGGAGATTGTCCACCAGGTAGTAGAGATACTTGCGCATGTCTCCACCGTCGCTGATGATCTTTGGCATCGAGAGGGCGCCGAAATGGTCCTCGGCATGGAGGCCGAAGTTCTCGGCAGTGAACCACTGGCTGTAGCCGTCCTGGTCCTCGTCATCGTCGCCCAGGAAGTCGTAGTCGTCTTCCCCTTCGTCGTCCAGGTCGTCGTACCCGTCGTCGTCGTCGTCATCGAGTAGGTTCTCGTCGTATCCGGGGTAGTGAGAGCTGAGATTGACCCCCGATCCCCATGGGACATCGTCGTCCAGGTAGTCTTGCGACTCGTCGTCGATAGAGAGGCCGCTTCCCAAGAGGTAGTTAGGCCCGGCGACCGGCCCATAATCATCCTCGAAGTCCTCGTCGGGATCGTAGCCGGGCATCCCGTAAGGTCCCATGCCCTCGTCGTCAAAGACGCCTTCGTCGGGAGTGAATGGGCCAAGAAAGTCATATCCGCTCATGGGAATCTCCTGCCGAAGTAGTTCATGGCTTAAAGCCTGTGGCCACCTTGGCGGCAGCGAACATTCCCGGCAAGAAGCCAAAGACGACGTAAGCCCCAAGTCCGATAATCATCCACTGGGCGACGGGAGGGATGCAGATGGACCGACCCAGCTTGGTAGGGATGCCGACCACGGAGAACGGTCCCTCGTCACAGGCGCCGGGATCGAGGGTTGTCTTGAGCCGTTCTTCCATCCGCGTGGACTGATCAACCATCGACCTTTCGATCTCGGGAAGGCCAACCTGGGTGACCTTGCGCCCCATCGCCTGGTCGTACTTGCGAACCGACTGGAGAGAGAGGACCAGCCGCTCTTGAGCTGCGCGGATGGCCCGAATCCACTTGAGGCACACCAGGTCGAAGTCAGCCTGTCCGCCGGACAGAGAAAACATCCCCTTGCTTGCCTTGCCGTACTCGAGGCAAGAGCGATAGCCCCACGGGCCGCTCACGCTCTTATCGTCGCGGAGCGCCGCCAGAACGGCCTCGTTGTCGCGACGAACAGCCTCTACCAGCGCCGCCGGAATGTCTTTCCGGTTGTAGACCTCATGCTTGACCCGCTTGTACTGCTGGACGGTCTGGTACTCGAAGTTGGAGATCGGGCCGCCGTGCTCAGGATAGTGACCCTTCCTTCGCTTCCAGGTATTGGGGAGGGGATCACGATGGTATCGAGTCCAACCCTCGGGAACCTCCCCGCCGCGCAGGTACTTCAGCTCCAGCGGGACGCCTTCGTCGACAGCGATACCCCCGTAGCCCCCAAAGGCGTCGTCGGCGTAGCCGTAGCCGTACCCGTCATCCCAGGCCCAGGTGGCCGGGGTGCGAGGCTCGGGAAGATCCTCGAGAAACCAGCCCATCGGAACCTACCTAGTCGAAGCCCAGATAGCGGTTCCGATCACGGCGGTTCCAGCCAGGCCGACGCCTACCCAAGGAAGGATGCTCTTCTCTTCCTTCGGAGGCGGGGGGGGCGGGGTTTGCGCTCGCATTTCGGCAGCGATCTGAGCAGCGGTCGGGGGAGGAGTTGTCTGGCGCACTACCGCGGGAGCCTTTCCGCCGGCCTTGTTCAGGTTCTTCTGGGTCGTTTGGGCCCAGTTGCCGGCTCCGCTGTTGCCCTTGCCAGTGTTGGCGGCGATGCTCGCCCCCAGGTTCAGTGCCGCTGTGCCGAGCCCACCGATGAAGCTCATGATGGAATCGCCGCTTGGAGGCTCACCCTTGGGACCCTTGGGACCCTTGGCCTTGCCTCCTCCAGCTCCAGCTCCGCCGCCGCCGCCCCAGTTCAACTTGAAGCCGAACTGGTCGTCGTCATCGCTGTCGTAGCCGCCGCTAAACATGCCCGCATCGGCCACATCTGAAGGAACTGCGTAGTCGAGCGTAGGCCACTGCGTATAGAGGTCATCGTCATCGGCGCCGTAGTCGCCGCACTCGTCTCCGAACTGGTCCCACGGATCGAGGCCGTAACCGTCGTCACCCGAGATACCAACTCCCCACTCAGCGAGCTGAGCGAGTTGGGCGTCCAGGCGCCGCTGCGTCCCGTCGAACTCTTCGGGGAGGCCAGACTGAGTGAGGGAGGGAACAGCGTACTGCGCGGCAGACTCCTGCCAGCCTTGCGGCTCCATTCCTGCTTCGTCGGCCCATTCGGGCTCGAAGTAAGCCGCATCCCAGGCTTCGGGAACATCGTCCCACTGCTGCTGGGGCTCTGCGTCCCAATACTGCTGCTCGGGAGCTGCGTCCCAATACTGCTGCTCGGGAGCTGCGTCCCAATACTCCTGCTCGGGAGCTGCGTCCCAATACTCCTGGGGCTCTTCGTCCCAGTGGCGCGCCACACGACCGGGCCAGGATCGGGGTCGATGGCCTTCCACTGGCACCTCGATGAAGCCGCCCTCGCCAGCCTCGACGGGCTCGAAGGTTTCAGAGTAGATGGGAGTGGCGTCGACATGGGCAAGCGCCTCCACTCCCTCCAGGACATTCACCACACCGAAGTCGGCTTTGCCGGCAGCGACGGTAACTTCAGCCTGTGCGGCCACCACCTTGGGCTTCACCAGGGCGGATGGACTCAGATCGGTCTGAGCGACCTCGGCAACGAGCTCAGCTTCCTTGGTGAACGCGGTGTCTTGAGCTTCCTGGCCGGACAGGATCTTGTCCGATGCGACGGTGGCAACAATGACTACCTTCTCTTCGGCGGCGGCCTTCTTTGCCTCCGCTCTTGCCCGATCTTCCTTGGCCTTCGCCTTCGCGGCTCGCTTCTCGTCGCCGTATCGCTGGTAGGCGAGCTTGTTCATCTGGCTCTGCTTCGAGCGGGAGGCGGCAATCTGCTTGCGATAGCGAGCGATGGTGCTGTTCCGACCGCCGTTCTTCTTCTGGACCTTTCGGAGGCGCTTGTTGGTGTTGCGCAGAGCCTTGCCGAGCTTCTTGATCTGGTCCCGCATGATCTTCGCTCGCAACGGATCTTTGACCTTGCCCTTGAGCGGGCCGCTCCTGAAGCGAGACAGCCTCTTGAGGCGCTTCCTGATTCCCTTGATCTTGCGACGCAGCGCGGAGGCTGACTTGGACGCGTTACTGGTCTTGCGGGAGAGAGCCTTGATGCTCTTGCGAAGCGCCGCGATCTGCTTGCGCCGCTTGGCGATGATCCCACTGTGATGCTTGAAGCTCTTGCGCTGGCTTTTGCTGAGATGCTTCGATGGCTTGCGGCCTTTCGAGCGGGTCTTCGGCCTGGCAGGGCGACTGATCAGGGATGACATCGCTGCGGCCATCCGCCGTGCTTGGGCGCTAGATCCACCGCCCCTGCGGGCCGCGATCCCGCCGGCGGCCTTGGTCATGAGCGCCCGCAGCCGGGGATCGCTTGGCGTACCGCGTAGCCCACCTCCGGCTCTAGCTCCGAACTCGTCGAAGTCTCCGTCGAACTCGTCGTCGAAATCGCCGCTCAGAACGTCACCGGACTCGAACTCGTCAACAACGCCGTCCTCCCACAGTCCCTCGGGAGCGGTGCTGTCCAGGAAGTCGGTGTCCGCGCCGTAGTCGTCGAAGTCGCCCTTCATGCGAGACCCCGGAAGCCTGTGTCCAGTACGGAGGTGGCCCCTCAACTTCCGAATAGCTCCGGACAGTCTCTTGGCCCTCGCTTGTACAGCGCGGATCTGCTGAGCTTCTGCTTTGGTCCAGGTCCGGGGTGCCCCGTACTGCTTCTTGAGTCTCTTGAGGGCCGTGATCTGACGTCTCAACAACAGACCCAGCTCTCTGAGCCGCCCCACATGAGTTTTCCTGGTGCCACTACCGAACTGGTCGTCGGCGTAGTCTGCGCTGAACATGCCAGCGTCGGCCACATCGGAGGGAACTGCGTAGTCCAGCGTAGGATCTTGCGTGTAGAGATCGTCGTCGTCGCCGCTGTAGCCCCTCTTCCTCCTGAGACTGACGACGTAGGCCGGGATCGGCACGAAGGGGGGCGGCATGTGCGGAGCCCACGGCAGCGGGCCTGGGGAAAGGACGACGCCCACCTTCCTGATGGAGCGGGGCTGCTTCTGGAACTTGCGGTGCTTGCGCCGGAAGAAAAGGAGCCGGCGTGCGGCCCTCGCAGCTCCACGTTTGTTTGGAGCCAGGACGTAGGCAGTACTGCCCTTGACCATTCCGGCAACGTAGGGGGCAGCGTTTGCTGGCGAGAGCACTGCGCCAAACTCGTCGTCGTCCTCGTCGTCGCCAAAGTCGTCGTCGTCTTCGCCCAGGTAGTCGTCGTCGCCGTAGTCGTCGCCGGAGACGCTCACGCCCATCTCTTCGAGCATCTTGAGTTGCGCATCCAGGCGGGCGTCGACGCTCCACTCTTCTGGGGAGTAGCCGGCGGCTTCCATCATGGCGGCCTTGGGATCGTACTGATCGGGGTCCTCGACACCGAAACTGGTGGCGATGACTTCGGCCACTGCCAGGTCCTCGTTGGTATCGATCTCGTCCAGTCCGAAGAAATCAGACGTCTCGATGTCTCCCTTGAGCATCTCGCTTCCAGACTCGTCGGCTGCACCCTGCTCGGCCAGCATGTTGGCCTGCTGTGGCGTGGCGTACTTGGAGAGCTCCTTGCGCTCGGCGCGAAGGATGTGCTTCAGCTTGCGGGCATGCTTCTTCATCCGCCGGCACTCGGCCAGTTGGTGCTTCAGACTCGCCTTGTCACCGCGGTGGCGGGCCATCTGGGCCTTTTTCCCGGCCCTGAGTGCTCGAGCCTTGGTACGGGCATGCTTGACGCGAGCCCTCCGATACTTGGGCGAGATTTCGGGGAGAGGTTCGTCTGACTCTGTGTCGACTGCAGCCGCCTCGATGGAAAGGGCCGACATCGGCATGGGCGGGGGCCCCTTGACGGGGAAGGAGGGGGAGCCGGACTCGAGGCCGTATTCGTCTTCGTCGAACATCAGAGATTCCCTCGGTAAAGGAAGGTAGAGGATTTGCGGCTCATCCTACATGAGCGGTGCCGGTAGTGAAACACCCTCATGCCAGAGCTGGCTCTCGGGTGGCTAGGGTGCCGAGCAATTCGGCAGCCAGTCCGTTCGGGTCAGAGGGGGCCTCGGGTACAGCGATGGTCCACTCCAGGTCTGGTGAGACTTTTACCACAAGGATTGCCCCGCCGGCCCACATCCCGTCTTCACTGAAGGAAGTGCCGCGTTCTTCTACCCAGCCCAAGGTGGGCGGGATCACAGCGGTGCGGAAATCGAAAAAGCTGTCCAGATCCACGGTGAGGGCATCCACCAGGCCCTGATCAAAAAGACGCATAAAGAAACCCTGGAGCCAACCGAATGTCATTTCACAGACAGAGTGGTCCGGCATCGTGGAGTGATCGATAGCGTCAGCATGGAAGGAGGCCGATCCGGCGCTCGTGAAGACGAGCAGGGCGCGGGGGCCGCTGGTATCGAAAGTGACAGCTACGCCCTCCCGAGAAGTGAGCACCCACAATCGGTCGTCAGCGAACAGCTCTCTCAGGTCCTGGAGCACCTACCCAGCATACGCCACGGGGGGTAGAAAAACATGACGCATCCCGTTAGTCTCCCTCGCCAGTCTAACTGAGAGGGACCAATGAACCTGAACACCCACAAGTGCAAACAGTGCGCACAACCATCCCTCGTCTTGGGAAACGGCCGCTGTAGCTCGTGCATCCAAAGAAACAGAGCCGCGGCCTTCCCAAGGAAGACCGAAGCTCTGGAGAGAAAACTGCCGATGAAGTTCGGGAGCGTCTTCTAGGGAGCCTGGACCACCGCGAGCAGCTCGCGCACCTCGTCCTTGATCGTGTCAGGCCCCTGGAGGCGCAGCTTGAGATCGGTACTGGCTACCAGTCGTCCCAACTGCTCGTAGACCAGCGCCAGTCCGTTGGTGGGCGCATCCTGAGTCGGGACCGGCCCGGCCTCCTGGGTGGTGGGAACGACATTACCGATCTGAGCTGGGAAAAAGGGCGGCGGTGGTGGTGCCGGAGCCTGGTGCAGCGGCATGGTTCCGCCGCTGATGCTCGTTCCGCTTGGATAGCGGTGAGTTTCCGTAGCGGAGTTCACCGCAGTCCCGACGGGATAGGAGTGCTCGGCCCGCGAACTCGCCACCGTCGTGCCGGAGGGGTAGCTCGTAGCCGGCGGTGTGGCCGTCGGAAAGTGAGATGTCTCGGCTGAAAAGTCGTGACCAGGAGCCACAGAATGAGCTCCAGGTCGCGCCGCCACCTGAGCCAGTTGGCCCACTGCGGCGGAAGGATCGGAACCGACCTGAGAGCGAACAGCAGCGCAGATCATGTTCCCTACCCCGCCAGCAGTCATCAGCGAAGCCAGTGCTTGGCAGCCAGTGACTCCATCGGCCTCCTTGACCTCGCCGCCCGGACCGCGAACCCGGACAACCAGTCCATTGACCGGGCCGACCATTTGTTCGAGGTTCTCGGCGAAGTACTCCATCTGTCCTCCGGCACCAGGGTGGCGTGCCTGCATTTCAGCGAGCACCTTCTCGTGACGAAAAAGGGCGATTACTTGTTTGGCGGCGTCGGACATGATTCCTCCTGGTGGAGCTGGTTGGCTATGCTTTGCAGGCCCTGCTCCCAGATAGTTGCCTCGGTGTATTGAGAAGCGATTCGGTGAAGTAGAGCCACGGAGCCGTTACCATCACCACAAAAACGATCAACGCAAGCCAAACGATGTGTATAGACCTCAAGAATCTGTTTACCGCTTCGAGCGCGGTACAAGGTCACCACCGAGCAGCCCACCAACCGGCTGAGCATCGGGATGGGAAGACCCTGAGATACCAGCCGCTCGAGTTGGGAAGGACTGCCGTTGACTCGCGTCATGCGCGGAGACTAACTCAGTTTTTCACATGAAACTAGGGACGTCCGAACAAAACCCCAAACAAGACACCCGCGAGGAGACTTGCGGTAGCGACTCCAGCCAGGCCGGGCTGGCGTGGAGCGACGGGTGCGGGGGGAGGCCGGGCAGGTCGGCGTAGCTGCGGAACGGGGGGAGCGGGAGAGGGGGGCCCATGCTGCATATCTGGATCGAAGCCCGTCTCGCCAACTGGCCCAAGGCCCTGATCGTCAAAGACGTTGAGCAGTTCATCGTAACCGTAGCCATCGTAGCCGTAACCATCGTAAGACATTGAGGTGATCCTAACTCAAGCGCCGGCGAAGCAAAGCGCCCAGCAGCAGCCCCACGCTGAAAGTGGCAACCGCGACGGTCGCCGGCGCGTCCAATTTGATCTGGAGATCGCCCCGGTCGACGGGTTCCGGTTCAGGCTCGGGATCGGCTTCGTCCTCCGCGAACTCCGACATCACAAAGCGCCCGTCGTCGTCGCGGACCATGTCCAAGATGTCACCGTACTCGTCGTCGCGATCCATGAAGTTTTCCCTGGTCTGCGGTAGCCTTCCGAAGCAGCCTGCCGCTGCTCGCCGAGAGTATCATGATACAGCGATGAGTCCATCGAACCAGAGTCCCAAATACACTCACGCCTGGGTCCGCGCCGCTCTGAAGCCGCTGCGCCCTCTTATCGAGCGGGTCCAGGGCCTCAAGGTCGGCAAGGTGATCGCCACAGCAGGGACCCCGGCTTGCGGTATGCACGGCTGCATAATCGAGCTCAGTGACCCCAGGTTCGTCCTCAAGCTAACCGACGACGGCGGGGAAGCCGTGGCAAACAAGCTGATTCGGCAACTCCAAAGCGAGGGGCGCAAGGAGGGGCTTCGCTTTCCCTTTGTTCGCGGGGTCTACATGGTAGAGCTCCCCCGAATCCCCCACGAGCGGGTCTTCGCCATCATCCGTGAGGCCATCGACCCCGATCCTGGCCTTTCCAATGAGGACCGAAGCGCGGTGGTAGAAATGTCCTTCGACCTGGCAGACGAACGCGAGGCTGGGGCCTTGCTGCCAGTACCCTCCAAACAACCCTCCTGGCGCTTGCTCAACACCAAGACCTTGCGCCCGCTCATGCAGGTATATCAGGACCTCTATCGTCTCGAGCTCGGGGTGATCGACATCCATACCGACAACATCGGATCTCGACCCACGGCAACCACCTTCCTGGACAAGAAATATCCCGCGGGCCTGGTAGTCCATGACCTGGGCTCGGCTTCCCATCCCCGCCGCGTCAAGCTGATCCGTCTCCGCGGCAGCGCCAATCGTCGCCGAGAAGTCCCTCGAAGGAGGCGGTCGCGGCCGTGCCCGCGCCAAAGCGAATTGGCGCGAACTGTCGAAGAGATTCTCGGAGCGCCGTCCAAGGTCCGCTCATGCGAGATAGTAGGACAACGGAAGATGGAGAAGGTGGTGAGAAGCCACGGCTGGCCGAGCGCCGGCGGGGTGGTCGGCTTCCATACCCCAAAAGACCAGCTCTACGTCACCCATGAGTGGTCCCTTCCGCACGAATGGGTGCATGCGACCGGACTGGTGGATGACCAGCTCGGGATCTGGATCTGCGAGGGCCTCACCGAGTTCGTCGCGGAAGAAGCTGCCCGCCGTGGAGGATTCGACCATCGACCGACCTATCCCGGCGAACGCCGCGTAGTGAAAGAACAGCTAGTTCCGGCCACCGGACTGGAGCCGCTCACGCTAGCCCGCATGGTGGTGCGGGCCTACCGCCAGGGGCGCGATCCGGCCACAGACATAGCAGCCCAGATCAAGCGTAACCCGAAGCACAAGAACGTGCCCTTTGCCCGACTTGTCAAGAGCCTCGGGCCGCGCTCCGGCGAGAGCTACGGAGAGTTCTCGAAGCTGGTCAGCTAGACCCTCACTGCTTCTCTCGAGTCTCGAAGAAGCCCTCCAGGGCCGGCTCCTGCTTCATGAGAAGACGAGCGTAGTGAGCCCGATAATCGTTGTTCAGTTTGAACTCGTCGCCCTGGGTTTGCATCAGGTAGCTCCACCGAAGCACCTCAAACAGACTCGCGATTCCGTACTGTTTTCGCCCTGCACCGCGAGCCCGAAGCGCCAGCTCTCGCAGGGCGTCATACACATGAGGGTTGAGTTCGTGGAACGACTCAAAGCGTTCTTTGATGCTGGGGTTGGAGAGGCCCTTGAAGCCGGGCTTCGGGAGGTTGAGGGGGAGAAGGATCTGCATGGTCACGCCGTAGTTTTGACAAGGTCGGCCAGCTCCACCCACTCTCGCTCCGCAGCAGCAGCTTTACGCCAAGCGAAGGACGACAGACAGACCCCCTCGGACAGTAGGAAGGGATGCGGCTCTTTCTGGCCGGCTACCAGGAGAGACTCGACCTCCTGAGTGGCTGCGCTCACTGCATCCTCGTAGCTTCCGTGCTCGCTGATCTCGAAGCCGTTGGCCGGTCCCAGATCCATAGCCATAGCAAGAGTGACAAGGGGGTCCGCGCAGATGTAACCAGTGAAGAAGGAGTAGTCGTCGCGCAGCTCCTGGTCGACCCAGGTGCGCCCATAGTCGCTCCACGGGCCAGGAAGGTGGAGCCGGAAGCGAGCCCCCTCCAGCATGTTGGACGAGAACGACATGCCGAGCACCACCGACACCGTCCAAGCGGTCACGGGCAAGGAAATGACCTCTGGGCGCCCCCGCTGGAGATAGGTAGCTACGGCTTGCCGGAGCCGCTCGAGAACCAGCGGCCCGGAAGCCTCAAAGGCCATCACCGGACGACGCACCGGAGCGACGACTCCCAGAGTTCCGGCGCGGGCCAGCGAGAGGTTGGCCTCACTGAGACAGCGAGATCGCGCTCGGTCGAAGGAAGCCCGGTCCAGCAAGATCGCCCAGGCCGGAGGACGCTGCGCGACGGTGCCCCGAGCCTTCACGGTATCCCTGGCCTGACGGACCATCCCTTCGGTGGAACCCAGGAGAAGCCAGCGGGGAGCCTCGGTGCTGGAGTCTATCCACACAGCAACGCCACCATCGAGAGCGTGTTTGACAGCATCGAGCTCTTGTGACGACGTAAACAAGGACCAGGAAGCCGGACGCTTCTCTTGAGGACCAGCGCGACTGTAAGCCTTCCCAAGCTCGTCGCCATAGAGTTCGATGCAGCCCCTGCCGTCACCTGGATGACGACTGACAAAGGACGCGATCCCCGCCGACTTGGCGGCAGTAGCGAGGGTGCTGGAGTCGGGGCCAAGGAGCCAACCTGCCATGCCTCGGCAGAAACTCTCCTGGAGAACGACGCGACCGCTCTGAGCGGCGGCGCGAGCCTGCGCAAGGCGGTCTGCGGGATAGCGGGGCCAGTTCATTTCTTCCAATCGCGCAGTTGCACCACCACTACGCGCTCAGTTGCTCTCGTGACGGCGGTGTACCACCAGCGCGGATCGCGAGTGCCTGTGTCGATCACTATGACACGCTTCCACTGACTGCCCTGTGCGGCGTGAGTAGTGATCGCATAGCCCGGAGAGGCTTCGAGAAGACGCCGAAAAGCCTGCGCCCCAAAGGTGGCCTTCATGGCCCGAAAGTAGTGACTGTTTTCCTCCTTGTTGAGACGGCGGTCCTGCTCCCAGGCAGCGGAAGGAAGCAGGGCTGCGGGCTCGACTCCGTCCAGACTCATGGTGAACAGCGAAAGGTCGTGGGCGCTGAACTTCCGCGCCGATCTCTGGTAAGCACCGACCGGCCGGTGCTGCATCGCACCCAGGTCCTCCCCGTCAGTGAGGCGGAAAGCCCGCACGGCCCGGACGATGTTGCCGTTGTAGAGGCCGAGCTCCGGGCAGTTACGCCGCACCCAGAGTTTTTCGCCGGGAGCGGGTCCGCTGGAGACGGGGCCAAAGCCAAGGGCTGAGCGAGTAGCCGCGCTGATCGCGCGGCGGGCGGCATGGGAATGAACCAGGCAGACCCAGTCCTCACGCAAAGCCTCCAGCTTGGCAAGAAGCTGTGCGACCTGATCGAGCGAAGCCGAGAGACACTGGAGCGTGGCGTCGGTGAAGTCGGGTGGATAGGGGCGCTCACGGCGCTCGCGAATCTGAGTCGCCAGAGCCAGTACCGGCGACTCGAGGGCCTGACGGTGGACCTGAGTCAGCGACGCATCGGGCTTCCCCAGGTCGAAGCCGCATTGTTCCTCGAATCCCCCGTCGCTGTTCTTTCCGACGGGGCGTAGCTGGAAGGGGTCGCCCACCGCCAGGACGCGAACATGTGGCGGGATCGCCTCGAGCGCATCCTCGGCGAGGCGGGTGGAAATCATGGACGACTCGTCAAGCACAGCGACCTGCCCTACAGACGCCGAGCCTTCCGGGATCTTCTCGAAGATTGGGGAGCCGTCCTTGCGATGCCCGCTCACCCTCCCGTAAATGACCGAGTGAAGCGTTGATGCAGGACGACCTGTCACTTCGTGTAGACGCTGGGCGGCCTTGCCTGTGGGTGCCAGGAAGGAGAAGGCGTAGCGGCGGTCCAGACGGCGCAGGATTTCTCTTATCAAGGTGGTCTTGCCGGTGCCGGCAGGGCCAGCCAGCACGGTGAGGCGTTCGTGGTTGGCGAGGCGGTCTTCGACGGTCTGGAGCGAACTCTCCTGGTCGCTAGTCAGAGTGATCACTGGACCCGCCGCGACCCTTCTATGGCATCCGCAATATCAATCAAGGCGCTTTCAATGACTCCAACACCGCTACTCCACTCCCAGCACCAGTCGGAGCCGGGAAAGATGTTGGGAAATCCCTGGTGCAGCTCTTCTCGAGCCACAAGGGCGCTTGGGGCGGTGCGTCGACAGAGATCGCTCTCCAGATCGGCGAACCGACAGGTGCGGCAATCGGGCCGCTCTCCGCTAGAGGTCGCCCAGTCGCCAGATCCTGGGGTCGTCTCGCTCAGGATGTCGCGCCACTCACCCGGAGCGATCAGGTGGTCAAGGGCCGCCTGGGCCATATCATCAGCCTTGCGGTAAGCATCCCTGACCTTCGCCCAGGCTGAGTCGCGCTCTCCGTCTTTGGATTTGCGGGCGAGATTGAGTACCTTCTCAAACCTATCGCGCTTCATCGCCCACCTCCAGGGGAAGGTGGAGCTGCTGCCGAGCGGCGAACCTCTCCTTCTCGATAGCCACCGCCAGGGCCGCTTCCTTGAGACAGTCCTCCAACGCCCGGTGAGCTGAGTTTGCCCCCCACGCAATATCGTGACCCTTGCCGTTGAAGAAGGCCACCGCCTCCGCCACCCGCGGCCACTTCCAGGGCTGGCCCTTGTCCTGGGCCCACCGCGGCGCAGGAGGGAGAGCGCCTGCCGGCCCCATGATCTCCATAGCTGCCAACATCAGGCACTCCCCCTCCCCTACCCTTGCGCGGGAGAACGTGTTCCACTCGGGGGCGCGGAGGAAGACGAAGTCAAAAGCTTGATTGAACGCCCGGATCTCACTGGCGTTGTGAAGGTTTCGGTGAGCCGCGACCCACAGGGCGAAGACCTTGGAGGCAATCTCCAAAGGGAGGCCGTCGCGGACAACCTGCTGACGGTCAATCCCGGTGATCTCGAAAGCTCTAGCCGCCCTCGGGTCGTCGAGGACCTCGGGAGACTGGCGCACGAAGAAGGCCAGCGAGTCCAGTACCTCGCCCGTCTCGGTGACTACGCAAGCGCCGATCTCGACAACGTGAGCAACGAATCCGTCCGGCTTGCCGGTGATCCCGGTGGTTTCGCAGTCAACGACGATGAAGGGGTGATCAAAAAGATTCATGCGAGCCTCACGGGTGAAGAGGCGGGAAGGGGCGGCCTCAAATCAGGAGCAGGATGTGGAGAAGGTTGCCCGGTCATAGCGAGCTGCATCGTCTCAATCCACCAGGCCGGCTCGGCATGCTCTACCGGTCGCAGTCCAGGCCCAGGCTTGCCGAGACAGATGCGCCCGTCGACCTCAGCCACAGGATCGAAGACCACCACCCTCTGAGTGGTCTGGGTCGCCCGGTCAAAGATCCGGTGAAGCATCCCCACAGCCGTGAAACGCTGGTGAAGGAAGTCGTTTATACGTTGCCCCTCCAGTCTGGGCTCGAGCACGATCTTGCCCCCAGACTTGCGCTCTGGCCTCCGAGCGTGGACCAAGACGATCACGTTGTAGTCCACCGCGAGGACCTGATCGAGCCAGTGAAGCAGCCAGCGATTCGCAAGGTCCCAGTCGTCCTGGTTGAGAGCCCTGATCAAGCCGTGATTGACCCGCTTGCTCGCTTTGCTCTTGGCGATCTCCCGCATACACGCCTGCTGGACAGCCGATAGGGAGTCGATCACGATGGTAGTCCGGGGGTCCAGGGGAAGATTCTCACTCGAGGGATTGTCGAGCTTGTGGATGAAATCGAGGGAGGACTGAAGACCCTCAAGGTCCAGGGAACATCGACGCACTCCTACATGCGTCGGCTCTTCCCCCGCAGCGGCGGAACCCGCCTTGGCACTGAGCTCGCCTTGCGGCTCGAACAGAAGGAAGAAAGGATACGGCGCCTTGGCCGCGGTGAAGGTCTTGCCCGAGCCGCTGTGGCCCGCGATGCAGATTTTGGCGTAAGGCATTTAGTTCCCCTGAGCGGTTGTCGAAAGCAGAGCAACCCTATCACGTTTTTTTCATGTGAAAAAGACAGGACCGGACCTAAATATGACAGCTACCAGCGGTTGCGCGTTTTCAAGTGAAAGGGTAGGGTCGTCAGGTCGAAGCACGGGTGCCCCGGCGTACATATTCCTCCTTCCCCGATGTGCGCCGGGGTTGCCCCCTTCACCTCTTCCCGAACCAAAGCTCAAGGATGTCGAAGGCGACGGCGGCTATCCCGTCGATGCGCTCGTTGGACTCGGTGGGTCGGGCGTCCATTTCGGGATGAACCTCGTAGCCCTCATAGCGATAATAGGAAGTGGTGGTGGGTCGCCCGTAGAACGGGTTGGGCTGCCAATACTCGCCTTGCGGGCCGACCTGGTACCAACCCGGAACCGTGGGGTCTGAGCTGCGGGGATGGACGCGAGGGTGGCTCGCCATCTCGCGCCTGAGCTCCCAGGCCATGTGAGCCGCGGCCAGATCCTCCATCTGGGACGCTCGGTGGCGCACAGCTTCTTCTCGCGCCCGTAGATCAATATCGTGGCGCATGCGCCGGAAGGGATCGGAAAGTCCCTGGTAGGCTTCGGCTATCCGCTTGAACCGTTCGGCGGCCTCATGGTCGCCAGGATTTCGGTCAGGATGATGAACGCGAGCCAGCCGCCGATAGGCCGCCTTTACCTCCTGGTCTGAGGCGTCGCGACCAATCTCAAGAAGGGCGTACCAATTCAACGCAGTCCAATCTCCGTCCGAGCCTGCCGAGCCAGACGTCGCCTCCACAACGATTCGCCTTCCGCACGTTGCTGAGAGGCGGCCGGCCAGCTCCCACGCGCCGCAAGATGCGACGAGCGCCTCGGTACAACTGATCCCTGGAAGCGTAACGCACCCCGACCGGCGTTCCCTCAGAAAAGACAAGCACCAGGTGCCAGTGAGCCTCTCCCGGTCGTCGCCGGGCCATGTAGAGGCGCGGAGTCTCAGACATCAGCACCCTTGTCGGGCTGGCCCTTCTTCTTCTTCGCGTATTGGCCCTTGGAGTTTCGCTTCGGGGCGCCGTTGTCGGGTGCCTCGGCGAGATCACCGAACTCAGCCGGATCAACCTGCTGCTTGTGAGGCTCCGAGAACGGTGGGGCCGGGGGCTGCTCGGGGGGGAGCGCCTCGAGAGGAGCCGCGTCGCGCTTTCGCTTGTCGCTCCAGACGCACGAGCCGCCCTGGTTCAGCCCACAGGGGCCCTCGGGGCACGGCTCTCCGATGCAAGCCCCTCTCGGGCCCACGGCGGTGCCGCACGGGCGGAACAGCTTGCCGCTGCTCCCCACCAACTGCATCCACTCGGGCAGCCCCTCCGGGTTGACGTTGACGGCCTGGATCGCCATGAGGTGTTGCATGACCTCGGCCATCGGCCAAACCTGAGAACCCGGCGTAGCTCTCTTGATCTTGTCCACCGGCAGCCGGCTGTTGCGAGCTGGCTGAGGTTGCCAGCCGAAAGCCCGCACGTTGACGTAGCAGCCCTGCACGGCACTGGTGGGGCAGTTGCTGATCACGCTGAGGACACCGCCTGGGATGCCTCCCACCACCGCCTTTGAGTTGGGCTCGATGGCAACAGCGTTGAAGTAACGAGTCCCGATGTCCACAGGGGCGGGGATCTCGCTGAGATAAATAAGGCAGACCGGACGCTCCCGGTGTCCCTGCGGGGCGGGTCGGCCGCCCTCAATGATCATTGTTGGCATGTTGTTTTACTCCAGTTGGTTGTAAGGCAATCTCCCTGACACGAAAGGCCGACTCCACACCAGGCCACTCCCCGCAGACGAGGGAGCACGACTGGAGGCGTTGGCGAGTCCGCGCCCACAGGAACGTGGGATTTGCACTCGGGGCAGCGAAGGTAATCACGAAAGCGTCCGCGGAAAGGTCCGTCTTGTCGGCGACCAACCTTCCTCGACACCAGGAGCCCGTTGGACTCCACCAGTCTCGGAACGGTCGAGTCGCAAGCCTGACACACCAGTGCGCACAAGCGATGCGCCTCCACCCAGGAACGCTGAGTAGCCTTCTGCTCGAGGCAGGCCGCAAGAGCTGCGGAGCCGCAGGAAGAATCGTCGGTCAAGATCACCGCCAGAGCGCGAAAGTCTTGTTGGGAATAGGGCGCAGCGAGATCCTCTCGCAAGCCTCCGCAGACAGCGCAGGAAGACGACGTCAGCCACTGAGGCAGAGCGAGCTCGGACATGGCATCGGCCAGTTCCATCATGGCGGCAGTTTTTCACCTGATAAAAACCCTGTCAACTCGCTCGCGGTATTCTGGCCCAGGAGTCGCACCAGAAATCTCCGTAGGGAGTGGGATAACCACCGAAAGACCAGTTCTCGGACCAAAGATCGACAACGGGAACAGTCGTATCCACATGGCGTGGCAGGTCAATAGCCTGGGCGTCCAGAGGGGTCGAGCGGGCCGCTGCATGCAGTGCCGGATCGGCGCTCCAGTTGCGTGAGGACAAGGTGCCAGCGTGACGATAGGTGGACGAGATCGAGCGCATGAGTCTCTCGACATCCGAAGCGGAGGGATCGCCTTCCATCCCGGAGTGCCCCACCTTGCCCCCCTCTCCGTACTCGACGTAGACGCCTGGGCCGTAGTGGCGAGAGCGAGTGAAGTCGCCTTCCTTTCGCCAGGATGGACCGGGATCTCCGCGCCGGTCGTCGGTCCAGATCGCATCTACATGGAGAGCTGCCACGGAGCCTGGACGCAAGCGTCGGACAGCGTCGAATACCTCGACACGATTGCGAGCGACGATGAAGCTGCTCCGGTCGGGCCGATAAATCGGCAGACGCTTGTCGAACAGGTTGTCCTTCGCCACCACCCAGGTCATGCCCTCGTCCTGGTGCAGGGTCGCGTCTGCGTTGCCTTTCAGGGACCGGATCTCTTCCTCGCTGTAGCCGACGTAGCACTTCTCGTTGTGGTGTTGCGCCCACTTTCCGCCGAAGGCGTTGGCACAGAACTTCGCCCAACGAAAGCCGGCCTGCTCCCAGTTGTCCAACTGCTCCAAGAGGGAGCCCAGAACGGGAGCGGTATTGAACACACAGGCATCGTGTACCTTCAAGACCTCGCCGTCACCGCGCCGCTCCAGTCCATCCAGATCGAGGTTGGTCCAGGTTCCGCGAAAGGTGCCTGTCGGGTAGACGATGGCGTTGCCGGCCATTCGGACAGGCAGCGGCGGAAGGTGAAGATCGCGGCGAACGCGCACCGTCGCATCGAGGACAGCCATGCCGTCGCGGAGGCGATCCCAGCGAAGCCACTTGGCCGCCACCGGAGCACCTACAGGAAGCTGTCGCTTCATCGAGTTGGAGTAGGCGCGGATGCGGTCCCAACTCACGCACGGCTCCAGCTCGCCGCTGGCGACGACGATGGGGCCGCCCATGTAGCTGCGGATCACCATCGGGCGATAGGCAGGCGGGATCTGGCGGCAGACCCCCTCAAACTCCCGGACCTGAAAATCGGGGAGGCCCAGACTCGCGTTCTTCGTGCCTTCCCGGCGATAGAGGCCCATGAGCCACGCCGCAGCGGTAGGGCGCCACGCCCATCCGATCAGGTTGCACCAGGACTGGCAGTCTCGCAGGCGCTCCTGGATGAGGGCCGGGTGTTCGATGTTCTCGCCCCAACCGCTTGGGTTGACGTAGTTGATCCTGTGGCGGCCAGCCTCGAGGGTAAAGCTGCGGACTCCGCGCTTCCGGGTTCCTAGAGCGACCCCTCGCCAGCCCTTGCGGGCGGCTTGGCGGAAGGCTGCCCGGATGGTGCGCTCTGCCGCTCCGATGTAGGCCCCTTTCCAGACAGCATCATGGGGAGCATCCGTCAGAATCTCGCCGTCGCCCGTGAGAAAACGGCGACCGTCCTCTTCGAGGCCAAGCCCGTATATGGATTCTTTGCCTGTGAGGCGCAAGGTATCAAGGCTTCCACTCGTAGATGGTGGATCTGGGAATCCCCAGCTCTCGCGCCACGCGGGAGAATCCGCGGTCGCGAGCGTCCTGGTAGATCGCTGCTTTCGTTTGGTCGTCGAAGTAGGAACGGAACCTGCCACCTGGCCCGCGAACTACCTCCACGCTCGCCCCGCTTGGGCGTACTACGCGAGTCACCCTGGCGCCGGGCACCTCGACCACCCTGAGCGGGCGCCCTGCTACGGTGAGCCCGGTAGGGACCGCTTCGCCAGTGCGGGCCGCCAGCCTTCGAGCCTGCTCGAACGCCTCTTGAGGCCCTTCGGCGGCGCGGCGCTCGGCCATCAGGCGCGACGTAGCCCGGAAGTCCTGCATGTGGCTCTTGTTGGTGTACTTGTGGAAGGGCTTGGTACGAACGCGAAGACCCGCTGCATACTCTTCCTGAGAGAGAGCGACCAGGGTCGGAACCGCGAGCTGCACACCCAGGAGAGGGCCACCAGCCCAGGAGGCAAGCTGGTCGCCGGCTGACAGACCGGCCCGCTTGAGGGCTCGCTCCAGAGGCGCGTAGTTGCCCTGGAGAAGGGAGTCGATGATCTGGCGTCCCTGGAAGCGTAGATTGAGGGTGTCGCCAGTGAGGAAAGCGAGGCGTACCTCGATCTCGCCGGGATTTCGGTTCTTGAGCTGCCATCTCGTCGCCCACGCACGGGCAAAATCCGCGACGGCCATGGCTATTGATCCATGGACTGCCGTCAGGTATTCCTTGTCGAAGATAACGTCATACTGCGCCGCTTGAACGACTGCCACCTCTTCCCCTCTCTGCCATATTTCTGTCCCGAGCCAGGGACAAGTCGAAGCTCAACCAATATGCTCTGATCCACGCTCCGTTGGGAAGGGCTGAACGAGAAAAAATGCCAGATTCAACAAATCGGCATTTAGGCTCTTGACCAACGCGAATCCGCGGGAGTACTGTCTCTTCGTCAGCGGCTCCAAACCACAGACAACTACAGACAACTGAGAAATCTAGGAGATACCGTGTTTTTCGATCCCAATGAGTACAAGACCCCTTCGCGCATTGACGTCAATGCTCCCGCAACCGCAATTCCCGTTCGCGCTGACTACAAGGAGGGGATCAACACCCCCTCCGGCAAGGTCGTGGACGGCAAGTCCATTTCCATTCAGTGGGGACTGGTCGGCACCAACGGCAAAGGCACCGTGATCCGCCAGGACTACTTCATCGAGGGAACCTCCTCAGACGACAAGGCGAAGAGCGTCTTCGCCGGCACCTGCAAGGCGATGGGCTACACCGCTCCGCTCGCCTCGCTGGACACCGTCTCCGAGTGGCTCGCCTCGATGGTTCAGACCGCCAACCCCGTGGAGCTCATTCTCGAGCCCGAAGGCGACGACTCCAAGTACTCGCGCGTCCGCTTCGTCAACCCCCTCAAGGGTGACGTTACCGGCACCCGCGTTCGCGCAGAGTTCGGCGACCTTCTGGCCGAAATGACCGCCAAGGCCAACGAGAGCGCCGCCCGCCTGGAATCCGCGAGTACCGCGGGCGACGGCGACCTCGACGACGCGCTCGGCATCTAGCCGGGCCGGAGCCGCTGACCCTTTCTGGGGGCGGCCTTCGGGTCGCCCCCTTTTTGGTTGAGGAACACATGAAACAGCTATCTCAGGAAGAAATCCTTCGCACCGCAGACTTGCTGCACAACATGCACCTACAGGCCGAGTCGCTGGACGACTCCGAAGTATCTATCCACGCTCTCATGGAACAGATCGACGAAGAACTCAAGTCCAGAAACGCGACCGCCCTTCTCTACAACCGAAGCTGCGTTGAGTGGGAAGCCCACCTGGACAAGCTGAGTCAGTCGGTGCCCTCCGAAACCTGGAAGGACGCGATCCGCGATCTGGCCGTCCCTACGGTAGACTCCGAGTGGAAGCTGGCGACTCAGGGGCCCTGGGCGTTCAGCGAAGTGATCGACGTCGAACAGGTGACCCTGCAAGTGACAGAGCCGGCAGCATGAAGCAAGAGGACCGAGAGCCGCCCCGGTTTATGCGGGTGTTCATCGCCATCATCGTGTTCTCCCTGATCCTCGACGCCATGATCAAGTGCTAGTCCCGTGAAGGCAAAGAAACCCACGCGGAAGAAGCTCCAGCGAATCGTCGCCTGCCTCGCCACGAAGCTGCTCGAGAGCCGCCTGGAAGAGGCGCTCATGGATGCCGCCGCAGAGGACCCAAAGTGGGCTGCCTACGCAGAAAGAGTGGCCGAGCATCGCAACTTCCTGCGCTCCATACTCCGGGACAACCGGGAGCTGCTGGAGTCCCAGTTCGATGCTGGAATGAGAAGGCGGGCCAGCAACATGACTGACGACGAGGTAGATGCAGCCGTCCTCTCCGGGACGCTGTAGTCCTAACGGCCTTTCGTCTGCGCTCTACCGAAAAGCCTGACCTTGTCTTTCACAGTCAGATAGCTCTCCGCAGCCCCAGCATCTGCCAGGAGCCCTTCCCTCCGCCAGTGCCCCGGTTTGGCCTTCGCAAGGAGCTCCACCAGACTGGTGATCGCAGAGCTGTACTTCTTGTGGGGCCGGGCGTTCTCTCGGCCGGACAAGCTGGCGATACTGTCTTGCCACAGACCCGTGTGGTCGCCAGGTGGCACGAATCTACCCTCGCCGGACCAATGTCCCTCGTCGTGCATGTGCTGGAGGTAGGTGAGAGCTTCTTCTTCATCGCCCCACTCGCGCAGAAAGCTCTCGTAACCCTTGAGGCCCTTGATCTCGGCCAATTCTTCGGGTTTGCTCGGGTCCAGGGTGAGATATGTATAGTCATCGTCATGCTGGAAGGCGTCGCCCCACTCCGTATCGAGGCGGTCCAGTACCTCCTGGCTGATGGTGCTCACCTCCACGGTGATATGAGGTTGGCCCTTCGCGTCGCGCAGAGAATAGAAAGAAGCCTCGCCCCGCTCCGCCATGTGGACGTAGGAGTCACCTCCAATGCAGTGACCCATCGCGTTGCCCTCAGCCTCGAGAAGGTCCGCACCAAGGCGTTGCCAAGTCCACCTCTTTGGCAGGCGAACTACGACTTGACCTTGATCCCTTGAGCCTAGAGGCGGGCTCTTGCCGAGAGCCAGATCGTCATGCCAAATCCTGGAACCCGTCAGCGCCTCACCAATGGACAGTCTTCCCATATCGGGATTCTGGGAACGGACCCAATCGCCCATATCGCTCAAGCTGTGTCGATTAAGCCCCTGGATTGAAGCGCGAGCGCGTATTTTGTTCACCCGATCCCATCCCAACACTCGCGCCGTCTGGGGCATGAACGAGAGTTCCAGCTTTCGCGCTGCGGTTGGACCTGTAGCTACCCGCCCTTCCTCGGGCACCACCCAGTTCAGGGACTCCTCGTAGGGGCGCCATATGCGCTCCAACTTCCGCCGCTCAGCGTCCGTCAGATCCAGCTCCGTAAGGACACTGTAAAAGAGTTCGATGGGTGGGTTTTTATCGCCCCCCTTGCGCAAGCGGTTTGCCAGCCAGGGAACCAGCGGCAGCGCCTGCCAGGGGATCTCTGTTAGATCGTCCAGGTGATCTTGCAAGCTCCGCTCTTGATCGACTGTGGGGCGTACGAAGACTTGATCCACACCTACGCGACGGGACCAGCCATCGGCGGAGCGCATCAGGAACAGAGTGAGGGACACAACGTCTGGGTACTTCTTGGCGTACCTCTCTACCAGCCAACGCTTGGCCTGCTCGGTGGATCGAAGTCGTACTGCCCGCCTACCGGAACGCATGCTGGAACAGTATCAAGGAAGGCCGCGCCGGGCGAGGGAGGCTACTCGTCTTTCGACGGGAGCAGCGCCGAAACGAATGTAGTGAGGTCCAGGGCCGAGCGGACCCCGCGCATCCAGCGAGCCTTGGCCTCCTGGCGGGAGACGTCCTGGACCGCAACCTCGACATCCTCTAGTTGAGTCTTGAGAGCTTTCAGCGCGTCAATCTGTCCCTCTGCCAGGAGGATCGGGTCCTCGAAGTCCATGCAGAAGCCCTTCCCCTCGATGTAGACAATGTCCACCAGGAGAGCTGGCTGGCTGAGCTTGGAGAGGCGCCTTGCATACTGAGTGTTTGGCACTGGCATCGCCGGACTTTATCACCTGAAAAAGGTAACGCGCAAGGTAACCCCGCCACGCTGGCACCCGCAGCGGGTTCAGGTGCCGTTTTCCCACCAGCAAGTGATCTCCCTGCGGCAGTCGGTGATCCGGTCGAGAAAAGCGCCCCACATAGCGGCGGGCCTCCCCCTTCTTGAAGGCCCAGACCCATACCTGGGCTTCGGGGCGGCCGGCGAGCCCAGTCTCTCCCCGGAAGGTGTTCCGGCTGGGGTCATAGTGATACGGGATCACCCCGGCGACTCGAGGCGACCTGACGCGAGATCGAAGACGAGCTGGAAGGATCAGGGCAATCATCAGCCCAGCCTAAGAGAAGCCAGCGGACCCTCGTTTACGCGCTTGGCCCACCGCTCGTATTCGGGGCGATTGAAGTGAACCCCGTCCGCAGCGCCGGTACTCGATAGCTTTCGCCTGGGAATGTCCCTGGTGAGATCACTGTGGTCGTACACCGTGACCCCCATCGGCTCGAGCGCCGAGCGCAGGTGTTCTCGGATCTTCTGTCTTTTCGCTTCGTAGGCGCGGTTATCCGCAGTGCTTGGAGTGAACCAGATCAGGTCGGCGCCGCTGGCCTGGATGAGCTTCGCCCAGGCGCGGATGATCTTTTGGTAGGCGGCTCTCTTGCTGGAGGGGTGATGCCTACTCGCGTCGTTTCCTCCAAGGGACACCACCACCAGGTCGGGTTTGAAGGACTTGAGCGCGGAGGGGAGGCGCTCGGCAAGGAAGTAGCTCCCGCCGGTCGCCGCGCCCTTGCCATAACGCGCCAGGAGCTGAACCGTAAATCCCCGCTTGCGCAAGAGCTCCGCGAGCCGGCCGCCGAGCGTGTAGCTTCCGTCGAGCTGAGAGTCGCCGACCAGGAGGATTCGCTTGTAGGTCTTGGGTCGCAGCCACAAAGCGGCAGCACCGAGTAGGGCGGCACCCAGGCCGAGCAAGAGGGGGCGAGAGAGCTGCATGTCACACCATTGTGGTGGGGGCACCCTTCGCAACCTGGTTGCGGTATGTGCTCATGAGTCCGGGCTTGATGCTGCCGTCCTTGCGACGCTCGTCCTGCGCGTAGCTGTAGGAGCCGTTGTAGTGCCGAGCCAGCACGTCGACCACACGGCGGTCTTTCTTGCCGTAGCGAACCCTCTTCTCCATAGGCATGTTCGCGTACTTCTGAGTCTTGGGCCGCTTCACGAACCACTCGGTAAGGTAGGCGTCACTCATGTCTTCAACCTCGTTCCAGTCGGCGTCCAGCCAGGCGTTGACGAAGCGGTTTGGGTCGTTGCCGTAGAGCTTCTTGAGGAAGTTGCTCCCCATGACCTGAAAGCGACCCCAAGAACTAGATTCCACTGCGGCTCGTGGATCTCGCTTCAGGGCCTCGCGAAAGGCGTTCCAGCGAGTCTCAGATTTGACATAAGAGGCGCTGGTTCCCCCGCTCGAAGGCATCTGCTTGGAAGACGACACTTTGCGATTGAAAACGTGCGGCTCGAAGCGCATCACTTTTGGCCCGCCCCACTGGTGGGCCTTTCCGACGCCTTTGCCCTTCGGCCACCCCTCAATGGGCGGGGGAGCCTCCGTGGACTCCTTTTGAGCGATTGCGCGAAGTACCGCGATGGGAACACCGGCGCGACGCGAGAGGTCCACCTCGCGCTTGCCTACTTTTCCACGGCGCATCAGCGAGGCGCTGGCGCTCCGTGGGAACATGAGCATCGCCGCAGCCGCCAGCAGGGCGCCCCCCGCCACGAAGGGGTTTATGTTTGCCAGGAAGGTGGGAAGGGCCAATTTCATGTCGAAACTCTACTCCAAACTACCAGGGTCTGCCTAAGTCGCGGCCGTGACGCATGTCGCTGAGGAACCACCGGTCCAGTTGCTCATCGCCGAGAACATGCACAGCCCCCATGCGCCCGTAGGATTTCGCGTGTTCACTGGAAGGCTCGGCCTCCAGGAAGACTCCATCCAGGATATTCTTGGGCTTGTCTGGGGCCCTCCAGTCCACCTTCGACACCAGATCCCCGCGCCGGAAGACGCCAAACACGCCCTCCACACCAGGACCGCGAGCTGGCTTTAGCTGGGCGCGGATCTCTCTTACTCGAGAGCTGTGATCGGGCCGAGAGAAGTTGTAACGACGGTCCAGGTCCTCGACACAGGCGATCAGGGCGATCTTGTCTGGGTCGCTCCCCCGGAAGTCCGCCGTGCGACGACACATCTCCACTCGCCTCTTGTCTGCCGGATGCAGATCCAGAGACGAGAGCACCGCTCCCAGAGCAGTCAGGTCAGTCGGGCTCTTTCGGAGCCACACGCGCAGCGGGCGGCCCACGGGAAGTTCAAGCCGAAACCGTGATATTGCCCTTCACCTTGAAGGTGCTCTTGCCCGCCCTGGATCGGGTGGTAGTGCTCCTTGTCTTGGTGGGGGGCTTCGTCTTGGGCTTGGTCTTCGTCGCCTTGGCCTTGGCCTTGGTAATGCTCTTCTTCGCGGCGGCCAGCTCCTTCTTGTCCTTCTTGAGCTTCGCCTCCACCCTGGCGACCACCTTGCGCTTGCCGGGCTTCTTCGCGGCCGGAGCCTTGTCGCGAGCTGCCCTGGCCTTCTTGAGATTCTTCTCGTCGGTCTTGATCTTGCCCTTGGCCCGCTTCGCCTTTGCTTCGGCCTTCTTGAGCGGCTTGGACTTCGGCTTAGCGGCAGTGCGCTTGGCCGCCGTCTTCGGCTTGCTCTTGGGCTTGGTCTTCTTGGCGGCGGTCCTCTTGGCAGCGGTCTTCGGCTTGCTCCTGGGCTTGGACTTCTTCCGCTTGCTCGCGCCAGCCAGTGCGATCTTGCCAGCCTTGGAGCCGGCCATGATCGCCTTGGGGATCTCGGTCTTGCACTTGGCAGCGGTCATGGTTGCGCACTTCTTGAACGCGACGTTGGCAGCCGAAATCCAGTTGACGGTCTTACCAACCTCCTTGGAGGCTTTCTTGACCGCGGCGCTGATGGTCGCCTTGTTCTTCTTGACGAAGGTGGCTCGCGCCTGGACCGAAGACTTGCCTGTCACAGCGTAGCGCCGCTTGCCCTTTGGCTTCGTCTTGGGCTTCGTCTTGGGCTTGGTCCTGCCCTTCGCCTTGGTCTTGGGCTTGGTCTTGGGCTTGGTCTTCTTCCCGACCGCCTTGTCGAACTTGGAGGGTAGCTTCTCCAGACCCTTGGCCTTGAGAGCCCGCTTGAGCATGGAGACGACGCGCGGCCGGCGCTTGCCGGCGGTGCTCATTTCGGCCTGGAGACGATAGAGGACAACGTCCTTAGACTCGTCGGGAACGATCTCCTTGAGTCGGGCCGCGCTGACCCCTTCGAGCTGCTGTTCGGCCGCCTTGCGCCCAGTCGCGCTAGTGCATTTGGCTCCTGGAGGCTTGCGCATCGCCGCCCGTTTGGCCTTGGACATCTTCGGCGGCTTGGCCGGCTTTCTGCCCTTGGGCTTGCTTCTAGTGGGCTTCTTGGACACGGTCTTCCTCCGTTTCGGTGGTATTTCCAGAATGGCGATACGCGCAGCTTCGAGGGCCTTGGTGCGATCCGGCTCGGCCTTGTAAGCCTTGAAGGCGACACTGGCCGCCTTACCGAAAGCGGGGCTGTTGCCGTCTGCGCGGGCCAGGTTGATCAGGTCTTTGTACTCATCCCGAAACTCGTCCCAGGACTTCTCCATGCGGCGCAGCATGATCTCCTGGGGCTGGTTCGGGTCCCAGGCAGCCACAGAGGCTTCGTAGATGATGTGCAGGACCGGCTTGTTACTGCCGGCTGCACGATGCTCGCGGTACATCTCGTGAGTGAGACGCGCCAGTTGCGCATAGTTGGGACAGTCGCGACCCATAGCTCGGAGCCGACCACAGGCCGCGTCGTAGGCTTGCTTGAGCTCGGACTTGTAGCGGCGGATGAACTGCCTTCGGTTGAGTACGGGACGGTCCACCACCGTGAGGATTTTGTCGTAGGGATAAAGGCGTCCACCGGGCGCAATATCCTCTGCCGAAAACATCTCGGTCTGCTCCCCTTCTCGGGTCGGTCCAAAGCCCCGGTAGGGCTCGTCCTCGTAGAGTCCCTCGACTCCAGTGGCCGCGGGCAGGAACGGCACAGCTCGGCGACCGCGTCTGCGGGGCCTGCGAAGTCTCATGCGTCGTCCGAACATGTCTGCTCTCCAGTCTGAGGGATGCTACAACGAATCCGCGGCTGAGTCACTCCCCTCAGAGGCCCCACCAGCGATAGAGGTGGGACGTTGAAGAAGGGCGCCCAGGACAGAAGTTACCACCCCAGGAAGACCTGGGATCTGGTGGAATTGTTTGAGGGCGCCGTAGCCAGCTACCGCGGGCAATCCACAGGCAGCCCCGGCTAGCAGGGCATCCCCAGTCGAAGCTCCAGAAAAGAAAAGAAGTCCGAGCGGCGCCCCCACGACAAAAGGAATGACCACCAGGCCCAGCTTGGTCACGGCATGACTGCGCAGGTCCGGGGCCGCTTTCGCGAGGGCCTTCTTCACGGCGCTCGTCAGCAGGAAGCAACACCCCACCAGCGCATGAAAAGAGGGGTCCAGGAGAAGCTGCTCGAAGGTCATATCTTCCTCATTCCCCCAGCCATGCTGGGATCGATAAAGCCCTTTCCAGGGACATGGACAACAACATGATACAGGTGAGGCTTTGCCTTGTAGACCACCGGCACAGCCTTCGGGGCGCCCTCAAACCGTGGGCGAGGGAGAATAGAGGTAGGGACCCAGCCTTCAGAAGGCATGGCGTTGCGCACGGGCCGCGGAGGACGGGGGAAGTCTGGGATCTGATTTGCCTCAGCTCCGTAGCCTCCGGCGAAGAAGACCTCGTTGAGCTCGGCTGCGACTGCTGCGCTGAGATCCTCACAATCACCGCCTCCCTCTGCCAAGACCTGGTTGCGAGTCTTCCACTCTTCGCGGGGATCGCGTCTGATGTAGCGGAGGCTCCCATCCAGTAGACCTCGAGTCACGGCCAATGGTTCCTGGCCGGCCGCGATGTCTCGACGCACCTGGTGCTCGTCGGACCCAACAAGACCCCGAAGATATGGAACCGCCTCCTGGGCCGTCAGTCGGGACCGAACAAGCACACAAACCCCTTTGCGAGCTGCCTCGCCCCGCCCTGGAGAGGACGGGACGAGACGAGGCTCGCGTTGGGACGGTGCCTACCGGCGACCGACCGGCTTGCGGATCAGGCTCTTGCTCCTGGCGTACGGTCCGGGCAAATGCGCACCGAAGTTGTCGTCTGCGAGTACGTCTACGACCAGCATCGCCGTGAGCAGGTTGTTGCCTGCGTAGACCAATGCGCCCACACCGGAAGCCGTGCCGATGGTCAGGAAACATTGGTTCGGGCTGCGCAGGATCGGATAGTCCCGAAGGCCAGCAAAACGCTCGTTGGCAACGTCGTACAGCTCGACCCGAGAGCCGTTGGCACTCAAGATCAAGTTGGGTCCGCCGCCCACGTTCAGGTTGGTGACAGTGATGACGTCGGTGACGGCGCCCTGGCGGACAGTCGTGGTAACGACACCGACGATCCGGCACACGGCCCAGCTGATCTGGGGTGTGACGAAGTTGATCGCCGCCAGGCCGGCGCCAGCATTGGCAACGGCGTAGGGAGTTCCCACCGCGTTCGCAGCCGGGTCAGCGGCAGCGAGTCCGAAGGGAATGTATTCGAGACGTCCTACGCCAGCCGGAGCATGAGTTGCAGTGAACTCGAGTCCGCCAGCAGAGGTCGCCTTGGAAGGGGCTCGGTAAGCCATTTTGGTTCTCTCTCTCTCTGTGACCGGGGTCATACCCGGCTCCCGCCCTGGCCGAAGCCAGGAGGGAATGGGTTGAATGGTCTAGCGGCGACCGACGGGCTTGCGAACCAGAGCGTCCGTACGGGCGTACGGTCCGGGAAGGTGCGCACCAAAGTTGTCATCTGCGAGTACATCTACGATCAGGTCAATCCCCAGGAGGGTGTTGCCTGCAGTCGTCACAGCCGGTGCCGGCATCCCGTTAGAGATGTTGACCGTCACCGTTGCCTGATTCGGGCTGCGCAGGATCGGATAGTCGCGAAGGCCGACCTTGGTGGTCAGTCCCGAGGCGAAATATGACACATCCATATTGCCCTGCTGGAGCAGCAAGTTTGCGCCACCGCCGATTGAGAAGGCGGTCAACTGGTAGACGTCCGGGACGCCAGCACCAGGGACATTGATGGTCCGAGTGATCTCGAGGCCGACGATCCGGCAGACGGCCCAGCTGATCTGGGGAGTCTGGAGGACGACCTGGGTGTTCGCGGCCGTACCAGCGGGGATCGAGACAGTAGGCTGTCCGACAATCGAGTTACCGATCAGGGGGGTGACGACCAGGAAGCCCATCCGGTCGAGCCGGCCTACTCCTGGGGGAGACTCGACCTGGAAGTCGAGATCACCCGCGCCGTCCTGGCGAGCCCGCATCGCAGCTCCGGCGCCCCGAGAGGCCCGCTTCTGCTTGCTGCGTCGCAGCGACTTCTTGAGACGCTGCATCCGTGCGCCCTGCTGACGGGCCTTGGCCCTGAGCATGGCTCCAGAGGCTCCGGGGTAGCGACCGCTGCGAGCGGCCCTGGCAGCCCGAGCCCGCTTGCGCTGCGCCGCACGGAGCTTGCGCCCCACGCGCCTCACACCCCGGCTGCGTCCGCGCTTAGCGGCACCGTACTGGTCATCGGGAATGAGTCCAACGAGGAACGCCTCGTCTTCCTCTTCGAGCATGGCGATGGCCGCGTCGTCGTCGGCACCGAAGTCATCATCGTCGTCGAAATCATCGTCCGCGCCGAGGAAATCAGTGTCGGGATCGAATCCCGCGTCCAGGTAATTGAGGTCAGACATTTGAGGTCTTCTCCTGGTTGGTTAGCGCCCGAGCGTATATCCCGACACTTCGTCGGGCTCGCCAAGGCTGGGGGTGGAATGGGAGGGCAACGTGCGCAAGCGCACGGTTTCGGTGGTGACGTAGGAGCCGAGGAGTCCCAGAGAGCTCAACAGAGCGTAATGACCCGCGCGACCTGGAAGGAATGGCGCGGCGACCGCAGCGGCTGCGCCCCCCAAGAGCCTGGGGTCGCGCCAGAACTGCGACTTCTCTTCGGCTTTGGTGCTGGGGTCGACGCGCAGGTCCGTCGTTCCGGCCGCAACGAACGATGCGCCGGCCATGACGACGAGGGGAAACCAGAGATCGGGAGCGGAAAACCATGTGTTCACCAAAACAGTCTGGCAACTTCCCCCGTCAAAACTAGACAGCAGTGAAACGAGTTCTATAGACTGCAAACGCGAACGCGCGAACTTGCGCGAATGGGGATCTCATGGGCGCCGCGAAGCCACAAACCACCTACTGCACATCCTGCGGATCTCGCGTCCCTCCGCGCCAGGTCAACTGTTCCGTCTGCGGCTCCGTCGGAACGGACAGCCTCTGCGTTCGCCCCACCAAGACAGGCCAGCTCTCCGGGGTGAAGTTACTCCCCCCGTGGGACAACTTCACCTGGCTTCCGGGCGGCGTAGTGGCTCTCTGGGGAGGGCCTGGGGCAGGCAAGTCTTCCCTCGCCGCGATCACCGGCCCCCAGGTCTGGATCACATCCGAGCAGGAGCCTTTTGCCGTAGCCAGGATGTTCGACCGGCTCGGAGTAAAAGTACCCACCATCTACCGAGTCAAGACCTACGAAGACGTCGAGAGGTTCTTCCGCGATGCCCGCTTCAACCGTCCCGAAAAGGTGGTAGTGGATTCCCTGACTGCCTTCGGCGTGATGGATGGACTGCGCGTCCTCTCCGAGCTGGTTTCCTGGTCCCAGGCAAACAACGCCCGCACCCTCGTAGTCCTCCAGGTCACCAAAGACAACCGAGCTGCCGGCCCCATGGAGATCGCCCACGAGGTCGATGTTGTCTGTCGCGCCGCGGTAGACCGAACCGGCCTGCGCCTACTTGCCTTTACCAAGAGCCGCTTCTCGGCCCTGGAGACTCGCTACTGGATCTTCAACGAGTACGGCCAGGTGGACGTCCCGGACTTCGCCAACGACGTCTACTCGGTCGAGGGCTCTCCGGGCAGCTACGAGTTGGTTCCCTATCCGGTCTCCGGAGCCAAGTGGGCCGGACTGCTCCAGTATCTCGACGACCAGGAGCAGCTCAACGACTTCATCGGCTTCGCCTCTTCCGCTGTCCGTGCCAAACACAAGGAGACGGGCTTCGTTCTTCCTAACGACTTCCGAGAGAGGAAAGCGTTCGCAGAAGCGCACGGCCTTTCCTGGCTCGACCCATCCAAAATTGATTGCGAGGACAGCTAGTCATGTCTAGAACCCACATCGCCCTCGAAGACCTTTTCCAGGGAGAAGAAGCCTCCGAAGTGATCTCCGCATTGGACGAGAGCATTGGCCGAGCGGTCACCGACGAGTGCCGCCTGGTGATCGAAGGCAGAGCAGAGCCAGACGAGACGCGCCGCTCGAGTCAGCAATTCACCGTCGAGCTCGATCCAGGCTCCGACCCTCCCCCTCATGCCGAATCAGTCCTCGCCGAACTGCAACGGAACTACGAGGAAGCACTGGGCCTGGGCTTCACCGGAACCGTGAGGATGAACTTCAAGGGCAAAGGCCGCAACGTGACCTACCGCAGCCTCCAACGAAAAGTCATCATCGAAGGCCCGGAGGAAGAAGAAGAAGAAGACGTCTGGGACGAAGAGGAAGAAGAAGGACCCCCTCGCTACGGGCGGCGTGGGCGGCGCGACCACTTCCGCCCAGTGAGGACGGCCAACCCACGCCTGGACCTGAGCCGGGAGGACGACGACGAGTTCTACGTCGACGACCACGCGCCCCCTGGCACCATTTCTCCGGGACGGGTGCGCGGCCTGAGCACCACTCAAGGCGAGTACATCTTCCTGCCCCACTTCGAGGCCATCGTCAACGTGGGAGAACGCCGAAATGACCGCGTCCTGAAAGCCCTCATGGAGCAACAGACCATCCAGGCCCAGATCACCACCACCCTTCTCGAGAACCAGCGCGAGCTCAACGAACAGATGCTCGGGATGATGGGTACCAAGGCACTTCGTGCGCAGCGAGAGGCCGACAAGCCTGCCGACAACAAGATGGCAAGCTGGCTGGGCGGCATGTTGGTCAAGGGCGTCATGGACAAGGTCAAGCAGGGATCACCAGGAGGAAGCCAAGGTGGTGGAAACCAGAATCGAGGCGGACAGTCCCGCCAAGCAGTCCCGGAGGTGGCCGAGGACTACGATCCCTACGACAACCCCACCTTCACCGTCCCTTCCGCGCACAGCTCGGAGTTCGAGGACGACGAGCCTGCCTGGGAGCCAGATGAGTTCCAGGCTCCGGTTGTGCGGAGCCCGCGATCTCCCGCGCCCAGCACCGGCGGGAACGGCCCCCTATCCGGCAACGACATCATGGATGAAATCGCCCGCCTTCGCGAAAACGACCCGGACGCCTTCGCGAAGACCATCCAGGAGCGCGGCGAAGAGCTGCTCCCGGCTGTTCTCGAGGCGATGTCCGATTGAGCCGAAGAACCTGGGACGGCAGCACTCCACGGGAGTGGATCAAGGACCGCCTGCAGCGGCGGCTCGTAGCGGTGCCCCCAAATGGGCCCGCCTTTTACGCCGTGATCAACGAAGTGCTCGAAGAGGTACACGCGGAAGCCCGGCTCGTCGAGCTGGCCGCCGCGATCCGCTCCGGGCGAAAAAAACCTTTTCTGCTCCAGGTACGAGACTATCTCGACCGGAGTCCCGACCACATTCAACGCCGCCTCTTTGACGAGGCTTGGAAGAAAGCGAATCCGCGATGGCGATCCCGACAAAAGAACAACAAGAGAACCGATGGGACAACCGGGTAAAGCGAGCAATCGAATCTGGTGACACCGAGCTCCTACAGAAACTCTCCACCGAAGGACTCACAGTCCAGGACATTATCTTCTGGATATGGGAAAACTCGGCCGTCGCTCGGCGCGAAGCCGTCCAGCTCATGATGGACAAAGACTTCATGAAACTCGCCAGAGGGGGCTGAGTTCGTTGCCGGGTCTTTTCTGCTGCGGTAGGGTGTTGTCAGCGACCGGCCGGTTCGGTAGTGTTGTCGGCAACCTCAAGGAGACTTCATGCCAATTCTTCTCCATACCCCCACCGCGGACTACGGACTCAGTACCGAAGGACTGGCCGGGATTCGCAACGTCACCACCATCAACGCCGGCGTTGGCCTCACCTACAACATCAACGGTGAAGACACGGCCGTCGCTGGGAGTATCCCAGCAGCGAACTGCTACTCCGGCCCCAACTTCATCATCGTCGCAGCCGCGGGCGCCGCGACCCTTCGCCTGTCCTGCGAGACGGGCCTTCCGGCTCACCTCAACCGCAGCAAGTACGTCACTGTGAGCGAGGTTGGAGGCAACAACCTCACCGTCGTCGACTCCAACGGAGCTGCGATTTCAGGCGGCACTGTCATCAACGCTGGCTCTTGCGCTTTTTGCTACACCGGCACCACCTGGTTCGCCCTCGAAGGCTAAATAATAGGAGACTCTCATGGCTCGAGCACTTTCAAGCGACGGCGGGCAGATCACTGCCGTTTCCCTAGCCGGCCTTCAGGGCCAGAACTTCACGGCTGCTGCAGCCGCGCGCACGGTTCCCACCTGGAGCACCCAGACGGCCGCTGGCATCATCGACATCGCCCTCAACAACATTCCCTTCGTCTACCTCCCGCTCACACCCGCCACTGTCGTCTACGACATTATGGTGGTATCGAACGGAGCAGCAGCGCCTCGCAACGTCCTCCTTCCCGACAGCCGACTCGTTACTCTCGGAGCCATCGTCGGCATCCTGAACACCGCGGTTGCCGCAGGAACATGCCAAGCGAGGGACTTCCTGAACGCCGCCAACGTCGGCCCGGTGATCCCCGGCATCGCCGGTGGCACCGCTGACCGCACCGGCGGCGGCCTCTTTTTCATCAACGTGCGCACCAACATCGCGAACGGCTTCGCGCCGATCTACCCGATTTCCCTCTAGGAGATTTCATGACCATCGCAATCCAGCAGAAGAACGGCGACCTCATCGGAGTGTCATTCAGCGACGTCATGGCCCAGGCCGACGCGAGCGTCACCACACCCGCCGTCAACGTGGGACTTCCTGCCACCGCCGCCAAGTACCAGCTCATAGGCGCAGCCGCCAACATCAACGTCACCGTCCCGGCGCCGACCGCAGCGACGGCTGGGCTGTCCTTCTGGATCTCAGAGACGGCCAACACCAACACCATCACCATCCTTGACGGCAACGCAGTGACCATCTGCGACGCCTTCCAGAACCAGGCCCGGTTCGTGATCTGTGACGGCACGGCGTGGTTCATCGGCTCCTTTGTCTAGCGTTCCTTAGCCTCTCCGCGGGGTGTGCTCACATCGCGCTCCGGGACGCTGATACCTACGAAGCAGAGTTGCGTCTCTTTGAGCGCATCGCTCTGGACGAGTCGAAGCTCTTGCTTCAAGAGGCCAGGAAGGCAGATTGGGCGCACTGCATGGAACTCGCAGAGCCAGCCCTCGTTGCTCAAGTTCGAGCCCCCTTCCATGTAGCCAAGGCCCTATTCCTGGCGAAGCTGGGAGACGATCCCGGCGACGCCCCCGAGATCCCCGAGGCCAGGAGTATCTGCGGCGACCCGTCCGTCGAGGACGTTCACGTTCCCCCAGGAGATCATGACCACCTGGTGATCAAGCCGTGAAGCTGGACATCAAGGTATGGGCGGGCCTGGGCCTGCTCGCAGCCGCCCTGCTACTTCTCTCCAAGAAAAAGTACAAGAGCGCCCTGGTGGTAGGTGACTCATTGAGCTCGCTCCCGAACGCCATGGGAGGCGAGATGCAACGCATCTTGAACGAAAAGGGAATCCCCACCGAGCGGGTATTCAAGTCGGGTAAAGGCACCATCTACTACATCGGTGAGGAAGCCGGCGTAGGCCGCGCGATCACCGGCAAGGGGAAGCCCGGAAGAAAGGTGCGGCCCTCTCCCATCACCCAGGCCGTGAAGAAACACAGGCCGGAGTTGCTGGTGGTGATCCTGGGAGCCAACGATTTTCGCCTGGGCCTCGCAGAAGGCGACTGGCGCCCCCACGGGCTGAGACGCAAGGGTCCGATTGCGCCGCGAGCCGCTATGTATAAAGCCGCCCTCAAGAAGTTCGTAAACATGGCAGAGGCCGAGGGCGTGAAGAAGATCGTCTGGGTCGGGCCCTCCAAGCACGAAGATGATCCCCGCCCTGGCAGAGAGCACAAACACGGCACCTGGTCCAACCCCGCCGCCATTCAGATCGCCAAGTGGCAGAAGGAGACTCTCCCGCGAAGGGTCACCTTCATCGACAGCCAGCCACTCACTGCCGCCCTCCCAACCAAGGATGGAATCCACTTCTATCCAAAAGAGTCAAAAATATGGGCGGAACTCGCAGCCGAACAACTGTTCAACGTAGTAGCTGCGGCATGAAGTTCGACCTTCCCCAGGAGCTGCTCGCAGTGGCGCACGGCACCCAGCTCGACAAGGCGATTCTGGGCCTCGCGGCCAACCTCGTCGAGAGGGAGGGAGCTGGCGCCATTACCAAGCTGCGCTCTCGAGTAATCCAGGTTTCGGAGGGCACCCGCCAGGATACAGACCTTACGCTGCGTCAAGCATCCAACCTGGTGGCGGCGATGGAGGAAAACGAGGCCGAAACTCTCGACCGAGCCGAGAAAGTTGGGGCGCTGATTGCCGACGCTCTGGGAAAAGTTGGAGCCAGTCTACTTCGCCAGCTAGCGGGCTAGGTGGTAGGATTGCCTCGCCATGCTCGTCAACGCTTACAGTCTCAGTATCGTAGTCCCGGCAAACCCCGCCACCAACGTCACAACGACCGTGGGGCCGGTATTTCCAGGCCAAGGGACGATTGAGCGCATCTCGGTCAAGTGTACCGACGGCAACAACGGCGGGGCTACATACAACCTGGCGATCTGGACCACAAACCTCAACACCACCGCTGAGGCGGCCTCACTTCAACAGATCATCTTCGAGTCCGGGATCACCGCCACCGGAGTGGTCGCGGTACCCGAGTCCGGCACCCCGGACTTCGTGACCAACACCCCTATCCACTTCGTGGCTCCCTCAGCGCAGCTCTCAGCAGTGTCGCCCGTGACCTGCGGCGCTATCGGCTCGGCCTCCTTCACGATCTTCATCGAGACGGGCGGCGGAGCCAACGGAAAAGCCTTCGAGGTGGGTCTGATCATCCGCTCCCCGGAAGTTGCCCTCCAAAAAGACGGAGAGTCCTACGCTCTCCTGCAAACGCTCTAAGGCGGTAGACCATGCCAAGTTACGGAGACGACCCAGGCTACCTGGTCCACCTCGTAGGGCTCGAAGAGCGCGAGCAGGAACGGCTCAATCCGCCGGGCCGTGATCCCATGTACCTCACGGTGGACGGGATCGTCTCCCAGTCATCCTCCCGCTTCACAGCTCCAGCCACAGGGATCGGCTACACAGGGCCAGGCGGAACGATCCCACCCTACCCTCCTGGCGGCGGCCCACCGAGCCAGCGCAACCTCATCGACGGACCCCCCATCACCGACCCAATGTCTGGCGGTCCCTACACCGCGCTGCGCGTTACCCTGGAGGGGCTGGGGGCAGCCAACGGAGCGATGGTCCGCTTCGTCGCCGGAGCGCCCTACGGCGGCGGCCGGGTCGAGAGAGTCATCATGGTTACAGCCGCGACCCCCGTCGCGCTCATGGCCGGAAAGTACAATTCTGTTCGCCTCGAGTTGCTGGTGTTGGAGCCCAACGCCACCCTCAACTGGGAGTGGTTCAACGACACATCGGGCGTCGTCCAAGGGACGAACATGTACAGCCCCACCTACGACGTCAACAAGGGCGCGATCATCCAGTGCCCTGCCGGATCGGAACGCCTCTATGTCAACGAGACAGCCGTGATCGATTGGGGGGTTCCCAACCTGGCAGCCGGCGCAGTTCCGCTTGCGGTAAACACCTGGGACAAAGCCGGCACCGTGCCTGTCACCGCGGGCGGGGCTGAGGGCGTTGCCGTCCAGGGGCCTGAGTTCACCATCAACAACCCGCTTCCGGGTGCCACCGTCACCATACAGTGGCGATTGACGAATCTCTGAAATGTCCCAAGTAATCAACTCCTACTTGCTCCAGGACATGGAGATCCCCAATGGCTCTCAGGGCAGGTGGTATCACATCAGCAACGGCTTCGCTGTGGCCGAGCCAGCCGTCATCGTTCCCGCAACGAACTACGTCGGACGCGCCGAGCATATCCAAAGCATCGCCATGTATATCTCGGCCGGAGCGAACGTGTGCCCGGAGAGCTTCTCAGTGCAGCTCCTGACGGGTTGCCGCCCCGACGCCAACGAGCCGAACCGAATCTCTACGCTCGCCATGCTCTGGGGGCAACGACCCTCTTCGGTCCCAGCAAACCAGTACGGTCCAGGGACCGCTGCCGGAGCAGACCTCTGGGATCGGATGGGTTCCTGCCTCTACGCAGACAACCACGGATCTGGGTGGGCCTGCGCTCTCCCGCACACCGTCTCCGAACCATCTACCGGCATTGGCTTCACCTTGCAGTTCCTGTTCCCAGAACCACCTACGGGCCAGGTCACCTTCCAGGCGGTTGTGCGCTGGTCGGACAACAGTGCCGACACCCAGCAGCAACCCAACAATGTCGCGGCGGTCGCGAGCTTCACCGGCGTCTAGGAGTCCCATTATGTCTTTGCCTTTCGATCCATCCTCACTTTCCGTCAAGAAGGCTGCGGCCCTGCTCTCCGACCTGGCCGTCGAAGAGCTCGAAGCCCTTCGCGACGCGGAGCTTGCCGGCAAGAACCGGATCACCATGATCGTTGCCATCGACGCAGAGCTCTCAGACGACGTGGAAGAGGCGGAAGTCTCGGTAGCTGCTGCACCGGCCCCAGCCCGCCTTGGGAAGCATGCACCGGCCCCAGCCGCCACCCCGCGCATGCAACGGCCGAGCCGCAGTCAGATGCAAGCTCTCTACAACGCAGCCAGAGAAGACAGGGCTCACGCGCCTGTGCCAGTCGACTCGGACGGCCCGGAGCACTACGAAGCCGTCCTGGTGCTCGTCGAAGATGAGCCGGCCCCCGAGCCCGAACCCACCCAAGCCGATCCCATCCAAATCTAATGGCGAAGTGCCCCCATACCGCTCGCAGGCGACGCAGATCCCTGCTCAACGTCCTGACGGGAGGTCGCCGGGGTCGACGCGCCAAAGAACATCGCGAGAGGTGGGCCGTCACCCTGCACCAGGATGTCTCTGAGACAGCCACGGTGGAGGTCTGGGCGAAGGACCAAGAAGACGCTATCGACAAGGCCCTGGAGATCGGATATTCCGGAGACGTAAGGTGGGATCTCCAAGGCGCACACGATCTCGACGTTGTCGAGGTTGAGTGGCTCGAGACGAGGACCTAGTGGCAAGCTGCCCCCATACGGCCCGCAGGCGACGCAGCTCCCTGCTCAACGTCCTGACGGGAGGTCGCCGGGGTCGACGCGCCAAAGAACATCGCGAGAGGTGGGCCGTCACCCTGCACCAGGATGTCT
>NZAS01000168.1 GCA_002686195.1 Candidatus Pacearchaeota archaeon | reverse complement strand
ATCTATATCTCCACAAATATAATTTTCATCTATTGGATTCTTATTTATAGTAATAACTTTTTTAAATAACTCACTAAAAACTCTTGTAGTATGCCCCATATGTGTACCAATTTCTAATGCTGTAACATCACTAAACTTACTATCAGAAAAAAAATCAATGATATCTTTCTTCATTTTATGTGAAGTTGTTGTACCATGTGTATCCTTGTCTGGTATACCCAATAACATTAAATCTTTATTAAATTCTCTAATCATTAAATACATCCTTCCACGAATAAGATTTTATTTGATTAAAAGAATTATAACAATTTTCTTCAGACATTTTACTAGCTTTAACATACCAATCATTACTTCTTCTTTTTAAATTCATAGTTTGACCAGTTTCACCTTTTACATACATTCTTTTCTTTGGATGGTTTCTATTATGTACAATCAAAATATTTTTTACTATAAATTGTGGAATAGTATCTCCAAACATTCTTTGTACTGATAACATAAAAGATGTATCTTCATGTACAAAGAAAACAGACCTTGGAATATTTGCTCCACACCTTACTAATTCTGATGAGAACACTAAACCACAACCATTAAATTTAAACGAATTCAAAACTTGAACATTTAATTCAGTTACCTTATCATTAAATTTATTCATCTCGTTTATATTCATAGTATATTTTAAACTCCACCAATTATCATAATCATTTTCTATAAATGGTTTATCAGTAAACTCACTATGTTCTATTGGTTTCCAAGAATCATCCCACATTTTACAAATACCAAATGTAGCAACATATTTTGGTGTCTTATCTTTAGTTTGATGATGTAGACCATCTAAAATCATGAAAGTCTGTCTTGGAATTAATGAATCAGTTTCTCCCCACATTAAAACATCAACTTCGGTACAATACTTATTATTAAAATCTCTTCTATAATCTGCTATAGTATAGATTTTATCATATGTGAATATAACACTAAAATTATCATTTTCCAAAAGCTTTTTTAATTTTTCTTCGATTTCTTTAAGTGAATAAACTTCATCACACTTCTCTAAATCTTGATTCATATTAACATGAAAATCAACCATCACATTTTCTTTATTATCTATTTGGTCTAATGCATTATTAACACTTTCAATGTACTCACCTAAAATTTCAACTTCATACCATTGAACCAAACAACCTATTGCATATTTATATTTTAAATTCATAATACTGATAATCCTGGGAATCTTGAATCAACTATATCATAAGATAATTCATCTTTTAGTGGATACATTTCTCTCTTATCATATTCAATCATCCATTCTACTTTATCACGTTCTTGTGTACCACCTTCAAAAAAAATCGGACCAGTTTTAATAGATTTATTTTGTGAAAGTCTCGTATGTATTTTTTCTATGATATCACCATTATTTGAAATATCTATGTGCATTAAATCAAAGTCTTCCATACTATTTAACCATCTATCAAAACTCTTCTGTTTCAGATGGACATAATCTTGAACTCCATACTTGTTCACATTATCCCAAACTTTTGTCATTGAACAATTTCTATATTTATACTCATCAAACAAATCGTGTGCGTGAATTTTACCACCCTCATCCAAATCTTTTAGAGCTTGAGCCATACAAATAGTCGAATAACCTTCCAACACACCAATTTCAATAATCTTCTTCGGTTTCAACTTAATAACAATGTCATATAAAGTCCGACCTATATTATTTTTTCTATATGAAGAATAAACTTTTGGTTCTTTATACATCTTGTTCCTTAAAAATTTCAATCATTAAAACATTTCTATCATGAACCATAACATAACTACCATCTTTTAATAAAAATTTAGTAAACTCACCTTGTCTAATTGTATGCGTATTTACTCCTTCAATAGTTCTTTTTATACCACCAACAAAATGAATTATTTGAGTAACCCATTGACCTTGTTCTTTAACTGATGACTCTAAATCTACCATTACCAACCCTCTTTAATACAATCAACTATGTACTCTCTTTGTTCATCTGTAACCCACCATCCGTTTGGAATACAAATTAATTGTTTTTGAATTTTATCTAAATTTGGAAGATGTGCTTTATAATCAGAAACACAAGTATGGATATCATTTCTCTCATGTACTTGACTAACCATAATATTACACTCTTTCATTTTATTCATAAATTGTTGTTTATTGTCAACCAACATAGAATAAATCCAATAAGAACTTTTTCTATATCTCATATCTTGTTGTGTTAATGTCACACCAGCTACCTTATTTAATTCTTTATTATAGTATTCTGCATTTTCAACGTGTCTATCAATTATATTACCAACGTTTTGAAAATTTTCCATACCAACACAAGCATTAACATCATTCATATGAAATTTAAATCCCCACTCGGCCACATCGGCTTCACATCTAAAATCTTTCTTATTAGTTTCTCTATCAATACCATACCACCTAAGTAATTTAGCTCTACGATATAAATCTTGATTAGGTAATGTTAGAATACCACCATCAATAGATGTAACGTGTTTTATAGCCTGTAAACTGAATGTACATATGTTTCCATGATTTCCAAGTGGTTTACCTTTCCAAAAAGAACCAATTGAATGTGCACAATCTTCTATAACCATCGGTCTAAACCCAACCATCTTTTGAGTCTTATCTTGTATTTCTTTTACCTTATCTAAATCAATTGGATAACCACCCCAATGAACAAGATAAATTATTTTGGTATCTTTAGTTATCTTTCTAGCTAAATCATCCAAATCCATATTCAATGTTTTTGGGTCTACATCAACCCACTTAATCTTCAACCCATTAGCTAATACTGGCCAATTAGTAGCAGTACAAGTTAGTGGTGTACATAAAACTTCATCACCAGTTTTAATACCATCCCACTTATGTGATACTGCTCCATCACCAGTATGATTCATCTCCATTATTGTTGTTGGTTTTCTTAACATATGTAGAGCTAAATGTTCGGCGGATGTGGCCGCATTAGTTGTTACCAACCAATCGTGTCCAAAATATGATTTCAATAATTCCTCAAATTCATCAACAACTGGTCCTTGTCCAATATAACCAGACATTAATATTTTAGAAACTTTATCTGGCACATCTTCTGCCATAAAAACCTTAAATAACGGAATCATACTTTTAATCTTTTTCATTTATAAAACTCCTTTGTGATATTACCTCTTGCACATTCGTAAATGTATTTTGAATTAAGATACGTATCACTTAAATAACCTATACTATCTTTACCAAATATTTTTGTAAATTTACAACCAACTATCGTTTGACCTAAATTACCTATACCACCATAATCAATTCCTTCTCCATCTTCATCTAACTTTGGAGTTAACCATATTGGATTGAATCCACCAACTCTTTTTAAATCTTTTAATTTAATAACCAAAAAACTTGACCTCACAGTACTACCTACTATTGGTTCTGTAAATAAATATCTCCAATCTGGAGAAACCCACTCAATATTTTTCTTTCCATTCATTTCAATTTTTTCTGGGTCAAATAAAGCTGGATAATTGATACCATTTCCCAAAACTTTATATTCTTCTAAGGCATTTACACATACATTAATAAAATCCCAATCTTTAATAATCAAATCATCATGAACTAAAAATAAAATAGTATCATCATCTAAATCTAAATATTCTACGGCTTGTGTATATGCTCCTTCTTCAAGTCCAATATTCTTAAATAGTTTCCAATTAAAATTTTCCTTTACGATATCTGTTGGTTCTCTATGACAAGACCAAAAAACATCTATATTCTCATTTTGACTATTTAATTCAATAAGTCCATTTGTCCATTCTGGATAACTATAGTGCCATCCAACTACTATAAATTGTATATTCATTTCTTTTGGTACAAAAATGCACCACCGTTATCCCATTTTGGTATTCCTACTTCTTTATATCCATCCCAATTAGACTCTTTAACTGCGTCTCTTACACCTATAAGTCTTTTATCATCAACAAGTATACAACTACCATTAGTCATATATTCTTGAACACAAGTAATATCATTCATAGCTGGTGTGTGATGATGACTACCATCAATAAATGCTAAATCTATTTCTAAATTTCTTTTTGTTACCTCATCATCTAATACTTTTGTTGTATCTCCAATAATCAATTCAAAGTTTGGAAATACTTCTGTCAATTTATCACCGAATGGTTTACATTTTTTATTTCTATCAATTGAATACACTTTACAATTAGAATCACAATAATTCAACATAACAGTAGCACTACGACCAACATTAAACCCAGTCTCAAAAATAACTTTTGGCTGTAATTGTTGAATAATAACTTTAAGACCTTCTATTTTCCACTTATATTTACCACCATTCCAAATATCACCAGTAAATTGATTTTCTTCGTGCCATCCCTTAAAATCTTCAACATGATAAGTTACTTCTTTTTGACTATTTAAAAAATCTAAATTTATCATTTTACTTGTTCCAAATATTCATAAGTTTTATTCATCCAATACAATGTTTTATCAGATAGATTATTATCTGGTATAGCATTATAATGATATACCCATCCCAATTTAGTAAATAACATATCGTGTGTTAATATTTCTTTTCTAACCATGTCTTGCATATTCCACTTATATGGTAACAATTTTAAATCAACTGGACCCTCTTCATTTTTATGTACAAAAAAGTTTATTATTGGTTGGTCTGTACCAACTCCGAAATTTTCTTGGACACCACTTAATAATTCTTTGTTAGTTAAATAAAAGTCAAATATATCTTTAAACAATTGTTTGTGATTTTTATTTACAATCATAAAACCAGAATTAAAATATTTCCACCAATCGAACATATAACCATCAAACACATATTTAGAATACGTCTCCATACTTCTCAATACCCAATCATAACTACCATCATTATGAACTGCACAAAATTTGTTATCAGTAATATCAAATACATTTGGAGCATTTGGATGTATTATTGTATCAGAATCTACAATTAAAACTTGGTCATAATCAACTTTACTATTTTCCAATAAATCAAAAACAAGAATTTTATGCCAATTGGGATTCATATCATCAATAACCCACTCATCTAATGTAAACACTTCACAATTATTTTTTGTAGCCCATGTCTTCCAACTCTTTACTGATAAATCATATGGTTCAGAACGTTTTGGTTTTTCTGGATTTTTTATATTAACTGTAAATACAATATTAGACATATCTATCACCAAAACGTTCCCAAGTTATTCTCATCAAATCTATTCTATCTTGTAGACTTATACCAGTAAAATGCCATATATTACCATACTTTACAAAAAATGGTGTTGGGTCTTCTGGCATTTGCCAATTTCCATTAAACATTTCTTTCTTATGTATCGCAAATAAATTCCAAGTTGGTGGTATCAACTTAGGTTTTATATTATTCTTTACCAAATGGTAATTCAAAATAGTTTGTTCCTTACCACCACCTTTATTCCAATTATCAAGTTCTTCTTGATTGTCAAAATAGAAATCTAATATCTCTTTGAATATGTGTAGATGTTTTTTATGAAAAAATAGGACACCTGCGTTAATGTACTGATAATAATCAATTTCTAAATCTGGAAAGAACTTCCCATACGCTTTAATACTATCGTCCATCCATTTCATATTAGCTATATCGTTAACTCCACAAAATTCTTCATCAAATAAATCAAATGGATTGGGTGAATTCCACTTCACCATTGTATCTGAATCAACTATTCCTATTTTATCATAATCATCTGCATACTTATAAATTAACTCTTTATTCCAAATAGGTTTACCAAATCTCTCATCATGTTCTGTTACAACCATAAGGTCAACATCATTCTCTTCACACCAATATTTCCAAGTGTTTAAACAATATTGACTATAGTCACTATTTTTGTATTTAGAACTTGGATGGTCTATTGTAACCATATAAATTAAATTTTTCATGCACGACCATGTACTGTTAAATTTTTATCTTCATGTTCTTTTTGAAGAACTTTCCATTTTTTTTCTAATTTTTCTCTTGATATTTTTCTACTTTGTTCTGGTTTTTTAATTATTGGAGAGCTTTGAAAATGGTTATGTTTTAACTTAACTAAATAATTATTATAACCATGTAATTCCATAGTTAAACAATAATCTTGACACTCACAATCATAATGATACTCTTCACTATACCTACCTACTTCTTTAAGTCTTTCTTTACTAAAAAACATCAAACCATCTACATGAATATGTTGTTCAACATCACCAAGATTTTTAATTTTAGATTTTGTATGACCTTTTATTCCAATTAAACCAATATTAAAATCTTTCATATTATATAAATCAACAAACTTTTTTACCCAAATATCTTCTTTGATTATTATATCATCGGAAAAAAAACAATAGTAATCGGCTTTACTTCTCAAGTCTAAACCAATATTTACAGCTTTACCAATATTAAATTCATCTTCAGAATACTTTTTTATTATTCCATCATATTTCCAATTTAAAAAATTATCTTTATTTTTTTTCCAATTACAAACCATCACTATATCATAATCATAGTTAGATAGTTGTTCTTTCAATGCATCAAGTCTTTCTTCATAAACGTGTACACGTTTATTTTCGTGAAAAAGTGTTGGTATTATAATTCTTATTTTCATTTAATTTGTTTTGAATCAAAATTTATTCTTTTTGATTTAGGAATAAATTCTTTAGTTTGTTCTAAAATATCATATTCAACTTCTACAAAAGTATTTTTCATAATTGGTTTTTGTAAATTATTCCAAACAAATTTCTTTAAATGAGAATTTCTTTTAAAACTTAAAAACTTTTCGCGATATTCATTGAAATCTGATTCACATAATTTTAAATATTTTGGTAACTCTTCCGTTTTAAAACACTTTTTATGCCAACCAATTCTATCTTCTGATTTTATAATATCATTATCATCTCTATGTATAAAAATAATAATCATTTTCGAATCATATTTTAACTTATGTAAAATATGAGTCTGAGTCGGAGCTTGTATAACTATATTTTCTTTATTTAATTCTTTTATAAATAATTTTGTTGTTGGTGTAAATTTTTCTCTATATACTATTTCATCAATCTTTTTATAATTTAAATCTTTAGCTAAAATATATGTCATATATGTAGTCCCAGACCTTTGTGGACCAGTTACAATTATTTTACTAAATTTTTTTAATTTATCTAAAAGTGAATTGTAATTCACTATAAAACCTATTTTGTTCTTCTTGTTTATCTATAGTCTTTGGATGATATAAACTTAATTCTTCATGTGGTGGTAAATGTGCGTATGTTTTACAACCACTAATATACTCATGAACTGGTCTTATCCACCTTATCGTTTCATCATTACGAAATACTCGTGCTTGATAATCTGGATAATTCACCCAACCTTTTTCACTAACTCTCCAACCCCACTTCTGTATATGTTCCTCGGTAATTCCATCTACAGTATTTACTCTTGGTATCCAAACCAAATCTACATTATTTACTTCCAATATCAATTTTAAATTAAGTAACAATTTTTCATTTGGATATTCATCCGCATCTATATGGAAAATATAATCTCCACTACAATTCTCTATTACCGAGTTCTTTTGAGCTGAAAAATCACCATCAAGTTTTCTTTGGTATATTATTACAGGTTTTACATGACCATATTGTTGACTCCAAGATTGAATTACAAATTTTGTATCTTCATCTGAATAATCATCACAAATAACAATCTCATCTTTTGGGTCTGTTTTGTGTATTAATATTTCTAATAACTTATTTAACTCATCGGCTTCATTATGAACCGTGATACCATAACTAATTTTCAAACTATATCACCCTTAGCTCTTCTTCTTATTAATTTATCTCTTTCAAGGTTAAGAGTTACTACACGACTTCTATTTTCTTTTACTTGTTGGGCCGTCATCCAAAAACCAGCGTCTGGCCCTCGTTGGTCTTCATTATAT
>NZAS01000167.1 GCA_002686195.1 Candidatus Pacearchaeota archaeon | reverse complement strand
TTTTAGAGAAGTCAGAGAGGCTTTATCTACTAATACGCCCGCAAGTATCATTGGGCCTATTAATGGACCTCTGCCTGCGTCGTCTATTCCTATTGTTAGTGTCATAATAAGATACGCCCAGGACAGGATTCGAACCTGTGAATCCCGAAGGAAACTGGATTAGCAATCCAGCGCGTTAACCACTCCGCCACCTGGGCATAATTAAATGGAGAATCCGAGGCTTTTAAGGTTTATCATCATAGGCTAAGGGTAAGCTTTAAAAGTCCTCTTTTATCAGTATTGTTATAGCGGGATGGAGCAGTCTGGAGTGCTCGCGAGGCCCATAACCTCGAGGTCGGTGGTTCAAATCCACCTCCCGCTACTTTAAAATGAAAGAGGGAAGAAGAATATTCGACAATTGGAGTTTTGCTCATTTAGTTGGAGGAGGGTTTTTGAGTGGGGCTGCTTTCTTTTTTGGGGTCCATGTTTTAGTTGGTTTTGTAATTGTTCTTGGATTGATGATTGGTTGGGAGCTTTTCGAGAAGTATAGAAAGGTTGGAGAATCTTTGAAAAATAAGATTAGTGATGTTGTTTTTGGGAGTGTTGGGTACTTTGGAATGTGGGGCTTTTTAGACGCGGTTAGTGAATCTTTGGGCATTCAAGTTCTTGTTGTCGTCGGAATTGCATTTGTTTGGCTACTTGTTGGGGTTTTGAGAGATATCAGCTAATACAAAAAAGCCCTGTGGGGGCTTTTTAGTACCAAGATGTAAAAACCTCATCAATACATCTTGGGATAAAAATATTTATAAATGCTGAAATATAAATAGATAGAAGAAAAGATGGTGAAAAAAGGAATTTTATTGGTTGCGATTTTGCTGGTGCTTGTAGTTCCGTCTGTTATTGCGGCTTCTCAGACATTTGTTACTGTTAAGACCTTGCCAGAGCATAAGGTGAGTCTTTTTATTTTAGATTCTCTAAAGAAGCAACAGTTTTCTGTTTTGAATGTTTTGACAGGTATGTCTGACTCTGATGGAGAGTTTATAGCTAATTTCTCCTTGGATAAGAATAAAGCTGATTTTTCTGTTTATGTTGCTAAGGATAATGTGAAGGTGTTTAAAGAAGAGTTTAGGAATACTTATAATACTGGAGGAAATCTTTATTTTGAAGTTACTGAGGATAGGGTTTCTGATACTTTTGAAGAAATAGCTAATGAGGGAAATGATACTGATGGTAATTCTGAAGAAAGTGAGGTTGTGGAAAATGAGGAACCTGAGATTGAAGAAGCTTCGGATGAGGAGCTGGTTGAGGAAGAAAGTACTGCGGGTGTGACAGGATTTAGTGTTGTTGATACTGTTAAAGGAATTCCTAAAGTGACTTATTATGTTGTTGGAGGAGTTGTTCTTGTTTTGGTAATTTTGCTTGTTGTGTTTAAGCTTGGTGTTTTGAGAAGAGATCCTGCTTATAAGTATAAGAGAATGAAAGACGAGGGAGATGATGATGATAATGACCGAAAGTCATTTACAGAAAGGAGATTAGAAAAGAAACTTGCTTCTGCTCAAGGTGAGATAGCGAGGCTTAAGAGAGAAGAAGAGAATGTGGGAAAGATTGCTGAGGTTGAGAAGAGGATTGAAGCTGAGAAAGAAGAGTTGAGAAAGTTGAAGAGCGATTAACTATAGAGAATTTGGAAAAGCTCAAATTCTCTAAGAAGAACTTTGAAGGAGATAATCTGTTCAAAGTCCTCTATAGAAATACTTATTAATTCTATTTTTGTTTGGAGTGTATGGCATCTTTGGGATATATTCAAGAGAGGATGGGAAAGCTGAAGGATTGGGCTTTGGAAAGTAATGCAATTGTGAAGGATTTTGAATTTAAGGATTTTAAGGAAGTTATAATGTTCTTTAATAATGTGGCTGAGATTGCTGAGAAGATGGAGCACCACCCTGATTTTGTTATTGGTTATGATAAAGTTAGGGTAAGTTTGAGTTCGCATGAAGAAGGTGAGCTGACTTCAAAGGATTTTGATGTTGCGGAAGAGGTTGATAAGATATGATTTATGAGGTTCTGATATTAGTTCTTGCAGTTCCTGTGGGTTTTCTTTTGGCTTGGCTTGGGCGTGATGAGTTAATTGAGGGCCGTGTGTTTTTCAGGGTTTTGATAATTGCTGGGATTTTAGGAGGGGTTTGGTTTTGGTTGATTGGGCAAAGGGCTATTGGGTTTACATTTGGATTTGTTTTGATTGTTTCTGTAATTGGCTTGGTTAAAAGCTTTGATAAGAAATGGGCTGTTAAACGGAAAATATAAATAGTGTTTGTTTTTAGGGAATGTATGGCTATAGAAATATATAGAAGGATTGGAATTGGTTCTGATATTATAGCTATTATTATTTGATAAAGCAAACCGATAGGTTTGCGAACACTAACATGACAGATTTAGATACATCTCAAGGACATGAAGGAAGGATTTATACAGCTAAGGATGTGAGGGAGATTATTAGATTAAGAGATAGATTTGAAGGAATAATGGGAGGGTTTAGGCCTTGCTTGTGTGTTCCTGATGGTAATAATGCTTATCCTACTAGAGAAGGGATTGGTTATGTTGAAGAATATAGGGAGAACTTGAGGAAGTATGAAGAGATATTTACTGGTGAGATTACTGAATTGGGAGATTTGATTAAGGGGATGGAAAGGATTTTAAATGAAAGGAGCGAAGTATGAACATGTTGGATTTTAAAGAGATAGAAGAAGAAATTTTAGGTTTTTGGGAGAAGAAAAAGATTTATGAGAAAGTAAAGGAAAAGAATTCTAAGGGGACAAAGTTCTACTTTTTGCAGGGGCCGCCGTATACTTCTGGGAAGCTGCATATTGGACATGCGTGGAATAATTCTTTGAAAGATATTATTTTGAGGTATAAAAGAATGAATGGGTTTAATGTTTGGGATAGGGGAGGATATGATATGCACGGGCTTCCTACAGAGAATGCTGTTCAGAAAAAACTTGGGTTGAAGACTAAGGAAGACATTGAAAAGTCTGGGATTGACAAGTTTGTTAAAGAGTGTTTGAATTTTTCTGTTGAACACGCAGGTTATATGAATGAAGATTTGTGGAAGTTGGGCGTTTGGATGGACCATGAGAATGCCTATATGCCTGTGAAAAAAGAGTTTATTGATGGAGAATGGGCGTTTTTTAAGGAAGCTGATGAGCAGAATAGGTTGTATAAAGGTGAGAAAGTTATGCATTGGGATGCTGAGACGGAGACGAGCTTGGCAAAGCATGAGCTTGAGTATGAAACAATTAAAGATGATTCTATTTTCTTGAAGTTTAAAGTTAAGAGAAAGAATGAGTACTTTATTGTTTGGACGACGACGCCTTGGACAATTCCTTATAATCTGGCGATTATGGCGAATCCTGATTTGGATTATGTTAAAGTTGATGTTGAAGGAGAGAAATGGATTTTGGCGAAGGCATTAGTCGGAGCTTTTGTTTCTGGAGTTTTGGATAAGAAATATGAAATTATTGAAGAGTTTAAAGGAAAAGAACTTGAAGGTATTGAATATGAGCATTTTCTGAAAGATGAGTTGAAGGAACAGTATGGTGAGCTTAAGAAGAAGAGTAAGAATGTGCATACTGTTATTTTGAGCAAAGATTTTGTTGATACTTCTGCAGGGAGTGGGCTTGTTCATTCAGCGCCTGGGTGCGGGCAAGAAGACCAGGAAGCTTGTGTGCCTTATAAGATTGAGCCGTTTAATACTTTAAATGAGCAGGGAATTTTTGAAGGCATGGGAAAGTATGATGGAATGAAAGCTAAAGTTGATGATGGGAAGTTTATAGAAGAGTTTGATAAGAAAGGATCTTTGGTTGTTAAAACCAAGGTTGAGCATGAGTATCCTCATTCATGGAGAAGTCATAAGCCTGTTGTCTTTAGGACGACAGAGCAGTGGTTTTTGAGAATAACAGATATGGTTGATAAGTTGATTAAATTTAATAAGGAAGCGCATTGGGAGCCAAAAGTTTCTGGGAAGAATTATGATAAATGGGCTGAGAATTTGAGAGATAATGGTGTTACGAGGCAGAGGTTTTGGGGGTGTCCTGTTCCTATTTGGGTGAATGTTGAAGATCCTGAAGATTATATTGTGATTGGAAGTGTTGAAGAGCTGGAGAAATTGACTGGACAGAGGTTTGATGATTTGAGATTGCATAAACCTTGGATTGATTCTGTTGAGATTAAGAGGGGAGACAACAAGTATAAGAGAATTCCTGATGTTGCTGATGTTTGGATTGATTCTGGAACAGCGTCGTGGAATTGCCTTCATAATGATCCTAAGTTAATTAAGGAATGGTTCCCTGCTGATTTGGTTTTGGAGGCTACTGAGCAAACAAGGCTGTGGTTTAGTTTGTTGCAAATATGTTCTGGAATTATGTTTAATAAAGGCTCTTATGAGAACGTTTATGTTCATGGGATGATTTTAGATTATCAAGGGACAAAGATGTCTAAATCTCTTGGGAATATTATTTCTCCTTATGAGGTTTTGGATAAATATTCTGCTGATATTTTGAGATATTATATTTGTCAGACGGGTGCTGGGGAGAATATTAATTTTAGTTGGGAAGATGTGAAAGTTAAGCAGAGAAATTTGATTATGTTGGGGAATATTGGGAATTATATTCTGGATTTGGAAAGACAGAAGTTGAAGAAAGGCAAGTTGGAAGTTGAAGATAAATGGATTATTTCTAAGTTTAACACAGCACTGAAAGAAGTTACAGAGCTGTTTGAAAGTTATAGGTTGGATGAAGTTATTGGGAAGATTGAGGAGCTGTTTGTGATATTGTCTAGAGATTATATTAAATATGTTAGAGATAGAGATGAGAAAGTTGTTTTGGATGTGATTAAAGAGGTTTACTTGGGAGTTTTGAAAATGTTTAGCACAGTTTGTCCTTTTATGATGGATTATTTATGGAAACAAATGGAACAGGGGGAAGAGAGTGTGCATTTGGCTGATTGGCCTAGCTTTAGTGAGAAAAAAGTTGATAAGAAGTTAGAAGAAGAATTTGATAATGCTATGAAAGTTATTGAAGTTGGTTTGATGGAGAGAAATAATGGAGGTATTGGGCTTAGGTGGCCTCTGGCTAAGGCAGATGTTGTTGGAGCTGAGTTGAGTAAGGGCTTGAAAGAAATTGTTGGGAGGCAGTTGAATGTTAAGAAAGTTGAATGTAAGAAAGGAAAGCAAATTGGTGTTAAGTTGAATACAAAAATGAATAAAGAGCTAGAGGCAGAAGGGTTTTCTAGGGAGATTGCGAGGAAAGTTCAGGCTGCGAGGAAGAAAGCTGGCTTGAAGAAGGGAGATTTGATCAATTTGAAGCTTGGAGTTGATGATGGATTGAAGAAGATGCTTGGGCCTTGGACAGATTTCTTAAAAGAGAGGACAAATTCTGAAAAAATCGAATTTGTCGACGGTAAAATTGAAAAGAAGGAAAATTTATTTACTGTGAGGGAAAAACAAATTGCCTTTGAGTTTTCGTAATTATATAGGGGTAGAGTGTAAAAACATTTAAATAGTATCTGTTGTTTTGATTGATGTGAGGTGTTCATATCATGATAATAAAAGATGAATTTTTAAGTAGGTTGAGAAAAATCTTTGACCTAAATTTGTATGAGGCGAAGGTTTGGACTGCCTTATTATCGAGAGGGAGGAGTACTGCTGGTGAGTTGAGTAATATTTCTGATGTGCCAAGGAGCAGAACGTATGATATTTTAGAGAGTTTGGAGAAAAAAGGTTTTATTGTTATGAAAATTGGGAAGCCGATTCAGTTTGTGGCTTTGAAGCCTGAAGAGGTTGTTGAGAGGGTTAAGAGGAATCTGGTTGTTGATGCGCAGGAGAGGAGTAAGAGGTTGGAACAATTAAAGGGTGATGAAGTTCTTGATGAGTTGAATGGTTTGTTTGATAATGGTGTTAAGTTTGTTGAGCCAACTGATTTAAGTGGGAGCTTGAGAGGAAGAGGGAACATGTATAATCATTTGGATATGATGGTTCGGGGAGCTGAAAAGAATGTTACTATACTTACGACTGCAGAAGGTTTGAATAGGAAACTAGAAACCCTATTGCCTGCGTTTGAGAAGGCTAAGAAGCGCGGAGTTAATATAAGGGTTGGGGCACCGATCAATGAGACTAACCTGAACGTTGCTAAGGACTTTTCAAAGATTGCTGAGATTAAGGATACTTCTGGAAATAAAATTGATGGAAGGTTTGCGATTGTTGATTCAACGCAGTTAATGTTTATGCTTTTAGATGATAAGACTGTGCATCCTAATTATGATGTAGCTGTTTGGCTTTCAACGCCATTTTTGGCGCAAAGTTTGGAACAAATGTTTAACGCTTCTTGGAATAGCTTTACTCCTCTTGGAAAAGTTAAAAGTAAATGATTTTTTTCTGGAAGATACTATGTAGAGGACGACTGCTACTGCGATAATTATGAAAGTTAGGGAGAGTAGGATTGATGTTACGAGTGATGCGGAACCAGAGGGTTGCAGGTTGCTGAAATTTGTTGCGTTATCTTGGGGAGTTTGAGGTCTTTCTAATTCGTTTACTAAAAGTTTTTGGCAAGATACAGCCAAGTCTTGCGAAACTGTGTTGGTGCCGTCGAATAAGACTATTGCTTCGATCTTGAAAGTTCCTGAGTTTATATTTGTCGGAATTCTGAATGTGACATCTTTCGTCTCTACATCATCTTCGTCGAATTTTTCTAGTTCAAATGCTGATGTTTGTTCTGTTATGTCCAATTTGCTGTTTTTTATTCTTATCTTAACGTTTTGGTCTTGAGAGCCTATGTTCTCAACTCTTACTCTCGCTGTAACAATGTCTCCGCACTGTGCAGAAGAAGGAATGTCAAATGAAGAGATTATAACTTCGTCTGCGGGTCTTTTTATGTCGATTGGGACGTGATCTTGGTTACATGATTTGTCTTCTGCCATTACAAATAAAGCGTAGGATTCTGATGCATCTAAATCTGTTGGAATATCGAAGTCAAGAGAAATAAGATCTGATTCAAGTCCATCGAGAGCTAAGTCTGTTTCAATCTTGTCTTCTGAGTTGTTTGTATCTAAATTGAAAAGGTGGACTTCTATGTTAAAGTCTTGGTCTTCATCTATATCATTTTTGACTTCTATTCTTACTCTTAATGATTCTCCTATTTCCACATCTTCGTCTGGGTCTGGAGATTCTATTTCTACATCTACATCATTTGAAAGGGTTTCACAAGCGTTTGCATCTTCAAATGAAGTCTCAGTTGGAGTTGAATCTGAAGATGAAGCAACTATAACTGTCCATGTTTTTGATACTGTTGATTCTTCGTCGGAAACTTCCACTTTTACTTGGTAGGTTCCTGTTGAGGATTGTGAGAATGTAAATTGATTTGAAGTTGAAGATTGCTTCGCATTGTTGACAAACCATTCTATTGTGGGAGTTGAATCTGGGTCTGTGACTTGTATTTGAAAAGTTTGTGATGCGCTAGGGAGCAAATTAACTACTGAAGAAGATGGACTGGGGGATGTTATTGTTGGAGGAACATTTATGTCTGAGACTATTAAGTCTATTTGGTCTGATAAGGTTGTATGGTGAGGGTCTGAGGCTGAGAAAATTATCCAATCTGTTCCTGTCCATCCGGAAGTTGAAGAGAAGGTTATTATATTATTTACCTGGTTTAGTGTTATGTCTGTGCCTCCTGATGTTGAATCTACTGCGAATGTTAAAGGATCTGACTCGGGGTCTGTGAAGAAATCATTTAAATTAATTGTTTTTGTTGAATCCTTAGACCAAGAAATTTGTGTTGGGCCTGTAAATTCTGGGGGGAGGTTTGAGGTTGAAGATTCTATTAGCCAAGATAGGGAGTTTTTGAAGATTAAGATTGTATTTGAGTTCCAGTTGTCTGAGTCAGGCAGGCCTATGAAAACATTTTTTATATCTGAATTTGATGTTGATGATGCAATTATTGGCCTATTTGCATTTGTTTTTATTGCTTCTACTTGAATGTTTGATTGTAATGGGAAATTTAGATAATGAATAGAACCAGAAGGTGAATAAATTTGGACTTCATCGTTTGCGGGCACAAAGACACCTGAGAAGAAAGGCGAAGCCTCAGATTCTATTTCTATTTTGTTGCTTGAGCTGGAACCTGTGGAGCCAATATTCCAGACTGTGTCTGCTATTTTTTTATCTAGGAAAAGAGCAGAGTGGGTTGTGAAAGGTATAGAAGCTCGACGAGTTACATCTTCTGTTACTAATAAAACTGAATATTGGGAGAAATCTGTGGATTGAATTTGTGAATCCCTGATTATGTCATAATTTAAAGATAAATCGTTGAGGGCGGATGTGATTGTTGGGCTGACGGAAGATGAGTCTTCTAAGATGTAGGCTATATCTGCAGCACTGGCGAATGTTATTGAAAGAATTAATATTGGGAGAATGAGAATATGTTTATGCATTTTTCCTCCTTGACTTATTTTTTGGTTTTAATAATATAATGGCGGAGACTATGAGAACAATTACTAAAAAGGCTGTTGAAATTAAGAGGATTGTTGTGGAAGATATGGAGGAATTTGATTGCTGGGGAACAGGGTTTTGTCCTGGGTTGAAGGAGAAGTTTGAGTCTGGGTTTGATATTGGCTCCATATCATTATCAGAATCTGAGGTTTGGAAAGGTGTTTGATCTTGATCTGATGAGTTACCATCTGATATAATTAGGATGATTGTTGCTGAAAGGCCCACTCCATTTCCTTCTTCTTGGGAGAAGGCTACGTTGATATTTGTTTCGTAGGTCCCAGAAAGGTCTGAGAAAATTGTGAAATATGCTCTTTTTTCTGTGTTGGGCTCTAATGAGAAAGAAGTCTCTTCTAGATCAAGGGAAGATGCAAGGTCTCCTGAGACTGTGAGATCAATATCAACTGAGACGTCGTTGCTGTTTATGACTGTTATATATCTTTGGATTTCTTCATCTGGGGAAACCCTAAGAATCATACGAGAACTGCCTAAGCTTGCTGTTAGAGCAGATGTTAGTGGAAGAGTTAAAACTAGAGAGAATAATATAACTGATAGGAGGAAGGATTTGTTCATTTTGCTATAATTAGAGTATGAATTTTGTTTATAAATAAAGTTATTGTTTAATGTATATTTCTTAGAATAAAGGAAATGTAGCTACTTTTGTAGATGACTTAAGGCTGATTATCATCGGGGTCGGGGCCGCCGCAAGCTTGTGCTTGAAGGCCATCATTGTCAGCATCACATGAAGCGTAGATACATGTTGCAAATCTTGCCCAGGCTGTTCTTTGTCCGCTTGATGGGTTGTGTGTATCCCAGTCTGCAAATTGGAACATTGCATTTTGAGGGCTATTGAAATTGAGGCCTTGGGATTCTATTAGTGCTTTAAAGTCAACTTCTGGGATGTTTCTTGAACCTCTCCAGTCTCCGTATTGTGAGTCGCGGTAAACTTCTTGTCCATTTATTCTTATGACGCTGACGTCGTTTCTATACCAGAAAGTTCCAGGCCAAACTATTGTAGCTGGGACGTTTTTGAATGCGTAAACTCCTGGGAGATTTAGGTTGAAGACATTTCTGTCATAATTCCCTTGGAAGACATCAAATCGGCAGTACTTTGCTCTTATATTTGAAGTATTTGCTAGCTCTGGGAGGACTGGACAGTTTAAGTCGCCTGGCTGCCAGATTAAATTAGGATAGTCTGTTGCGTTTAGAGCACCGAAAGATTCATTGAAAGATGTTGTTAGGGAACATAGGGAAGTTATTTCTAATTGGCAAGTGTCTGAGCAACCGTCTCCATTATTAGTATTTCCATCATCGCATTGTTCACCTGCTTCAGGGATTGTGTTCCCGCAGCCAGGTTGGATACATTGGGCATTTAGGCACATGAAATCGCAAGTATTATTTAGTAATGTTGTAGTTTGGTTTGTACAGAAACTTAATGAGGAGCCTGGAAGATTGCATGTGAATGTTTGGAAGGGTTGAACAATATTGTTGCCAGAGCAAACTAGAGGACCAACTGAGCCGTCTGTTCCGCAGTCAGAGTTTTGAGAGCAGAGAATATCATCTGATTCATCGTTGTCGAGAGGGGATTGGCAGCCTTTGTCTTGTGGGAAATCTATTTTTGTGTCATTGTCATTGTCTATGCCGTCTGAACATTCATATGTTGTTGGAGTTAGGCATTGCCCATTTGAGCAAGCGAAAGGACAAGTTTTATTTACTACTTGGGTTGCAGTTGTTGAGCAGTAGCTTAAAGATGTTCCCTTGTTATTACAAGTGAATGTTTGAAATACATTTGTTATATTTTTTCCAAAACAAATATTATTTCCTATTTGTCCATCTATTCCACATTGGTCATTCGTGAAGCAAGTTATGTTTATTGGGTTATTATTGCATTCAGAAAGAGTTGTGCCTGCATTCATGCAGATGTCCATTGTTGTTGAGTTAGAATCGTCACAATCTGGCTGATGATTAAAGCATTCTATATTTTGACATTGTCCGCTTATGCAAAAGTCAGAACCGCAAGATTGGTTTATTACCTGATGTATGCTTGAGGAACAATAAGAATTAGGGGTGTTTTTATAATTGCAAGTCCATCTTCTTTCCAGAAAAGCAACATTATTTTGAGAGCAATAATTTGGCGGAAGGATTGTGGTGTTTCCGCAGTCTAAATCTTGAGTGCAAGCTATTTGAGAAATTGGAGGGTGTGAGCAGGAACTTTGAGGTGTTCCTGGATTATTACATATATCTTGAGTAGAAACATTGAAATCTTCGCAGTCTTGATTAGTATGGCAAATTATCTGTTCATATTGACATAAAGCATTTGCTTCTCCAGGGTTGATACATGTATCTTTGGTATAAATATTGAGGTCGTCGCAATCTGCATCTATAAAGCATGCTGGGTTTTTTATTGTGATTTGTCTTTGGGCGATATTGTCAGTTAAATTATCATCTAATAAAATATTTGCAGAACAACTTACAGTATAATTTCCATCAGAAAATGGAGAGAAATCATAATTTAGTCTATGACCTAAAGTTCCTGTATTATCCCCAGGAATTAAATCAAAATTCTTTGTCCAGGAATCTAAGAGATTTGTAGGGTCTTCTATTGAGCAGTCTATTGTTCCTGTTTCATTATAAGCACCTTTGTTTATTACTCTAAACTGAATATCATAATTATCTCCGAAGATTATTAATGGGTCTGGAAGGTTGTTGTTATTAGGGTCTCTTATTCCTAAGAAATTACCAAAACCATCAAAATTATCCTGAAAACCTACATCATGGGGTTGAAAACAGGAAGAGTTTGTGCAGCCGAATTGGCAAGTCTGATTTGTTATTATTTCTGTTTGATTGGAGCAGAATGAGGTTGTTTGGCCTGGATTATTACAGGTGTATGTTATATTGTTTTGTGAAAGGTCAGAGTTAGAGCAGAATAAGTTTCCTGTTAATCCACTAGGTCCGCAGTCTGAATTTTGAATGCATTCAATTTGGTCGTGTTGGCAGAAGGAATTTATTTCTCCCGGATTTACACAAGTATCTTCGGTGTAAGGGTCTGAGTTGTCGCAATCTAAGTCAGAGGAGCATTCGGAAGCTACGAAGCCAACGCATTGTTCAAACATGTTTTTGGCTGCTGCTGTCCAGTAATCTGATTCTATTATTCCGAAGAAGCAGAGGTTTTCTTGCTGGACACGGCCGTTTAGTAATAGTGTGCTTTCATTTACATAAGATATTACATCACCGAATTTTGTTCCTGAGGCTGTTGATTCTGTGCCTGCAACTTGCTGTAATCCTGGGGCAATGTTTTCTTGGTCTAGGAAATAGTAGGGGATTGTTATCCTATTCTTTTCAAAAGCTTGGATGTAAACTTGGATCGGATGTGAATTTTGTAAAACTGAAAGAGGGTGTGTTGCTCCGAGTTGGCTTGCTCCTTCTCTGTCTGTTAAGCCCCATTCGTGATTGTGATAATAGTTAGCCACAAGGGTTGGCATATCATTTACTGGAATTAAGTGCTGATTTGAGAAACGCTCGTCCCCAACAAAAAGCATCTTATAAGAATTTAGATTTTGTGGTAATGTGGATTCCTTAATTAGATCAACTGAAAGCCCAAGGTCATTAATGGATTGAATAATGTTTTGATCTACTCTGAAATCTTTTTTATAAATGTAGGCAACGTCAGAAGCTAAGGCAAATGATATGGAGAAAATTATGAAGACACATGATATTAATAAGAGGTTTCCCTTTTTGCCCATTGATTTTTTAACGGGATTTATTATTTAAAGTCATCTTACCACTTGGTTTTGATGAACAAGTTAGAATTTGCTTCGCGAATTCCAAGGGTTGTACATAAACAAATCCTCTATAGTTTATGTACAATTAGATTATGTTGAAAACAATGTTTTCAATTTGGTTTTTGTTGTCGACGTCGTCGGTGATTTCAATTGTTAAGTTGTGAGTGCCTTTTCTGAAGCTTCTCTTTTTTTGGCAGATTCCATCTTCAAGTCTGGAGCAGAGATTTTTTAGTCTTGGGTTTCTGTCTGTGAAATCAATGTATTTTACTCTATTGAAATTTGGCTCTGTTATATTTATTAAGAATTCTACTCTTCTTTTGTCGATTGTGAAGTTGAAGGAGTTTATTACTGGGGCTTGGGTATCGACTTTTAGGGTTTTTATTTTTGAGTTGGCTGTTTTTCCTAAAATGTCTGTTATGTTAAACCAGTATTGGATTTCTTGCCCATTGAATTCTGATAGATTTACTTGTTGAAGACAGAGAGTTCTGCTTCTTTCTTTTGTACATTGTGCTAGGTCTACAGGTACTGATTTAATTGAGTTTCCGTAATATAATGTTAGGTCTTTGGGGTTTGCTTCTTGGAATTCTACCTCAAAATTTCCTAAGGCAAATCCTCTTGAAGGTTCTGTTCTTGTAATTCTTGGGTCTCTTGTATCAACTGTGAAATTTATTTCATGAGAGATGTTTCCTGAGTTGAAAATCCCAAGGATTATTACGTTGTGAAAGCCATCGTTGAAGGGTTTCTCTTTTAATTTGGAGAATCCGTAGGAGTCACAATTTCTGCATAAGGTTCTGAATCTTTTCCCGTTGTCGCTGTATCTGAAGAAGTTTACATTTGTGTTCATTGAGAGATTTATTGGGACTTGTCTTGATGTATAGATTGTGTCTTGAATTGGTGAGAAAATGTCTATGCTTCCGGGGAGAACTTCAACTGTCACATTTTGAGTTGCTGCTATGGCTAGTGGGACTAGAAGAATTGATAATAGTATTAGGTATTTTTTCATGCTTTTTTTCTCCTGTAAATTGTGATTGCTGTAATTAATATGATTAAAGTTATAATTATTATTGTGGTGTTTTGTGTGGTATTGGACTTAATGGTTTTTTCTTGGTTTTCTTGGTTTTCTAGTTTTGGGCTTTGGGGGATTTCTTGGTTTGATAATTCTTGGATTTCTGGTTTGTCGTCGGTGGTTTCAACTGGGGGTAAGATTGGGGCTGAGTTTGAGCTTCCGCCCCCTCCTCCACTGCCTTGGTTGTTATTGTTTGGGAGGTCTTGAACTGGAGGGGGTTCTATGGCTTCTTCTATTATTAGCTTTAGCCATACTGCCATTTGAATTATTGAGCTTCCTTCTTGAGCTTGCTTGAAGATTATTGCTCCATGGTATTCTCCTTCATTTTCTGCGGAAAGGCAGACTTCAACTTGTCTTTCTTCTGGGGACAAAAGGTATGGATATGTTATTGCTATATTATGGTCTTCGGCTGTTGTATCAAATAAGCTGACTTTCCATTTTGTTTCTTCGGATTTTGCCCATTTGTCTGAGACTGAGATTGATTCTGATTCTGAGTCTAGAGTTATTGTGCCGCAGGCTTCTTCATTCGGCTGTAGATTGAATGTTAAGCTGGATGGCGAGAAGCCGACAGCTACGGCTGTGGGGATTACAAATATTAAAAATAAAAAAATAAAAATGGATTTCATTTTAGAATGGTGGTGTTCCAGTTATCAAATAAGTTATGATCCCACTTTGCACACCTGCTGGAGTTCCTGTAGGTACATTTAGCGTAGGTATTAATGTTCCCAAAGGATAAGCACATATTGCTGGAAGACCTGTTGGAGTACAATCTAAATCGAGAGTTACTAATCCAACTAATGGGTCTATTGCATTTAGGAATAGATTTCCTGCAAAAGCAGTACCATCTACATCAACAACTTCAATAGATATATTTGAATTACTTCCTGTGGCATTGAAAGTTATATCTCCAGTTATCGCTGGATTGTTAAATGTGCCTGGAAGCAAAGGTCCAAATTCTACTATTGCTGGACTTATGAGAACAGTTATATTTTCTCCGACGCTTGCGTTAATACCTTGATCAACGGCAAGGACTCCTATAGATCCGAAAATTGAGAATATACCGAGTACAATGAAACTTATTAAAAGTTTTTTCATCTCTTTTTTATTTACCTCCTTTCATCTTTTTAGGGTATTACATCTGTCTACGATTATATAAATCTAAAGCATCAAATTAAAGTAGTTACATTTGGCTTGGTTACCTGTATTTGCAGGTCTTACCGTGCCAACCGCCGACGATTGATACATCTTGGTTGTCAACTTGACCATCGTAGTTTAAGTCGGCTTTGTCGCACCATCCGCCATATCTAGCAGGACGGCAATCTGTTCTTCCGAACTCTCCGCCTATTTGACCTAAGTCTGCTACATCTATGACCTTGTCGCCGTTCTGGTCTACTTGGACACATCTATTATAGAATTGCTTTGTTGGTTCCCAGGGTTCTACTGTAAGTGCTACAACTAAAGGTACTAATAGTAAGCCAAGAATTATGATAGCAATTGTTAATTTTTTCATGTTTACCTCCTTATCTTTTATTGTTGAGTATTTATTTATGTTTTTCGTTTACACGTTTACTTGAATGCTTCTGCCTGCTGAGTTGCCTGCTTCGTCAAAGACTTGGATGTCTATATTATGGAAGCCGGAGCGTAGTGAGATTTTTTTGGTGCATTCATTATTTCTTAGACGTGAGCAGAATCTTTTCCAACGGGCTCTGCTTGATCCTTGGTCTACTATGTATTTGGCTTCGTCGAAATTAGGCTCTGTTATGTCTAAGGTGACTTCTACTTTTCTTTTATTGATAATATGGGTTAGAGAATTTATTATAGGAGGGGTTATGTCAACCTTTAAGAAATTTGTTTTTGACAGGGCTTGGACTTGTGCCATATCTGTTAGAACTGCCCAGACCTCTATGTTTTGACCGTTGTATTGAGATATATCAACAAAAGTAGTACACTTTTGTTTTTTCTTATTTGGAATGCATTCTGATTGGATATCTACAGAGTGAGAATTGAAGCCTTGGAAAATATTTCCGTAGTTTAAGATTAGAGATTCTGGGTTGGCTTCTGTGAATTGAATCTCAAAGAATCCTGAGGCGAATCCTTTTCTTGGTTCCAATTTATTTATTCTTGGTTTTTTAGAGTCTATGTAGAATTGAACTGATTCGAATGAAGGATTGTTGTTATTATCTATTGCTCTAAAAGTTAGATCATTCAAGCCTTCTTTGAAGCTTCTTTTCTTTGAGTAAGAAAGACAGTTCTTGCAAACATTTTTCCAGCGTCCTTTGCCATTTATGTTGTCTAGGTATGTGATTTTTGATTGCTCATTTAGTAATATATCTAGAAGAATTGAGCGGGAGGAGTAGACATGGTCTTGTGATGGGCTTAAGAGAGTTATTATTGGAGGGTTTGAATCTAAGGTTGGTGTGCCTCCAGGTTGATTACTGCAGTCTGGAGTTAATTGGTTACAGGCTAACCAGTTTCCTTGGTTGTAACAATCCTGAGAAGGTTTGTATTCGGACATGCAGAGGAGATATCCAGAGTTTGGGGCTGTTCTGTCTGGAACAAGAGGGTTACAATAATTAATGTGTTCTCCTTTACTGAAACATGCCCAGAATTCTGCTGATACTGCGGGCAAGACAAGCATGACTAGGAAAACTGCTGCTGTCATTAAGATTATTGTGTTCTTTCTCATTCTACTTGGCCTCTTCTTGCCTTTTGGGCTACTGAAAAAATAAAGAGATTAGGAAAATCTCTAATTTTCATTTGGTCTAGCAATCACCAAAAACCAAATGAAAATAAATATAAAAAATAAAAAATAAAGTTTTTGGTCTTAGATAGCTTCTCCCCAGAAGAAAATACTTCCTGTGTCAAAGTCACCGTTACATGGTTCAGGCAAGGCAAGTCTAAAGGTCACTGCTGCCTCTGCACCTGGTGTTAACGTGTTAGCTTGCCAGTAAGTACCGTCAAATGCTTCTTGAAGAAGTTCATTTGTACCGTAGAATGGATTTGGATCGTTAAATCCGATACCATATGCAATTGGCAAGTATCCTTCAACATCTGATCCTCTTGAGTCTGTTATAGATGAGTAACCTCCGTTTGTTACGAAGTAAGCAAAGTTGTCTAGTTCTAAGGTGTTACTTGTTGGACACATAGCTCCTGATGATGAGGAATCATAGAAGTCTGTACCAGATATAAACATATCTAATAGGACTCCGGAACCGTCGTCTGCGTCGTTACCTACAAGCAAAGTCTCAGAGTAACTTAATGTTCCTGGTCTTACATCATCAAATGTAAGATCTCCGTCAATGCTTAATGCAATAACAGGGTTAAGGAACCAATACTCATTCTCAGCCATTGTACCAGTTAGGCCATCGATGTCTTCTGCTTCAACTGTTAACCAGTATTCTCCGTACATGGAGTCTGGTGTTTCAACTGTCAAAGTACAAGAGTAATAACCTGCTACTTCTGCAAGATCAGCTCCTGTAAGATCTTCTTCCAAGATGTGAGCGTTACAGTCAGAATCAACTGTGTAAGCAACGTCTACGAAGTCACAATTAACTTCAATATCATTACCTGCACCTTGTGTTGAACCAATTGTACCGAAAACGTCAACGATTTTCTCGATTCCATTCTTGTCCATAACTAATACTTCCCATCCAATTTGTTCTCCTTCGAAAGCATAGTTATTTGTTCTTTCAGTAAGATCTTCACTGTCGTTTGAAATTCTTCCTGGTTCTGTCGCGTCATCAAGGACAACACGATCACCACACATCCAAACCTTAGGTTCAAAATCTTCTGTTATGATGTCTGGTGTTATACCAGATCCAACATTAATAGCAAAGGCCACTGGAACTACAGATACTACAAAAAGACCGAGTACCAATAGTGTTAAAATTTGTTTCATTTTAATAACCCCCTTTCAGCTAATAAGTATAAACTTGATGTTGCATCATGGATAAAGAGTGATGCCTCTTTTTGGTTCCTCATGTTTTAGAGTGGCATTAAATCTTATTTAAACACTGTTGTGTTCTAAAGCAAGAGTTTTGTTGTTACTTCTTTTTGATTAAAGTGGTTTTATCGTCGATAAAAATGTTCTCAGAAGGAAGTGATAAATATTAACAGTGTGCACGCAGAACAAGGTTCCGCGGCAACTTCAACACTGACGTGATTGAAGTGAAACAGAGGTTGATAGGTTTTAGTTTTTAGTAACCTTTATAATATCAAATTCTTTTCCATCTCTAGGCGGGGATTCCGGAGTGGTCAAACGGGCAAGACTTAAGAAGTCGGTTGTTCGATAGAACAATATAAGTCGAGATTGAGAAATCTTGTGTGCTTAGTGCCTTCGTAGGTTCGAATCCTACTCCCCGCATTTTATTATTCAGAAAGGTTTTGGAACTCATCGGAATCCGCAGATTCAGGAAGGTTTTGCTCTGTGACTTTTATTGGACTATTGTCTTCTGTTTGATTTGTCTCATTGTTTTCTGGGGGATTGTAGGATACGTCAAGTTCTAAGGAACCGGTTTCTAATTTGAAGCCTGAAGATGTTAGTTTGAAAGCAACGTAGCCTCCTATTATTAAAACTATTACTAATACTATCCAGAAAACAAATCCGAAGAGTGCTCTTTTGTTCATAGTTTGTTTAGAGAGTTGAGATATATAAAGATTTTTAAAGAAGAGTTCGTTTTAATCTGGGTATGGCAGAAGAGGTTGATAAACTTAAAGCTGAATTGAGAGTTCGTGGATTTTCTCCCTTGACTGTTAGAAACTATAGTTTTTTTGTTGAGAAATTTTTGGCTCATGCTGATAAGGCTGCGGAAGAGTTGAATGAAGACGATGCTAAGGCTTACCTTGGCTCGTTATTTGAAGATAAGAGTAAGAATACAATTATGTTGGCTGCGGCTGCTCTGAAGTTTTTTTATGTTGATGTTTTGGAGAAAGAATTTAGTAAAGTGAAAGTTCCGAAGAAAGACAAGAGATTACCTGAAGTTTTGAGCAAGGAGGAGGTTAAGAGTTTGATTGATTCTTCTGATAATGAAAAGTCGAGGTTGATTATTTCTTTGTTATATAGTTCTGGACTTAGGGTTTCTGAGCTTGTTAATTTGAAGCCTGGGGATTTAAATTTTGAAGAGAATACTGGGTGGGTTAGGAAAGGGAAAGGGAATAAAGATAGGCTGTTTAGTTTGTCTGGGGCTTTGTGCGAGGAGATTAAAGATTATTTGGGGAAGAGAGAGGAGAACGGGTTTGTTTTTTCTAAAGAGAAGGCTTTGTCAACTAGGAATATTCAAAAGATAATTAAGGGGACGCGGGAGAGGGCTGGGATTGATAAGAGGGTGACGCCGCATACTTTAAGACATAGTTTTGCTACTCATTTATTAGAAGGTGGGACAGATATTAGGTTGATTCAGGCGATTCTTGGGCACGCTAATCTGAATACTACGCAGGTTTATACGCATGTTTCTTCTGAGCAGATAAAGAAGGTTGTTAATCCTTTAGATGTTTTGGGTGAAGAAAAAAATTAATGGTGGGGCACTAGGGCTCTTTCAATATAAATTTGATAATTTCCAGTATTGTGTTCATAAATATGTAATCTATGACATAATTGAGCAGGAGCATCATGAGTTACTCTTACTTTAATGTTTCTTGGAGTTCCATCGGATAAAGAGATGTCTTGAATATGTTGTTCAATTGGTCTTCCATTTATCATGTCTGATTTAAAATGTGCAATTATATTGACTGTCATTTTATCTGTAGGACTTCTGCCTTCTGGATCTTGCGCTAGAATCGTTAGGTTTGTTTGCCTCTTTTCTTCGTGCGTCTGGGACTAGAATGTTTCTGTCATATTTTATGAAGGCTTTCTTTAGGGTGTCTGAAGAGGTTAATTCAACTAGGGCTCTCGCGATTGTTAATCTGGCTGCTTGAATTTGAGATTCTTTTCCACCGCCTACCGTTTTAATGTGGAAATCAAATTTTAGAGGATCTTTGAGTTCTTGCTCGTAAATTCTTATTGGTTCTTGTAGAGCTAGTTTGTGGAATAGATTTAATTCTTCTAGAGGGAGGCTGTTGTAGAAGATTAAACCTGAACCTTCTGCGAGCCTTAGCTTGGCTATGGAAGTTTTTCTTTTTCCTGAAAATATTTTTTTTAAGTTGAAAACCATGCTAAATTAGAGAAGACAATTCTTTTAATGTCATGGATTTAGTTTTTAGATCTCTTTTTATGGAAACCAAAGATGCGTCTTTATATTCTGGAGGAGATTGATTATAGCATATGATTCTTTTTAGTGCTAGAGTGCCACGGATTTGTCGATGTGAGAGCATACCTCGGATTGTTCTTTTTAATAATCTGAAAGGTTCTTTTGGAAAGTGGGGACCTTTTAGTGTAGAACCTCCACGTGCTCTTGCTTGTTTGTACTTTGTTAAAACCACAGATCTATTACCTGTGATTACTGCTTGATCACAATTTAAGATGACAACGTTTTTTCCTAATAAGGATTGCTTGGCTGCGTAGGATGCTAAGCGTCCTAGTACTGTGTCTTTTGCATCTATGATTATTTTGTCTGGGCTCATTTTAGAATCTTTAATCCTTCTGCTTTTGGATTTGATTTAATTTCTTCTGCAATTGTTATGAACTTGCTTTTTGATTCTTGAAGTTTGGCTTTTGCTGCTTGTGAGATTGAGAGGGCTGCGATTGTAACTTGCTTTTTTAAATCCCCTGTTGATAAAACTTTTCCTATAATTATAATTGTGTCTCCTGCTTCAGATTTAGATTCTATTTCATTTAAGTTTATTGATGAGAAAGCACGGGTTGAAGATGAGAGGATTTTTGCTATTGGGTTCCAAGCAGGATTTTTTAGGGCTAGATTTAGAGTTTCTACTAGTGAAGGATTTGTTTTTCTAGTTAATCTAGATTTTAGTTTTGTCTTTGAAATCATAATTTTATCTTTGATTGAAGGTATATAAATGTAACTGAGGGAAAAGGTTTTTATACTAAAGTGTGTACTTTTGTGTATGCCTGAAAAGATAAGGGTTAATGTTAGTATCGATAAGGCTTTGTTGGAAAAAGCTAAAGGTAAATTGGATTTGTTTGGAGGGAAGTTGAGTACTTTGTTTAATGCTTATCTGAGGGATTTCGTTAAGGGCTCTGATGGGAATTTTGGGGAGAAGATTAAGGAGCTTGAGAAAAGGGTTGAGAGATTGGAGAAGGATTAATTTTAAAAGTAGATTGTGCTCTATATTTTTAGGCGGGAGTGCCGGAGTGGTCAAACGGGTCACGTTAAGGCCGTGATAGCTTAGTGCTTACCAAGGTTCGAATCCTTGCTCCCGCATTTCTGCTCACCGTAGGGAGTCTCCGAGTTCCGAGGAGTTTCGAGCAAGAGTGAGTCAGAAAGAAGTTATTAGAATTACTTAATTGCCTTTTCAAAAGAATCTAGGTTTCCTGTTAGAGCTTTTATGGATTTTTCAAGGATGTCTTTGGCCGGCATGTTGCCGAAAGATTCTATTACGAAAAGGATTTCAGGGGAATCTGAAATTGCTTCTTTGTCTAGGGTTTCTATTTTGTTTAGGAGGGCTTCGCTTGGATCGCAGAGCCATGTTGAACCTTTTTTTTCAGGTTTGATTAATCCTAGTGATTTTTGTAATAGCTTATCAATTTCTGGAGTTGATTTTATTTCTTGGATGTGTCTGTAATAGCAAATTCCTGGATTGTATTTTGCGTGAATAATTCCTGTGCCTAAAGTGGCTGTTGCTGTAAGTTCGAGTTTGTGGTTTTCACCTAGGAGAGTTATTGGAATTTTGGGGAAGACAATATCACCAGGGCCTTTAAGGTCTTCTGCATAAACAATACCTGGACCTTTGGCTGTTAGTTTGAATGTTATGCTTGTTTTGTCTGACATTGACTTTTCTGTTTTTAGAGGTATTAGTCCTACTCTGTGTGCGAGGATTTCGTCATATAAGGCTGAGTCGTTTTTGAAAATCTCAACTTCGTCAACTGCTAACACTGGGACTTCTGAGATAGAACGCCTTATTGAGTTTGCCAGGGTTTCTGGGATTTCGGCTCTTAATACGAGTTTTTCCGGTGTGTTTGTGATTGTTTCCATTTTAAATTTAATTAAGAGTAGCTTTTAAAGATTCCCATGGAATCTTTAACTCTCGCTTTAAGAGGTAAAGCTTCGAGTTTAAACCCTTCTTCCTCTACGGCCTCCTTTCTTTTTAGGTCCGCCACGTGGGAATTTAGTTACTTCAACTATGCTGATTATTTTGAAACCTTCTTTTCCTAGGCTTTTTACTGCTGCGTGCGCGCCTGGGCCTAAACTACCAATATCTGTTTTTCCTTTCATTCTTACGTACAATGAGTTGATACCTAAATCCTTAGCACGTTCGGCTGCTTGTTTTGCTACGAACATGGCGTTTGTTGGATTTGCTTTTAATCTTGAGTGCTTTGTTATCATTCCGCCTGAGACTCTTGAGAGTGTGTTTCCTGCTAGGTCTGTTATGTGGACTATTGTGTTGTTTCCTGAGCTGTATATGTGGGCTATGCCTGGTCTTTCTTCCTTGCTGGAAGAAGATTTATTATCTGAATAATCTTTAGAACCTTTGTTATCTGATAAATCCTTTGTGGGTGTTTCTGGTTCTTTACTTGGGGCTTCTGTTACTTTATCGGGAGTTTCTGTTTTTTCTGGCATTTTTATTTTTTATCTCCTTTATCTTGGGCTTCTGGTTTAGCAGGGGTTTCTGTTTCTGGCCCGCCGCCTCCGCCCTGGTTATTATTTGGTAAATCCGCAGTTGGTTCTTCTTTTTCTTTAGTTGGGGGTTCAGGAGTTTTACTTTTTTCTTCTGGAGCAGGTGCAGGAGCGGTTTTCTTTTTTTGCTTGAGTGTGATTAGAGGTTCTTCGGCTGTTGAGACAATGTATCCTGGTGAGTTTACAACTTTGTTATCTATGAGGATTTTTTTGTGGACAACTAATTGCCTTGCTTGCTTAACTGTTGATGCTAGATTTTTGGAAGCCACGAGAGTAGGAAGCCTTCTTTGTAATAAGTCTATTGGCTGTAGGTCAAGTACATCTGAAAGAGAATCTGCTTTTAGGCCTATGGCTTTTAATTTGTTAAAGAAAACTTCTTGGTCTTCTTCTGTGGCGTTTGCCAAGGCCATGGCTCTTTTTCTGAAGTAGTTTACTTTTGCAAGATTTTTCCAGACTTCTCTTTTGTTTTTTAATCCGAATTGTAAGACAAGAGAGTTTTCTTCTGAGATTCTTGTTGCCTCAAAAGGTTTCTTTGGTCTTGAGTATGATTTCTTTTTCTTTATCATTTGTCTTTAGCGGGGGCAGGGGCTTGGGATTTCTTTGTAACGCCGACTGCTTTTCCTCCTTTTCTGAAATTAGCACGAGTTCTTTGTCCACGAACTGGAAGACCGGCTGCGTGTCTAAGACCTTTGTAAGCTCTTATTTTTCTTAGTTTTTTGATGTCGAATTCTTTTCTCATGTCTAAGTCTGAGGAGAATAGATGGGTTGTTTTTCCAGATTCGGGGTCGAATTTTCTGTTTTTTAGAAAGTCTGGGATTTTTAGCTCTGATAGGAAAGATTCTAGTTTTGCTATTTCTTCTTTGGAGAGTTCTGAGATTTTTTTGGATTTTGGAAAGCTAAGAGAGTTGCAGACTGCGTTTGAGATGGACCAAGACACGCCTTTTATTTTTGTTAAGCCGACGTATAAGTTTTTAGAAGCGGGGATGTCGTAGCCGAAGATTCTGATTAGCACTTCGTGTTCTTCTTGTTTCCTTGGGTCTTTGGATTTTTCTTCCTTAGGTTCTTCCTTAGGTTTTTGTTTTTCTTGTTTTGGTTCTTCTGCCATTGTTATTTAACGAAAAGGTTGAATCTTTGTCTTTCCTGGAGCTCTTCCAAGATTCGCTTTTCAATTGCTTTCCTTGGGTCTGGGATTGATTTAACCCTAGACTTTATGTCATCAAATGAACTGAAAGAGTTTTTGTCTCTTTCTTCTATCAGTTCTTTTGTGTGCTTTTGTCCAAAGCCTGGCAGAAGTTCAAGTTGATGAAGCCTTGTGTTAATTGGTTGTGCAGAATTGAAGAAGTCTACGTAGCTCTTCTCCTGCTCCGCAACCAAGGATTCAACAAACTCCTCCAGTTGGATCTTCGCAGACTCAGTAAGCTTCTCTTTTGAGAGCCTACCTTTGATGAAGTATATCTTATCACGTTTCTCTGGACCTATATAAACCTTTTCCTTTGGGTCTAGAGTGATGCCACGTCTTGGAATTAGTTCTAATAGAGCCAGTGTCTTAACTCCAATAGCCTGAGCTATTGAGGACATTCTTTGTCCCTGTGCCATCGGATATCCGTACGGCAAGTAGTCTAGTATTATTGCTTCTTCTTCTTTTTCTGTCATTTTCAGTATTTTTTGAGGATGTCAAGTATTGCATTGGCTTCTTCTTCACTTAAGGACACTTCTGTGAAGATTTTGTTTAGATCATCAAGGTTTTTTGGTAGGAAATCAACTAATTTTACTATGTCTGATTGCTTGATTTTTAGGTTTTTTAGGGCAACTAGATCTTCTGTTAGTTTTTTTGACTTTGCTTCGTCTAGGGATGTGAATTTCTTGAAATAGGCTTCTAGGTCAGAACGGTCTTCGAAGTCTGGAACTAGGGATTTTGCCTGTGCCATTGTTAAAGGTTCTTTCTCTAATATCATTTTATTTTCGTAAGATGAATGGGTTTAATTAAGTATTGTTTTGTTTTACTTATGTCTTTTATTTCTATTAAATATGCTGAGCCACGTTTTTCTTTTATGACGCCTGTACGGCCTTGTAATTTCTTTGGGTAACCAAATGTTTGGTTTAGTTCTCTGACTACAGCGACGGAGTCGCCCGGCTGGAACTTTTGGAAGAACTTTGTGAATGAGAACTTTCCTTTTGTTCTTGGTTTCTTTCGTTTTAACATGTTTATACCTGCAAAGATTAGTTTTTAAAGGTTTTTATAACTTAGAATCAGGGTTATCGTCGGTGATTTCCATTTCAGGGCTTAGTGTTGCTGACTGTTCTGGGTCTTGGGAATTATCTATTATTTCTTGGGATTGTGATGGGATTGGCTGGAAATGTTCTTGAGGAGAGGGCTGTAATTGGGGCTCTGTTTGAGGGGGTTGAGATTCTTGAGGTGTAGGGGCTTCTAATTGTGGTTGTTCCTTGGGTTTTTGTTCAGAATCTGTTACAGAGCCTTGATAAAGATGTCCTTCTTCCTGGGCGGATTCCATGTTTTCTATAATTGCTTTGAACATTTTTTCTCCCCAGACTGAAATGCCGCAAGGGTGACAGAAATCTATTACAGATTCATTAGGGATTTCAGTAGTACAATAAATACATTTTTTCATTTTATCAGCTCTTTTTTTGGAAGTGAGTATACTTATCTATGGCAGTTTATAAAGATTCCTACGGAATCTTTAACTCCACAACTCTCACGAGTTAAAGACACAAGGTTTTGTCTGCGGTGTTTTAGAAAGAGTTAAAAGTTGATTTTTTATTGGATAGGTATGGAAGTAGTGGGGGTTTGGAAAAAAGTTTTTGGGAATTTGAAATATTTGGCTTTGGCGTTATTAGTTGGTTTGATTTTTTATGGGTTTAATGTCTTAGTTGTTAATTATCAGTCGCTGATAGGGTTTTATTCTTCTCTTGGATTTTTGGGGATTTTGAAATTGATTTTTAATTTGTCTGTTGGGTTTGCTGGGACTGTTGAATTGCATAGTTTTGTTTCATTGGTAATTATAAGTTTGATGTTTGGGATGCTTTTTAGTTTGCTTGTGTTTAAGATTCGGGCTGGAAGTTTAGGGAGTGGGAAGAGGTTTGGGGCGTTGGGAAGTGTTGGGGTTGCTCTTGGGGCTTTAGCTCCTGGCTGTGCCGCTTGTGGTGTGGGATTGTTGGCTGTCTTAGGTTTAAGTTCAGCGTTTTTGACTTTCTTGCCTTTTGATGGGCTTGAGATTTCTATTTTGGCAATAGGAATTTTGGGGTTTGTAATATATAGGACTTCAAAAGATGTTGGGGAGTGTCAGGTTTGTAAGGTTAAGCTAGATTCTCGGGATTAACAAAAGTTTTATAAAAGGCATAGGTATAGAAAAGAGATGGAAGGGGAAAATTCTGAAGAAGGAAGCAAGGGAGAAGAACAGACAGGTAGCGATACTATGACCTTGAAGATTAAGAAAGATAATTTGTGGAAATATTCTACTTTTGTTTTGATTGGTGTTGTGGTTATTATGGGATTTTTTATGTTTACTGGTGGAGATAATTCAGAGACTGGAACAGGAAATATTGTTGCTCCGACACAGCCAAGTGCTCCCACTGCTCAAGTAGTTACTGCTGATGCGGATGATGATGCTGTTTTAGGAGATCCTAATGCGCCTGTGACAATAATTGAATTTAGCGATTATCAGTGTCCATTTTGTGGGAAGTTTTGGAGTGAGACATTACCTCTGATAAAATCAGAATATATTGATACAGGAAAAGTTAAATATGTGTTCAGAGATTTTACACCGACATTTAGGAATCCGAGTTACCATCCTCAGGCCATCAATGCTGCAATGGCTACTGAATGTGTGAGGGAAGAGGGGGGAGATGAAGTATTTTATGAATATCATGATGTGATTTTTGCAAATCAAGGTTCTATAAATAAGGCGAATTTGATTGCTTGGGCTGATGATATGGGTTATGAGATATCCGAGTGTTTGGAATCTAATAAACATAGGTCTGAAGTAGAGAAAGACTTTAATGATGGTGCTGCTGCAGGAGTTCAAGGAACACCTAGTTTTCTTATTAATGGAAAATTGGTAAGAGGAGCACAGCCGTTTAGTGCTTTCAAGCAGGTTATTGATGCTGAGTTGGCTTAATTATTTTTACAATGAGATTTAGCAATCATGAGAGGAAAGATTTGTTTTATGCAGGGCTTTTGATTTCTTTGGCTTTTGCTATACTTTTAAGTGGGGGCTTCAGAGCCTTTACTAATTTTAATTCTAGCTTTGGTATTATATTTTTACTTGCGTTTTTTACTGCTGGCTTGGGTTTTCTTTTGCATGAATTGGCACATAAGTTTGTTGCTCAAAGTTACCATTTGTGGGCGGAGTTTAGAGCTTATTATGGGGGGCTTTGGCTGGCTGTTGGGCTTTCGCTTTTTGGTTTTATTATAGCTGCGCCAGGGGCTGTTTATATTCACGGAGAAATCACTAGAGAAAGAAATGGGAAGATTTCAGTTGTTGGGCCTTTAACAAATATTTTCTTGGCTGTTGTGTTTTTGATTTTGCTTTTAGTTCTTGGAGGGGAGGGGATTCTGGGGGCTTTGTTTAGTTTTGGATTGACAATTAATTCTTTATTGGCTGCTTTTAATATGATTCCTGTTATGCCTTTTGATGGGGCGAAGGTTATTGCTTGGAATAAAGGGATTTATACTGTAACTATCTTGGCAGGGATAGGTTTATTTATCCTAAGTTTCTTGCTTTGACAAGAAACTTAGTCCCGTTCAACTTTCAAATCCTCAGGGAAAGTTGAAGGTCTTTAGTTTCATTATTTAAAATGAAAGCAGTTATTTTTGATTGGGGAGGGGTTTTAATTGACAATCCTGTGCTTGGGCTTGTTACAGAGTTTTCGAAAAAGCTTGACATGGATGGAAAAGATGTTTTAAAATTTTTTAATGAAAATATAAATGATTTTGATAGGGGAAAAATAAGTGAAGAGGAATTTTGGGAGGGGTTTGGGAAAAAGCCTGGGAAGATTTGGAAATCTGGGTTTGAGAAAGCTTATTCTGAGAAGAAAGAGATATTTGAATTGGCTCGGGAGTTGAAATCCAAGGGAATTAAAGTTGGGTTTTTATCAAATACTGAAAAGCCTTCGGTGGAGTTTTTCAAAGAGCAGGGCCATGATATGTTTGATGCTGAAGTTTTCTCTTGTGATGAGGGGGTTCTGAAACCTGCACCTGAAATTTATGAAATTATTCTTAAGAGATTAGGAGTTAAGGCTTCAGAGGCTGTGTTTATCGACGATAGAATTGATAATGTTAAAGGATTTGAGGCTTTAGGGGGGAAAGGGATTTTGTTTGAAAGTGTTCAGCAGATTAAGGAGGAGCTGGAGAAAGTTATTTAAATTGGTTTTTTCTTGATTGAGCATGGTTGGAGAATTTGCTGAACAGTTTTCTAATGCAGGAGAATTGGCGGTTGGCGCTGGAGTTATGGCTGCTTTAATTGGTATTGGTATTGCTTTTGCAATCCTTTTGATTGCTGGGATTTATATTTATACTTCTTTGGCTTGGATGACTATTGGACGAAAGTTGAAATATAAGAGGGCTTGGCTTGCTTGGATTCCCATAGCAGATATTAGCATGATTTTACAGTTGGGAAGGTTCCATTGGGCTTGGGTGTTCTTGGTTTTGATTCCAGTTGCAGGATGGATAGCCTTAGGTGTATTGGTTATAATCTCTAAGTGGAGGATTTATAGGAAGAGAAAGTATCCTGGTTGGTTTAGTTTGGCAATTCTTGTGCCACAGTTAGGATGGATTCTTAACTTGATAGTATATGGATTTGTTGCTTGGGGCGATCGGAAGTAATAAAAAGAAATGATTGCGGAAAAGAGGGCGGTTGATGTGGATTATGTTTGTTCTATGTTGGCAGATAGGCCTGTAATGAATCCTCAACAAATTGGGGAACAAAATTTGAAGGATCATGAAGAAAGAGGGGCGCCATTAATTGACGTTAGAACAAGTCTTAGAGAGGGTTGTAAAAGACTTAAAATTTGTTTTGATCCAATGGGAGGTAAATATGAGCTTAGGGGTGGTAGCGGTTGATTATCAAGCCGAGGGCTAGAACGATTAAGATTACTGGAAGCCAAGGGACGTTAGAAGTTATGACTTCTAATTCTGATAAGAGCCAGAGGGTTGCGATTACTAATAAGATGACAGAAAAGGTTGGGAAGCCTTTTTTAGAAGTGCAACACCATGCCCATGAATTTTTTTCTTCTGTTGATTTCTTTTTCATGTTATTATGAGTAATGCAGGGTTTTTTTACTTTTCGGAAGCATGAAATGTTTCATATAGAAGTCTCCGATGAAGTAGAAGTGCCTTAAAATGTAGTAAGCTACTTTTGGTAATAATCCTGGGAGGATTAAGACGTTTGTTGAGTCTAAATTATTTACGATGTGTTTTGCAACTTTTAGAGATGGGCTTGATTGTTTCATGTAATCTGCGACGCACATGTCCTGATCTTTTCCTGTGAGACCTTTGCATTTAAAGGCACGGATCCAGAACGGGGTGTCCATTCTTGGAGGGAAGACAGCTGACATAGAGACACCAGAGCCGTGTAAGTCGTAAGACATGGAGCGAGTGAATCCATAAGTTGCGTATTTTGTTGCGTTGTAAGATGCGAAGAAGACTGGGGGCTGGAGAGCTGCGACTGATGCGATGTTGATTATTCTTCCTTTTTTTCTTGAAAGCATTGAGGGGAGAGCTAATTGTGCAAGATGCTGCATTGCTATTACATTAAGAGCAAACATGCCTTCGATGTCTTTGTATTCTATTTTTTCTAAGGCGCCGAGTTTTCCATAGCCTGCGTTGTTTATTAGGTAATCTAAATGGTTTGATTCTTTGAGAATTGTTTTGATAATTGATATTCTTATTTTTGGGTTTGTTAAGTCTCCTACGAGGATTTTTATTTTGCCACTTTGGTTTGCGCATTCTTTTTGGAGTGATATTAGGTCAGAACGAGTTCTTGCTACAGCGTAGATTGTGTGGCCTTTTTTACAAAGCAAAGTGGCTGTGTCACGGCCTAGGCCGGAGCTTGCGCCTGTTACTAAAGTTATTGGTGTTTCCATTTTCCTCTTTTTTATTTTTAGTGTAGAGAAGTTTATAAAGTTTAGTTTTAATATTTGATTATGAAGTTAACGAAAAAAGAGGTTGTTGAGATTAATAAGAAGATGGGGAAGAAGTTTAAGACTGAGTTTGGGCTTGGTGGTAATAGAAGTAATTTGGATTTTGCTTTAAGTTTGGATGAGCCTTATGATATTGCTAAAGAGATTGTTCGCGGGCATCCGTTTATTGACGGGAATAAGAGAACTGGGTTTATGGTTTATTTGCTTTTAACTACCAAGAAAGGGTTTGATAAGATTTTGAAGGACTTTGATGATATCTTTTTGGCTTTGAGTAAGTA
>NZAS01000166.1 GCA_002686195.1 Candidatus Pacearchaeota archaeon | reverse complement strand
CAGAAATACTGCTTGCTGTTTTCTTAATGTTGTTATACCTAGCGCCTTCACGAGTCATATTTACTGCCTCTTCAGCCTCTTCTAATGCTCGTTCATTTTCCCTGTTCTGACGGCGCTGCTGACGACGCTGTTGTCCTGGGCGTAAAGTAGCAGCTTCATTACCGGGAGAAGCTTCAGCTGTTTCTGATGTTCCCGCCCCAGATACCTGACTAATAAGCTCTTGTCCAGCAGAAAAGTCTTCAATGCCAGGAACGTCTACCTGCGGAAGTCTAGATGGAGGTGTAGTAGCAGGTGCTGCGCCCTCTGTTCCAGGCAAAGTCTTGTTATTAGCTTGCGCAAATTCCTGAATTGTTGTCCACCAATTATCGTCTGCTCTTATAGCCGCTCTCTGTGGCTCGGCAGCCCTCATGTATGAATCATAGTAATGCTTAGGAACAGCCTTCTCTATCCCCTCTTCACTAAGACCTCCTCTGCCGACATATCCCTCGCCTTTATAGTCTCCGATAAAACTCCACATTCCTTGCACGTCGGGCGTGTAACCATACTCTTTTGCCTTTCCTCGCCAATCTGTTCCTATGTCTGGCCTTCCTATGTTTGCCGTCCAGCTTTCCCAGGCAGACTGCAGATCACGGCCCCATCTATCAGATTCTCTATCTAGGCTGTGTTCAATGCCTTTACTATCTAAGTGTTCTGCAAGAAGGATTCTTAAAGCCTTAACGATACCCGGGGTTCGAGCTTCTTTTAGTATATTATCAACTCGATCTGCTAGATCTTTGCGACCAATTCTATCCAAATCATTGGCTAGTTTAACTAATTCTTGAGTTTGTTCGTTGTTCATTTTATCTCCTGACAAGTGGAGTGACTCCAATGCTGAATTCTCTTCCTAATAAATCAGATACTTTATTTATGTTATCAAACCTTTCACTTGACTCTGCAAAAAGATCGTCATACGCTTCGTTCTGCGGCTGAGCAGTCTCGGTTCTCATATTGTTTTCTATTTGAGATAACAACATTTGATAAGCCTGCTGTTGTTGAGCGGTCTCTGTCCATTTAGACTCAACGAATTCTTGCAAAGCTTCCTGAGCTAATCGCAGCTGTCTTTCTGGCCTCATCACCGGATTTGTTAAACCTCCCATAGACTTTGTTGTCTTATAACGAAGCTGTCTTCCGACATGTGTTCTGGCCTTTTGAAGCGCTTTGTCTCCGCCCTCTGACCGCCGAAGTGCTGCTACCAATTCTTCTCCGGTTGCTGCTCCAGGAGAAGCCGCTGCTTCTTCAGCTTGTTGCTGCTCAATATTCTCTCTAGCTGTTTGGGTTGCATCAGCAATTTGTTGTTGAGTTTCTGGATTTGTGGCCTGCCCAAATGCTGCGGCAGTTTCATCAGTTTCAGTTTCCATCTGATTATCGCTCTGAACTATAGATCCAACTTCTCCAGAGGCAGCCTGCCTATTCTTAAAGTCATTAAGATTTTCAATCATCTTATCCCAATTTATAGGAGCCTTCTCTTTATTCTTACTCCATTGGGACTTAGCCTTTTTTTCGGTAGATTTTGGAGTCCAAATGCTTTCTCTTCCAGATTTAGGATTGATCATAACAACCTTCTTTGGACCTTCAATCCTCCAGTGTCGTCCTCCATAACCTTTAATCGTATAGCCATATTGACCATTGTATTCTTCTAAAGAGTTTCCATATGTATCTGCTGGCATATCAGACGCCGCTGGTGTTTCTGCTGCTGGTTCAGCTGGTGTTTCTGCTGCTGGTTCCGCTGCTGCTGCTGCGGCTGGTTCAGTTGGTGTTCCTGCGGCTGGTTCAGTTGGTGTTCCTGCGGCTGGTTCAGTTGCTGCTGGAGTCGCACTTGGTGGCGGCTGCATAGGGTCTCTTGCTGGCGGCTCGCCTTCTTCTTCTTTCACCTTTTCTTCTTCAGTATAAGAATCGGCAGGAAAAGCAGCGTATTCGTCTAACCCGTCATCTTCAATCGGGGTACCGCCCCCTGCTTGGGCCAATTTTAATATACGATCAATTCTATTAGCCAAAGAAGAATGACCCGCTTTGTCTAATTCGTTAGCAAGTTTAATTAACTCAATCTGTGATGCTTGTTTCATTTTTAATTCCTTATAAAATTATCTTCTGTAAAAAGACCCTGGGACTCCGGAGTTAAATTCACCAGCCATTAACTCTGCTAACTTATTAATCTTCTCTGTGGAACTCATTGTAGCTGTAATAAAATCATCTGCTTCATCCCACGCTTCACCTTCTGCTCCTGGAGATGAAACAGGTTCTTCTTGCTCTGGAAATGTTCCTGTACCATACATAGGATCCCAGCTCTGTCTATCTTCCAAAGCTTCCATAAACCCATCATCAACCCAGCCTTCAGCCTTAGCTGCATCCCAGATTTCTGGGACGTTACGCGCAGACCACCATTCTTCTCTCATGTTCCCATCCATAGATTTCACATGGTTCGCATTAAGAGGGCTGCAGTCGTCTGCTCTTAACCCAAAAGGAGAACCTTGTTGAGCGCCACTCTGCCCTTGTGCCTCTGTGCAACGCCGCCACCACATGCTTTTTATTTCGGATTTCATCTGTGCATATTTGCCTGCCCCTTCATTCCTGACTATCTTCTCGTCAACCCACTCTAATCCGCCTTGCATCAAGTCACTTAGACCTGCCTGCTTTAAAACTAAATCTAGCCGGTCGGCTAAATCTCTATGGCCAATGTTGTCTAGATGATTAGCCAGCTTTACTAAATCTTGTTTCATTTTTAATTCTCCTTTAGAATTGTGTTTGACAATATTATCATTATCATTATTTTTATTAGTAGTAGAACTTGCAAAGATAGGATTGAAAGACTTTTCTTTCGATTCTGCTATCGTCTCTCCACCGGGAAACCCATGCTCTGAATCATAATCATCTATATGGGCTAATTCATGAACCAATGTTTTTGCAATGTTAGATACAATCTCCTGAAAAGCAGGATCTGTTTCTGTTAACTGATTTATTTGAGACAATAAATCAGGTGGAATTTCTTTCTCCATATTTGTAACAACCATATTTACAGTATCAAGGTTACCATCATCATCTGAATCTTCTGTTGAGACAAAGGCTTTTGCCATAGGATTTGCACCAGCAGGGGTTGCCTGATGAAAGACAAGTCTCTGTGGGGCATTTATAATCTCTCTTACATTCGGAGGAAGATTTGTGATCTTTCTCAATCCCTGTAGAACCTTTGGCCAATACGGCGGTTGAGCTACTTTTGTGATCATAAACTATCCCCTCTTAATAATAGATTTTCATTGTTAGATATATTTTCAATCATGTTAAATAATTCTTCTGCTTCTTTGTTTAAATTGCAATTAATCAACAGACCATAAAGGGGAATTGCTTTTTCCATACCAAACTTCCTAAGGCCAAAAGACTCTATAATCTCAGCAAGTCTTAGCCTTGCAATTTCTCCATGAGCTTTATTAATGTCTTTCTTCGTTATACCATTAGACCTAAGCAGATTCTTATGTATATTTAAAAACTTTAACAAATCTCCCACAGTATCTACTTCGTTTATTTCATCTGGAATAGGAATTTCTGCCTTATCAAACAATACTTTGACAGGCATTATTTGATCTCTGCTAAGTTTTATATCTCTTTTATTCTGTTCTGTTTTCTTCTCTCTTCTTTCTTCTTTATGCCTTCTTTGCATTATAGCTTTATTTTGAGACGGCAACAGAGAATAACTATAACCATGCGCCTTCTTTATAGGCATCATGGCTTTTACTTTTGCAATATTCTCACTCGTAGCAGGTATCTTAAATACATTCATTTCTAATATCTTATCATTTGTTGCTCCCAAACTATTTGGCAAATCTGAATATATTTTCTTTCTTTTCTTTTTATTCTGAATAGAACTTCCACCTGATTTCAAAAGATATATAAATTCTTGTTCCATTTTTAGTGCTGTCTTCATTGCGTTTATAATAATTAAATATGGATAATTTTGAGATATAACATCAATATGTTTCTTTGCATCCATCACCTCTGTTTCTGGATACTTTTCTTGTAAGCCATAAAGACTAGACGGTATAAGACCAAGGTTATCAAGTCTAGACCTAATCTCTTTCGCTCTACTTCTATATATATTAGAAGCTTCTTTATAAGCATTTTGCTGCTCTTCTTCGGTTGATCTATAATTAGAAGATATTTCTTCAAACTTTTTTGCTTTATCAGTATAGTCTGAAAACACTTCTGGAGACATTATTTCTAATTCAACCTCATCAGCTTCAAGCTCAGAAACACCCTCTTGCAACTGTGTCACATCAAAGCCCAATCCAAGATCTTCTCCCTGTTCATCTTTTGCCATTGCTTGTAACTTTATATATGCACCACCATCATCTCTATATTTTAATTCAAACCTAGAGCCTGTATTGCTTTTGTATGAAATACTTCTATAAGACTTTTTGCTTGGAGGCATCCTATTAAATGTTCTATCCAGCACAACCGGATAATCAGATTGAATTTGTTCAATAAGTAATTTATCTTCCGGGAAAGATATAAGAGCCCAAGCAGATGTAAATCCAGAGCTTCCCAAATTAGTGTGCATCATAAAGTCAGCCGCACTAACAAGCTCCTTATTTATATCATACATTATAGGGGTTGGATCAGTATTATCTTGTGTTAGGTCATATCTTGAAACATTATTCTCCATTAGCTCAGAAGCTCTTTGCTGATCTTGGTATCCTGAATATTTAATCTTTGAATCAGAAAAAGACTCAACATCAATATCGTTGATAGACTTGCTGTGAATCTCTTTAGCTTCTACTATATCATTAATTTTTTCAAGTCTTTTTAAAGAATAACGAAATGGCTCTGGGATTAAAGCATATCGATATGACGGATGCATATCATAATTTGTATAGAAGTGATCAAAATATGTAACGCTATCTTTTGCATCTATAACTGCTTGCAAAGATTTTCTTTGAAGTCTTTCTGGAACTCTGCGATCCAAATATCTATTTATCTTATAATTAATTTTCATGTAACATTTATAAAATTCATTTATATTATTCTCTATTTTTTCTCCAAATCTTTTTATAAGCTCTGTCTTTAATTCTTCTGGCTCTACATTATAAAATGCATCAGAAAACTCTTCACATGCTGATGGGTCTAACTTTTCCAATATAATATTAAAAAGATTTGCTGTCATTCCAGAGAAATCATCAACCCCTTTTCTGAAGTCAGATTCATCAAGTTTTTTATCTTGCAAATTCTTAAATAAACTTATCAAGTTTGATGGGGTTATCTTGTCTAACGATTCTTTTTCTGAAATTACTTCATTAAAGATGCTTCTTAAAGTCTCCCAAGATGCCATGCTGCCAGCTTTTCCTGCGAAATTAAGTTCAACCCCTTCTTCGTTGCCTTCTGCTTTGTTCATAAGAACAATAAAATCATTTGTGCTAACAATAAATAAGCTCTTAAGAGCTTTGTTTTTATATTCATCTATTTTAGATTTATCAAAAACATTAGATGTAGCAGGATCGAAAAGATTAGACAACTCTTCTGGTGCGCTATACCAATAATTAATTCCCAAAAAGTAACTTGGCATTTTGGCAATCATCAATTCAGTTATATGATTTAATAAATCTGGATGCTTTTGATTTAATTTTTCTTTAAAAAATGGTTCTATAATTTTTCCTTTCAAAAAATCAATATCATCAACTTCTGAAATATTGCTCAATACAGAATGAACAATGTTCCTTTGTAAATTTTCTGGAAGATTAGTGCCTATATCTAATGGAGGAGAATATAATTCGCTTAAATCATTTCTTCCTATAGCCTTCTTTACCTCTTGAACATACTGTTCCATTCCTCGCGTTCCAGATGGAGACATTCTTTCTGACTTTGCATAAATCTTATTTAATCTTAATGATATATCTTCATCGAGAAGACTGTCAAATGCGTCTAACATAGACTCTGTCATCTCTGCTCTTTGATACATATATGATCTATCTTCAAACTTATCGACTATTGCTGAAAATTTATTTTTTATACCATTAAAAACGCTATCTTTTAAATTGACTCCAAGCCTATCTAACTCTTCAATGCTTCTGATTAAAGAACCAGACTCTTCCCAACCAACACTATCTGATGCAATAACACTGTCCATCGCTGTTCCTATAGACATAATATACTTACTTATTAGATAAGGCCACAATTCTCTTGAACTATAAATTCTATAATTATCATGAGATAATCCTCCTTTCGTTTTCCTATCTAACGTATCTCTAAAAACACCATGAGAAATTATTGAATCCAAAACAGCTTGACTGTTTCCCCCGTGCCTTCCTGACGACAAATGTCTTAATGCAAGCAAAAATTTATCTCCATAATAATCGGCATCAACTAACTTAGCAAACAGTTTTGCAGCATAATCACTTTGTTCTTCTGGGGTTATTCTTTCATTTAAAATCCAAAATATAATAGCGCCTATATGATTCAGACTACTAACATCAACTTCGTCTAAAATCTTTTGAAATAATAGCTTCATACTATCTGTAGTCAAAGACTCTTCTTCTTCGTCTTCTTCTTTTCTAAAATCAGGAAAGCTGTTTGATAACATGTATTCTACAAACTTAGATTCTAAACTATTATTTGCAATTTTAAATAGTTTAAAAAACTTATTTATTCTAGAACCTTTATACATAATTATATCTCTTAAAATTTTGGTACAAATAATCTCGGCTTCTTTGGCCTAACATATTTGGTAGAAGTAGTAAGAATGTCTATCCCATCTGAACGAATAATAGAAAAGAAATAGTTGAAAGCCCTTCGACCTGTTACCTGTCTAATCTCAATCCACTCCCTTTTCTTAGTAGCTATATTAGACGACTTAGATAAAAACATATGAAGTGCATTATTAGCGCTTACCGCAAAGTCTTGAGCTATTATTTCATTAAGTTCTTTATTGTTTAAATCATATAGAACATCTCTATGAGTATATCTTTCATCAAAATACTGCCTATACTTTAATCTTGCGGTAGTAGAAACACGAATAGGCAGACTAGTTCTTGGGTCAACTAAGCCTGAGTCTTCAATAGCTGCTTTCTTATACATTTGCTTTAACATTATACGCCCTTAAAATTCATAACTAATATTTATTATTAGCATAAAAAAGCCCGACCAAATTGGCCGGGCTTCATAATATATATTTTATATAAGTTATTCTATATCAACAAAGTATGCTAAATACTTAAAAAAAGATTCTTCATCATCTACTTTTATATCCCTTGGAAGCTTCTCATATCCGTGTCTAATAAGATGAACCTTTTGACTCTTATAATAAGATTCTACCTTATTTCTCAAGACAGCCATTATAGCTCCATCGAAACTAAACTTTACACTATCTTTGATGACTGGATTATCGAATCCTCCATCTTTCTTAAATCCTCCAAGTCTATTTTGATGTATAGGGTTAATCAGCCAAACATAATCATCCATTTTATACCTCTGATTCAGATTCATTCAACAAGTTTTTATCAGCCTCTCTTGCTCTTTCAATAGCTTCAAGTCTACTCTCAAGCTTTCTCTTTGCCCAATAAAATGGAGTTCCCATGATTGATGCTAACAAATATTCAGGCAAGGTATCTGCAAGATGTGAAATAACACCTTCATACTTAGAGTCTGTAAACTGTAAAAGCAATTCATCAGAGTTAGAATAAAGATCCAAGTTATCCGTTAATGCTTTAAGGCCAGAAAGAGAAGAGTCTTCGCTTCCATCACTCCTGATTTTCCTTGCTGTCTTTTTTGTCAAAAAGCCTAAGCCAACATAATGAGAATACATTATGCCTCTTACCGGATAAGCAGGCTTCCTCTCTTTTGTGAAAAAGATATTATTTTCTACATGACTCTTAAAAAGAACAGGTTTTGTTTCTGAATATCTTTTTGCAACAGTTCTATAAGATGTTCTTAGATAATTATTATTATCTTGCAAGATTGACATATTGTCAAATAGCTTCTTCCAATCAAAATCTTGAACCAGATTTGCAGCAGAAATAATATAATCTGCTTGACCATACCATAGTCCCGATACTGATTCATCAGAAGAGGTTGCCAATTCGGCTATGGCATTGACCTTTTTTTTCCAAAAGGGGATTTGAGATAAGTCTATTTCAAATTCGTTTGCAGATTTAAAAATTTCATTTAAAGCATTATGGTTGTCAATAGCTTTAAAGTATCCAGTCAAAATCTCTGGATGAAAAAGAATCATCTTTCTCATCTTCTTTGTAAGATCATCAAGATTGTATTGAGAAATAAACACTCGCTCTAAACCTCTGGATATAAGAGCATCTTTTGTCTCTTTGGCATTTGTTTTATTTTTAATCATATTTTATCCATTGTTTACCCATGCTTTAAATTCGTCAGCATGAGTTGTAATAATAGAAATTTTAACATTATCATCAAGATGTTCCCAAGTTGGAGCAATCTCCTTAAGAGACATGGCTAAAAAGTTATCTTTCATTTCCTTATGAGAGGCATCATAACTTCTATTACATGTATTTACCCCAATGGCTATAAGAAAATTTAAAACATCTTCTTTGCTCATAGCTTCTTCTTCTGGCACTATTTCTAAGCAAGTGTTATTTTCAGCGTTTGTCATATTGTCTCCTATTAGGCAAACCTATCTCATGGAAAAGTAGCTGATGTAAAAACCAATTTAAAAAATTAGTCTACATCAATTTGATTAGATTCATAAATTGCAACTTCTGTGGTCAAAAGCGTACCGCTAGCGGAAGCTGCGTTTTCAAGAGCGGTTCTTACAACTTTTACAGGATCGATAATCCCATCCTTCAACATATCATTTGAAGGCCTTCCACTAAGCGCATCAAAACCGCTAAACATTTTATTAGAGTTGATTATTTTTTCCATATAAGAATGATATTCAATTCCTGCATTTATAAGAATCTGTATAAAAGGTTCCCGTATCGCCTTGGCTATAACGTCTACTCCTACCAATTCTTCTGTGATTAGACCCTTATCTTCCTTGAGGGTTTGCAGCACAGAGTTACAATGCAGCAAAGCCGCGCCTCCACCTGGAACAATCCCTTCTTCTATGGCTGCTCTCACTGCGTTAATAGCATCTTCGACTCTATCTTTTCTTTCTTTCATTTCTGACTCTGAAATGCCGCCGACCTTGAATACTGCAATAGAGCCAGCTAAAGAAGATAGCCTTTGCTTCAGAGAGGCATACTCATAACCCTCTAGGTCTTGACTTAGCTGTACTCTTAATCTTTCTGCTCTTTCTGAAACATCAACAGAAGAACCTGCTCCATCTACAAGAGTAGTGGTATTCCTTGTTACTATAACCCTTCTTGCTTCGCCTAAACCATCAATGGTTGCGTCCCTAAGAGGGCTTCCTACCTCGTCTGTAAACAAAGTCGCATTACAGACTACCGCAATATCACCTAACATATCTCTTCTAATGCTGCCAAACCCTGGTGCTCTAACTGCACAAGATGCCAATGAGCCTCTTGCTTTATTAAGCACCATAGTTTGCAAAGCTTCTGATTCCATGGTTTGAGATATAATTAACAAAGACCTGTTCTGTTCAGATACCTTTTCAAGAATAGGCAATAGCTCATATGTAGAGGATATTCTTCCATCATAAATAAGAATAAAAGGATTGTCAAATTCGACTGTAAGCTTTTCCAAGTTTGTTGCAAAGGTAGGGGTTATCCATCCTCTGTCAAAAGATATTCCCTCTGTATATATTACAGAGGTTTCTGCTCCAGTTGCTTCTTCCACAGAGATCATACCATCATTTCCGACAGCCGATACTGCCTGCCCTATTGATTCGCCAAGTTCTACATCATTGTTTGATGATATAATTGCAACATTTTTAATAGTCTTTTCGTCAAGAACGGGAGTGCTAATGTCTTTTAGCTTCTCAACCACTACGGCAACAGCTTTATCAATGCCTCTTTTTATAAGAACAGGGTTGTGACCTGCGGCAACCATCTTTGAACCCTCTGTATAAATAGATTGAGCCAAAACTGTTGCAGTAGTAGTTCCGTCACCTGCAACTGAATTTGTAGAAGAGGCAACACTCTTTACAAGTTCTGCTCCCATGTTCTGAATTCTATCATCCAGGGTTATAGCTCTAGCAACAGTGACTCCATCCTTCGTTATCAAAGGCGGGCCATAAGTTCTTTCTATAGCTGCGTTTCTACCCCTTGGACCTAGAGTGGCTTTGACAGCATTTGCCAAAATATCAAGACCATCTTGCAAGCCACATCTGGCTTCCATATTGAATTTAACTTCTTTACCCATCGACCACCTCTTACTCTTTTATATTTTACCTATATATAAAAAAACGTTCAAATATTTAAATTCTATTCTTCAACGGCTTCCGACTTAAGTCTGACTAACCCGCCGTCAATAGAAACCCAAGATTGATGTGAAACCCAATCACCACAATTAACATATGTTTTAATCTTTTGATTATTATCAACCCAGATTATAGCCTCTGGATGATGAGAGTGTCCCATTATAATTACATCAATATCATCATTCCATTTCAATATATCCCAAATTCTTCTTAACTTTCGCTTCTTCAGTTTATATTCAACAAACCAAGTTGCTAAATCTACATTAAACCTTCTTTCAAGCCAGTCATGACAAATAGATATAATCTTCATGAGGAAGTCTCTTTTGACAAGACCCTTCTCATATCTATCCCCATGCTCTATTCTGAATAATCTTCCATTATCTTCAAACTCATATTTGTCAACAAACTTTAAATTAAAAATCTCTGAACCAATAAGTCCTTTAAACGGATAATCATGATTTCCTACTACATAAATTATTTCTTTTGAAAAATCAACCGACTTAATAATTTCTATAAATCTTTTTGTAAATGAAGGAATCTTTATAAGATCAATTATATCACCAGCAAGTATAAGCTGATCATATTCAACCTTTTGCAAAAAAGCTGTTAACTCTTTTGCTTTATAATTTTTACTTCCAATGTGAATATCTGAAACTATAACTCTCTTCATATTTACTCTTCATCACTCTTCTCTTCTATAGTACTGTCTTCTTTCTCTTTATTCTTTAGATCTTCCGATCTTTTAAGTCTCTTAATGCGTCCAGAGATTCTTTCCGCTGCAAACACAATCTCATCTTCATTTAATTCTTCTGCAAAGAAATAGAAGATAGCCTTACCTCCGTTGGTAAGTTCTGACTCAAGCTGTTCAAGCTTTATCTTCATTTCATTTATTTGAATCATTTCTCTAAGCAATGTCTGTCCTGACTCAAGAACACTTGCGTCATCAACACCATCAATCATTTCTCTAAAGTCATCAAGTCTCGGCATTTTTTGTTCCTAACATTTAATTGTTTAATATTTTGCTACTACTAATAGTATTTAATAATACTGAATATCCGCAATAAAAGGATGAAAGATTAGTATGCAAAGAAAGCTTAAAAAATTAGCTCTAGAATTAAAATCAAGAGGTCATATTGAAGCCTCCAGTTCTATTGGTATTTTAATCAAAGATTTACATAAAATAAATAATCTTAAATTGGCGGAAGAAGCTGAAGAAGGGCCTTTCGACTTTCTTAAACCAAAAGCAGATAAAGAAACCTCTTCACAGGAAGAGCCCTCTGAACCTGTCCCTGATAAAGATGGTAATGATGAAGAAATAATCTTAACTCCAGAACAAGTAAGTGCAATAAAAGCATTCTTTGGAATAAGCGATTCAAATGCCGATCCTAAAATAGCAGAATATGAAGACCTCATAGCCTGTGTTGATGATAGATATTGTGGCTCGTATAAGCTTGAAGAAATGGAAAGAGTGGCTGGCGAGACTATGACGGATGCAATAGAAAGCTTGACAGCATCAAAGCAAAAGATGGAAGACGGGTTCAATTCATTTAGCGCTGATGACAAAAGCCTTCTCTCTGAAATATTGACTATAGATGTTGGCTCGCACATAGATACTGCTCAAGAATATTTAGGAGAGGCAAAAACATATCTGGACGAAGGCGCTTCTTATGTAAAGACTTTGCTTAACTTCTATGAAGACAACGAAAGTCTTAATAAAATTGCTTCTCGATCAAATTATCTGACTCCAATACCTCTTCCTTTCTGTAAACACTCTAAGGAATTAGAATATGAATTTAGAAAATATGCCCTAAGTATTGCCGATGCAAACACTGGTCAGTCTGGCTCAAGAAGTTCATTGGATGCTGGACAAACTTTTCTAGAAAGACTGTCAAAGGGCGATACCTCAAAAGCAGCCATGAGAGAGGCCGGGAAAAGACCAGGGTTTTGGGGAAAGGCTTTACCCTTTGTTGGATTAGCATTCTCTCTTCCTTTGACTATAAAAAATGTTGTAGAGGGATATGAGAATGGAAAGAGTATTCTTTGGGAGTTACCATTTGATAAATACAATATTAACAAAACAGCAGCACTAACCCCTGCTGGTATACCTTTTCTGGCCGAGCCTATCTCAAGGGCTTTAGAGGAAAATAAAGATAATGTAGAAAATCTAAATGAAATATTAACAATAATGAAAACAGTATCTTCTTTCTGGCTTGACGTAATCTTTGCTATGACAAATGCTGTTGCTTTAATTCTTGATATATCAGCAACCCTATTTGCATTTATTGATGGGCCACTTCCTATTGCAGACGCTTTGGCAGGAGGAGTGTCAATTCTGTTAACTGCTGGAATAATAGGTATTGAGTTTGGCTCCGAACATCATCTAAATAAATTTTGGGACAAACAAGAAGAAAAAATAAAATCATTAGCAAACGAAGAACTAAATGCACTAAGACCAGCTCCAAACCACGCTTATCTTGAAGAATTAGGAGAAGGCGATAGACAAACCGCTATACCCAGCTCTGTATTCACCAACATTCCACGTTTGCTTGGAAGATAAAAATCAAGAATCTTCTTTAATGTCCTTAAAGGAATTAGTCTTACTCCACCAGTCTAGCCATTCCTTTTCCCACGCCTCTCTTGTGACCTGCTTTTTGATTCCACTTTTCATAGAAAAGAAAATATTTTCTTTCACTTCATTTGTTCGCTCTTCAGTCATTTGATGAATCCCCTTCTGTTAAGATGTTCGCGTAAAGCAATCTGTTTTTAATATACTCTTCAATCATTCTATCAGTTCCAAAGGCGCGAGTCGCTTCGCTCTGCCCCAAATCAAGTCGATATAGCAAATCTTCGTTTGATAACTTCTTCACCAAAGAGTGCAAAATCCAACGAATATAATAATTATTACTATCCTTCGTTTCTTTGTCTAAATAATGACTTATAAGTTTATTGGATTCAGCCGACGATAAATCGGCAGCACTAATGGCTTGTCGCCTAATCCATCCATCAGAATCTTCAATTAAATCTGTGGCGCAATTATCAATACCAATGCGTTTAATTACAGAATTACGAACAGACGCTGCTCTATCATTCATTAAACGCTTTGCCTTTCTTACATCAAGATGCTTTGCCGCTCGCAACCTTACTCTAACATCTTTCGAATTAACTGCTCTTAAACAAACCTTCTGTCTATCCTTTCCAGAGATACAGTCTATTGTAGATACCAGAAAAAGTCCATCAGAATGTTTTAAGAAAAGCTCTTTAAGTTCCGGTACATATTCGCAGCCACTTCTAACTAGGGTTGCTATGAAGCCACCATGTGCTCGCCTAGAGTCTGTTATTGGATATGAAACATAAGACGGATACCTATTCCAGAAGGTATCAGAGAGCAAGCATTTAGCCTCTTTCTTTGAAAGGCTTAACATGTAAGATAGAACCTTATCAAGATCGTAGCTTTTCCTGCGATAACGGCCTGGGTTATCCGTTGATGAAGTTTCTATTTTATCTAAGAAAGATTTAACAGCCTTGGTTTCTTTTTTCATTGTTACCTCATAATGTATGTTCAGCCAGGATATACCTATCCTCTGCTAGATAGTCGATGCAAAAATTATATTAAAAAATATTTATGCTCCAATCAAATCCTCTCTATGTATTGTTTATAAAATTCACTCATAACAACCGTTCCGGCCTGACTGACATTGAGGCAATATCCCGGCCCAGGCATGGGGATGTATACAGTATCATTTCTTAGAACTATATCCCCAGGTATTCCGGTTGATTCATTCCCTAATAACAATATGGTCTTCCAATCAAAAGAAAATTTATAATCATACAAAGGTTCTGCGTTATCACAAATCTCTATCGCAACTATTTTATATCCATTTTCCTTTGCATACTTTGAGAACTCTGATGTGTTAGGGAAAGACTTAATAGTTACATAGTCATAAAGAGAGCCTGACTTTGATTTCAAACAACTTCTGCTTGGCGCTTTGCCTATTGTAAATATTTCTAAAATACCGAAACATGCCGCACTTCTTATTAGGAAGGCTATGTTGTCATCGAAGTCAAAGCTGATAGCGGCCATGGCCGCTGGCAACTTGATTGAATCTTTCTGCTTTGAATCGTAACGCTCTTTACGACTCTTGGTTCTATCTGTGTCTAAAAACATAAAATTTATTGTCTACCAATAGAGTTGTTTTTTCAAGTATTGGGATCAATTATTTTATAGATACGACCAAACTTGGTGAATTTTTTTCCGCTATCTAAAAGCCTTGCAAGCTCTATAAGAAACAAACCTTCTTCTTCTCTATAGCTTTTATTCAAACGCTTTCTAAGCTCTTCTAATTCTTCTGTTTTGGATTCCCATTTTTCAAGAAAGCCTTGTGGCGCTTCACCTGTTAGTGATAAAAAATACTTTTCATAGTCCACAACAGATGCTGCACTATTGCCTTCTTTGACAGACCATGCTTTATCTTTATCTGATACTTTTTTACTTTTTGAAACAGAAGAAACAATCACTGGATTATTCAAATCTAACGACTTAGATAATGCCCACCCAAAAGATATTGTACGTTTATCTTCTTTCTTTTCAAGATAAGTATATATCTTTTTGATTTTTTGCTTCTTTAAAAAATCATTTACCTTCATTAAGGTTTACCTCTTCACCAACACTTACCACGGGGCACACTGTTTCGATAAGCGACGTTACAACCCTGTAGGGATCTGCATTACTATTCGGACGACGATCCTCAAAGTATCCAAAGCCTTGACGATCTACAATCCAAGGAATCCTAATTGATGCCCCACGGTCTGAAACCCCATATCTAAACTCAGATATACTACAGGTTTCATGCTCTCCCGTAAGCCTTCTTTCCAACCCTTCCCCATAAGCAGCCTTAGCATTAGTTACGGCTCCTGGGTCAGATAGGGCTTCACAAGCAGCGGTGATATGCTCCATACCCCCCTCGACTCTCATGCTCTTTGTGCTAAAGTTTGTATGTAATCCGCTTCCATTCCAATCACCCTCTACTGGTTTGGGGTCAAGCGAAACCGCAACGCTTTGAGACTCTGCTATTCTATGCAGAAGATATCTACTAACCCAAAGATGATCACAAGAGGCTACTGCGTTAATGTTAGGACCACCCATCTGATACTCCCACTGACCCAAAGCTACTTCTGCATTTACGCCTTGAACAGAAAGAGAAGCTGCTATGCAGGCACTTAAGTGAAGTTCTGAAACGCCTCTTCCTGCAACCTTTCCATCGCCTACTGCGCAATAATACGGGCCTTGCGGCTCTGGAGTTACTTCGGGGTACGGTGACCAGCCCAACGGAGTGCCTTCTGTATACAGAAAATACTCTTGCTCAAACCCTACGAATGGCTCTGTTTGGTGATGCTTTATCATAGCGTCAATAAGCCTTGCTCTATAGTTTGTTTCATGTGGAGTTAAATCAGTATTCAAAACATCGCATAATACAATTACTCCATTGTTTCTATTTGGGTCAACACACGCAAATACTGGTCTTAAAACACAATCAGAATCCTCTGTTGTTGCCTGACCTGTGCTGGAACCATCAAAGCCCCATACAGGGAAGTCTGTAAGGTTTAGGTTCCAATTTTCTTCTTCTGACTTAACAGATATTACTCTTGTTTTAGAACGAAGCTGTTGGGTTTCTCCACCATCCAACCAAACATATTCGCATCTTAATGTAGCTGTACTCATTTTGTTTCTCCTTATGCAAGATACCTACTATATATTACTGCTTAGGCCAAAAAATTAAAGGTATTAAAATACTTTTTTAAATAGCTTTCTTCAACAATGGAAGAAAACTTCATATCCAAAAAGTTATTCTTAATAGCTTCACAATCAAGCTTTGCTTTTGTAAATTCTATATCATCCTCATCATTAGATAAATCTAATAATTTAATCAAGCTATAGCTCTTTTCAAAGCTTGTCTTAAAAAGAGGATTATCTAATCTATTCTTTAGCTCCCCTTTTGTCAACAGAATCTTGGTGGCTGTTTTCTTTCCTATACCCCGAACACCGGGGATATTATCAGCCTTGTCTCCAACCATAGCTTTCCAGGCTACATAATCATATTCTGTATTCTCTCTATAGAGTTTGGAAACAGGATTATATAAATTTACCTTGTCAGGATAATCATTTAGAATTTGTATAAAATCCGTATCGCTTGACACGATTGTAACTTCATCGTCTAGATGATACGCTTCTATCAAAAACAAAATAAGATCATCGCATTCATGACCTGGATGATAAACTGTAATTATGGGATACTGATTTTTTACCGAATCAATGATTATTCTTTTTTGCCTATGAAAAGACTCCCAATAAGCTATTTCTTCTGGATCATCAGTCTCTATCTTTCTATTGCCCTTATAGGCAGGATAGGCCGCAAGTCTAGCTGCTGGCTTTCCATCCAAAGGAAAGTATACTAAGTCAGGAGAGAATTCCTCTATTGTAGACCTAAGCGTTCTGAAGAAGTTATATACAATCTGATATTCACCAATAGCGTTACCGCCTCCCCATTGAAAGCGGCATCTATGAATCATGTTGTGGGCATCGATAATTAATACCTTTCGATTATCTAAGTTCGTTAATGTCAACAGACTTCTCCGTAGCTTCTTTCTTGGTCTTAGGTGGGCCATGAACCTCAAACATCACAACAATATCCTTGGTCTTGTCTGTAACCTTGCACAAGGTACAATCATTACATGTAATGTCCTTCTTCTCAGGTACATTATGACGAGCAGGGCAGAGAACGCCCCTTTGACCATCAATGTTTATAGACTTAGGAATACCCTCTCCGTGAACAGCAAGAGTGGTAGACCAACCCATAGCCTTTGCTTTCGCAACCTCTTCAAGAGTATTGCAAGAAGCTCTAAACCATTCCTTTAGCGGCTGAGTTACTTCTGTTTCCCAATCATGGGTATAGCCAATATTTATCAAGCCTTCCTGCTCAACAAGATGACACTCTTCTATTGTGCCGTCTACGTCACCAACTACATCGCCAGCAACCCTATGCCTAACAACTTTGCAATTTTTATCTCTTGAACCCAAAGCATCTTTTAAAGACCGTGCTTTAATTCTTCCATCTTCAATCTTCTTTCCCAAGATTCTTAGATAGAACAATCCCCAAGCATAGCAGCCTCCAGATTTAAAAACACAAGAATCTGGACATGTATCTAAAGGGGAATATGATGCAACAATTTTTCCAATTTTAGAATCAGAAGATTTAGACACCCAATGTACTAAACGCATAATTTTTTATATACCTTTGTTTTGCTTCTCGATAAGAAAATATACCGATGCGTTAAAAAAAAACAAGTTAAAAATAAAATAAAATAGCCGCAGGGCATCTATTACCCTGCGGCTATATCTCTAAATCAACCTGTATATGGCCTACTGGTCAAGATATTGATTTAGGAAGTTACGCAAAGCCTGTGCATCACGAATAGTCATGTTTACAGACTGATTTGGAATACGCCAATCACTAGACTGAACCGTGATTTGAAGCCTATTGCTTCCTGCTTGCTTACGGGAATCTCCATTACGAAGATTCATAGCGACACTTCTAGTGCGCTTTGAACGATTGAGTAAAGACATTTTTAGTCCTCCTTGTTAAAAATCATAATACGGTCAGAACTCTTTGAAGAACGAGACTTCTTACTCTCACCGCTTGTATTGTTTATCTGGGCATCCACAGGCGTATCCTGGGGATTAGGACGCACTTCTGCATCTGTTTCTTCGGGTTTGCTCATACACTCTCCTTTCGGGATTGTTAATGCTCTTCGTCAAGAAGAACCGGGTCAAGGCCCCAAGTATTATTGAGGCCAATTGAAAAAACTGAATTAGCACTAGGCTTAAAGATAGAGGATACGGCAGTATACTTATGCTCATCGTCCATCATATCCATGATATGCTCTAGTGATTTTGACAACAAAGTCTCTGCATCTTCTTCTTCAAGAAAACTAAGAGAGTTAAAAAATAAATTAGCTGACAACAAAGCCCCATCTTCTGGCGATACTTGGTGTTCGTCAAAAACTTCTAACAGAGTGTTCAGAATCTTTTCAAGTCTTTCTTTGTAATCAAAGTTCATTAACTTTGTCCTAAAAAGTTGCGCTGATATTCTTCTAAAGAAACAATATAATCTAAAGTAGTTTCATTTCTTTCAGATTCTGCAGTTTTAAATGATATAACATTATTATCTAAATCTATGGAGGTTACAACGCCTCGTACAAACTTTTGACCCCTCTTTGTTTTGACTCTAATCGAATCGCCTTTTCTGAAATCTTTTATATGAAAACACCTATCGTGGTCGAAAGGTCGGCCTCTTAATTCAACTCTGCTTAATTCTATATTCTTCATTTGAACTACCTTGTTAACTATATAAATAATACTATATTAAATGAAATTATACATTTTAATGTGTTTTATTTAAAAAAGTAACTTCATGAGAACCTGGGATTATAGCCACAATAAAGAGGTTAAAGTTATTAACAATAAACTCCAAAGCTTTTGACCTTCCATGAGGAGCATTTAGCGCTTTGGAACCAAGACTATTATCTTCATTTCTATATATTACAGTCCATGTCATTTCTATATCCATAGTTTTCTTAATTACCATAAAAGTGGTAGGGACGGTGGGACTCGAACCCACAAGGTCTTTGACCGACAGATTTTAAGTCTGTTGCGTATACCAATTCCGCCACATCCCCATTAT
>NZAS01000165.1 GCA_002686195.1 Candidatus Pacearchaeota archaeon | reverse complement strand
TTGATGTTACTTTCTCCATTTACAGAACTATTTAATTTTGATGTAACTGTAACTAATTTCTTTCTTCTTGGGTGGCTAGCGTCTGGAACGTCTTATGTTCTGAACATGGTCTTTGGAGATTCGGGATTGCAAATAACGCAAAAAATGGAGGTTGAAGTCAGTGAAGATAGCTAAACAAGATTTAAAGCGCATTATTGTAGAAGAAATATGTCAACTTACAGAAGTTGAGCCAGATCCTACAAAACTCGGCGCGCAGTCTGTTGGCACAAGTCAACGAAGAAAGTCCGCCTTGGGAAGAATATCCGACACAGATAAAGAATTTAGTAGCATGGAAAAGGGTTTAATAGATCAAATTGAAGCTTATGTTTCAAAGCTGGCCGCGCTACCCGGGGTTGATTTGGTGCAGCACCGCGCTCTCCTTACCCGGGTGTTAAAGACTCTGGAAAGCGCGGTAGGTAAAAAACACAGAGAACAACCCCAAACTCAAGGAGATAAACAATGAACAACATTTGGACCAAAAAGTGGATGCTTCAGCCGGTTAGAATGTGTAAGAAAGGCTGCATGCCCACGCGGGTTGCGCCCGCATTAAGGAATAAACAATGTCAAAGAAAATACTAAGAGAATATTATGCATTATGCGAGGGAGGAGTTTGTCAAGATCTTCTTACCGAGCGAGAGAAGAAATTTGTATCTGAGGGCGGAATGATTCTTTCTGGCATCATGCAGAAATCCGACGAGGTCAATGGCAATGGCCGAGTATATCCGCATAAAATTCTCTCGAGAGAAGTGGACAACTATCAGAAGCTCGTCAAAGAGAATCGCGCTTTGGGCGAACTTGATCATCCGGAAGATTCTATCATCAACCTTCGAAATGCATCGCATATGATCACTGAAGTGTGGTGGAACGGGTCTGATGTTATGGGAAAAGCCAAAGTGCTTGATACTCCATCTGGCAAAATTTTGCGTTCTCTTGTAGAAAGCGGCGTTACTCTTGGTATTTCCTCGCGAGGCATGGGTTCAGTTTCGGAAGGCAGTGGACAAACCATGGTTGAAGATGATTTCCAACTAATTTGTTTTGACTTTGTGTCAGAGCCGTCAACACCTGGCGCATTCATGATGCAAGAAGCAAAAGATTATAAAAATCAAGTATTTACCAAAGCAGACCGCATTAACCGATTGTTAAATGAGGTCTTAGATAGTGAGTAAGTGGTCTTCATATGAGAAAGACAAGGCTATAGCGGATGCTTGGCGCGCCTATTTGAAAACAGAAGAGGTAGCTGTTGAGGTTAAAAGTTTTAAGGATGTTGTCGGCGGACTGAAGGGTTCTGCAGAGTCCCCCACACCGGAGGAGGACGAAGAACTTGATTGTCCAGATGAAGAAGAGGACTGTGACGAACCCGAAGAAGATTCTTCTTTACGCCCTCCCCTCTCTCATTATGCTCCCGGAGAACCTCCGGAGGCGCCCCCCCATTTAAAGAAGAGAAAAAGATGAAGAAAAATGATCTAAAACAATTAATTAAGCCATTGGTTAAAGAATGTATTCACGAAGTTCTTATAGAAGAAGGGCTTCTTTCCAATGTTGTGTCTGAAGTGGCCAAAGGTTTACAACATAACGTGGTGATGGAGACTAAAACAAATACTTCGCCTACCCTATTTAATGAAAACCTACAAATGCAACGCACAACTAACAACTCGAGAACTCAAATGAAAGAGCACCGACAGAAACTGATGGATGCTATCGGCAATGAAGCTTATAAGGGTGTTAATTTGTTTGAAGGGACGGATCCGATGAGTCATCCGGAACCAGCAAAAGGACAAGTTGATCTTGGTCCCGCCGGCGATGCGGGCGTAGATATTGGTTCTTTGGTGGGCAATGCATCTGAAATTTGGAAGGCAATGAAATGAGAAAGCAAGTAAAAGTTTCTGTGAGTTTAAAACAGTGTCGCGGGAATGTAGAAAAAATGATAAGAAGGTTTATTAAAAAAACAAAGAAGGAAAAGATAGTAGAACAAGCTCGGGAAAATAGCTATCACACCAAAGCTTCAGACGCCAAAAGAGAAAAACGCCGCAGGGCCGAGCGTGCAAGACTTCGAGAAGAAAGAAAACGCTTGCGCGCAGAAGAAAGGCGCAACAGAAACAATTAGGGACTATTTATATTGAAGTATAACATTTAGGAGTTTATTATGCCAGCAAATTCGTGGAAATTAGCACCCGGCTTAAATGCGGTGGGTGCATATCAAGTTAGTGGGCGTCCATATGCGACAGGGTCTGTCGATGGGATGCACGGCAACCGGCCCGGAGGATATGAAGTTGTATTCCCATATGTCGCGCGCTGGTTTCAAGTGATTAACAAGTCTACTACCCAAGATTGCCGAGTTGGGTTTTCAGTAAGTGGTGTTACGGGCTCTAATAATTACTTTACAGTGCCTAGGTCAGATGTAGCAGATGGCCACGGATTTGGAAAGAGCGGCACGTTAGAACTAAAAGTGTCAGCAATTTGGCTATCTGGATCTGCTAATGTAGATGTGGTGGCAGGACTTACCTCTGTTCCTACTTCTCAGACTAGGACTGATACCGGTCCCAACTGGTCAGGCTCGACAGGAGTAGGTTAATATGGCTCAGTTTGGATGGGCATATATTGATTGTTCGGACACTGGTAGCGTTGGATCTGGATCGGCCGGCCCGGCTCACTCTTTACAGTTTGTAACTGAGTCGGGCGGGAGTACCACTGGTTCCGCGAATCTTACATACTATACGGCATCTTATATGGGCTATCAACCAAGCACTATGGTGTTGTCTGGTAATTTATATGTAACCGGCACTATTAGTGCCAGTATGTATCATATTGAAAATATCGCCATCATTGATGCAACTGGTTCCACATATTTTGGAGATAGCATTGATGATACTCACATGCGTTCAGGTAGCCTAATTGTGTCTGGTACCACAGACTATGTTCTGAGTGCTTCCGCAACGACAATGCGCACTTGGGTAAGGGGATTTGGAGGAAGATATCGTCAAATAACTACTGCCGGCGGACACATTCTTCAAAATGATGATTATGTTATTGGCTGCAGCCAAAGTGCCGGCTCCGATCAAACACTGTGGCTTCCTACGGCTTCGGTATTGGGACCTGGAGCCTTGTTGGTAATAAAAGATGAATCTAATAGGCAAAATACTCTTCATTCTATTTATATTTCTGCTTCTCAACACACAACTCCCCATCAACAGGTAGACGATGCTAATTACTATACATTGACCGGTACGATGCCGGCAATCAGTTTGTATTCAAATGGCGCAAACTGGTTTATATACTAATTCTAATGGAGGGAGCATTGGCAAGTGGCATACAATATACTATCTGGCACCGTTCTTGCCGCACAAGAGTACATCCCTGGTGATTTAATCGTTGGGAACATTGTTTCCGGCAATTTAAGCACATCAGACGCTGCCTCTGTCATTAATGTTCCGAGAATATCTAACGCAACAAATAATGCGGTGGTTACAAATGTAGCCGGCGATGCTAACGATCTAACGTGTGAAACGAATTTAACGTTTGATGGAAGCACATTAGATATTACGGGCGACCTCACCGCTAGCGTGGGCATTTCGGCTCCTTATTATTGGGGAGATGGCAGCCTTCTCACTGGAATTGGCGCCTCCTCTGTCTCTGGTTCTACGAGACACTACTCAGCCACAGGTTTCGAAACTTCTGGTTATCTCAAAGTAAGCGGCTCAACTACTTTGGGTGATGACCTAACCATAACTGGTGATATTATACCTGCGGCCGGCAGCACTTACAATTTGGGATCAGCCGATAACCCTTGGAGTGCGTTATATATCGATGGCAGCACCATTTATATGGGCACCGATACTTTGACTGTTGCGGATGACAATTTAAAATTTGGCTCTGGAAGCACCACTAAAGGTTTTGATGTAGGGTTCATGAACTTTAAGAATAATGGGATTTTCATGGACCCGGGCCGCCTTTTCAAGTTGCGAGCTTATCAAATTCAAATGTTTGGTGGAATTGGATATGTAAGAAAAGTAGTCGCAGACGATTACACGATTCAAGAGACCGACTATTTGATAGGGATACAATCTGACAGCCTTACTTCCTCTATTACATTGACTCTCCCACCGGCAACTAATCTTTTAAATGGGCAAGCGTATGTCATAAAAGACGAGGGGGGAGCCGTAAATTCGTATTTTGTCACCATTACATGTAGCGCTGCCGATATAATAGACGGACAAAATGAAGTACTTTTACAATCACCTTATGCAAGCATCCAGATTTATTGCAACGGCGTGGGTAAATTTTTCGTCTACTGACTATTCATCCCCTCGAGAGCACTATTTACAGGTGATGGGCAACGTGCATGTGAATGCATCGAGCCTGTTTATTACAAATATATCTTGGAGGGTATAAATATATGTCTTATAAATTTCAATTAGGGGCCGCCCATATGAGCGGAGCCCTTGTACAATCTGGCTCTATACAAGTTAGAGACGACGATGGTACTTTACAGTTTTCCGTGGACCGCGATAGCGGTAATGGCGACTTCAATGGCACACTATCTTGCGACTCGAGCTTAACTGTTGACGGAGTAACACTAACCAGTACGGAGCTTGGTTATCTTGATGGTGTTACACTTGGTACTGCTTCAGCAAGCAAAGTAATGTCTTGGGCTGCAGACAGTACTTGGACTGCTGCTGGAGGTACTTGTGCTGATATCGGCTCTGTCACCACTGCTGACATCAACGGCGGTACTATCGATGGAGCCACCATCGGCGCCAATTCGGCTACAACTGGTGTGTTCACAACCTGCACAACGACTAATGTCGATGGTATTCTTGGAGCCAATACTGCTGCAGCTGCTACAGTTACCACTCTTTCTGGGTCTGGCACGTTACAAGCAGTGGGTGCTACCACTCTTGGCAACACTTTGAATGTAACTGGTGCAGTGAGCGCTGCAAGCACCTTGTCTGCTGCAGGTGTTACTTCTACGGCTGGTGTTACTTCAACCTCATATTCGGGTTCTACCACGATGGAAGTTGTTGGTAACACCATTTTGGGTGGCACGTTAGCTCTTTCTGGTACTTTCACCCCCACGGGTGTTGTCGATACAGCCATCTCGGCCTCCGATTCGCTATATTTCCGCGATAACGATAACGGCGGACAAATGAGAAGAGATACGGTTTCTGATTTTGCCACTCTACAGGCAGGAACGGTAACTGTTACTGGTCTTGCTGCTTCTTCTGGCGTTTTATCACTGGATATTAACAATCAGACCGCTATAGGCAATGACACACTGGCCGACAACGACGAGTGGACCGTGTATGATACGTCGGCGACAGCGCTAAGAAAGGTTACCGGTACACAGATGAAAGCTTTTATTACATCGGGTGGTGGTGATTCAATTTCAGTTAGTAACCACGGAGATGCTGCTGTAACTCTGGCCGCTGGTATTAACTATGGCACTGCTGTTTTGACTGAAGATAGAGTTTGGACGCTGCCGGCGGCACCAAAGTTGGGTGATATCGTTATTGTTAAAGCAAATATGGTTGGTGCATTTGGGATTGTTATTACTAAAGCTGGTACTCAAACTATCGATGGTGAATCCTCAGTTAGGCTTGAATCAAACTTTGGTTCTGTTTCGTTAGTTGCGGTAACCGCAGGATCAGCTGCGAAGTGGAAGATCTACTAAGATTTCTTCGGTTATCTTAAAGATTGTACTTTATTTTTTGGATGTCCCTCGAAAGAGGGGCATCTTTTTTTGACTACTTAGTGATGTGGACACTTTAGACTTACATGGCACTCTTCATGACGAAGCAGAATACAAAATTCACAAGTTCATATACAGAAGCCAAATTCCCTGTAAAATTATTACAGGACACTCTCAGCGAATGAAAGAAATTGTTCGTGCAGTTATAAGTGAATACGACTTAAAGTGTCATTATGAAAGTTGTATCAATTTTGGAAGTTTAATAGTTACCGATAAATAAAAAAGAGCTAATTATATAAGAGCGAGGACCCCATATGGCTTATAATGTTTTAAAAGGCAACGTAGAAGGCTCCGTAGATCAACATGGTGATCAAGAGATTGATGGAATAAAAGTATTTAAAAGGACCATTAGCGCTAGCGTTTTTTATGACACCGACTCTCAAAGCCCCTGCGCGACACTAAAAGAAGTTCCAATTCAACAATTGGCCGGCGGCGCCAAAAATGCGCTTATTACTTTTCAAGGAGGAGTAAGCGCTAAAGCAGAATATAATTTAACGTTTGATGGAAAAGAACTTAAAACTAAAAGTATACGAGCCCAAACCTTTCATGGATCTGCAGAAGGATTAAGTTCAGTGCCGCCAGATAGATTTAATGGTCCCATTCCCGCTACACATTTAAAGTTAGGTTCGAGTCTTAGAAATGTGCGCAATTCCTTGCAGGTTAAGCCGGCCAAGGGGATGATGGTTGAGAAAGACGGACTATCTATTGCTTTAGATCCAAATGGGGGGCTTCGGTTTAGGAATGATGAATTATGTTTAGAGCCTAAAAATTGTGCTGATATCACGGTGCGCGGCCAAAATTTAAGTGATGATGATTTATTGGTGGTCCATGACGCATCGCGAGGAGAAATAAGAAGAACGAGCCTTAGCAACTTCTATTCTTCTTATATTAATTCTAAAACTCTTCATCCTGAGGGGCCCCTTAATAGCGTTCAATTGCGAGGAAAGAGCGGCTTTAAAGCATCAAAAGCATTGACGTTTGATGTGTCCACTAATATTTTAAACCTTGATGGACAACTGGTAACTGATTCATTGCGCGTTACTGGAGATGCGTTTTGCGAGGGGAGACTTAAACATCGAGGGGCAATTTTTAAAAATATCACCACCATAAGCGATAAACAATATGAGGTGGGAGAAAATGACTACACCCTATTAGTTGATACTACCAACAATTCAGTTACCATGACACTTCCGCCAGCGAGCGAATGTAAAGGAAGAACTCTCATTATAAAGAAAATAAATACATGTAAATATAAACTAACTTCCCACCTTCTCACGGTTCAAGTAGAAGAAGGGTTAATCGATTTTAAAGATAATTTTGAACTTAAATTTAATTATTCTAGTAGAACTCTTCAATCTGACGGGGAAAATTGGTGGATAATTAACAAAGTGGGTTCATAAATTCAGTCTTTTCGGAACATATAATACTATTTATTTTGAAAAACTATTATTTTTAGGGAGAACTATATGTCGAG
>NZAS01000164.1 GCA_002686195.1 Candidatus Pacearchaeota archaeon | reverse complement strand
GAACCGATGGTTCAGAGCCAGCAGCTACAGCGTTAGGTGCGGCAGAATTAGGTGTAAAACAGGTAGCCGCGGCAACAACAGCTGCGGCTAGCGGTAAGCTTTATTATGGTGAAGACGTTGATGGAAACGGAACTACAGTGGCTAGAGCCTTTGGTATAGGAATTAAAGCTGATAGTGGAACTACTCAATCAGGAATTCCAGTTGGTGGTAATCTATATCTCAAAGAGGGTACTAATATGACAATCTCTCAATCTGTCTCTGGTGACGTATCTACAGTTACATTTACAGCAGCTGGTGGTAGTAGTGGTATGACTTCCTTTATATTAGAAGATGATGATGGAACTGAAGTGTCTATTTCTGACGCTGAAGAAGTTAAGTTTATAGGTTCAGGTATTACTACTAACTGGACTGATACTAGCCCTGGTAGTGATGCAGACCCATTCGATATGACCTTTACAGTTGATGCAGCACAAACAGGTATAACCTCACTATTAGCTACTGATATAAAAATTGGTGAGGATGACCAAACTAAGATTGATTTTGAAACTGCTAACGAAATTCACTTCTACGCAGACAATGCTGAACAAGTATATGTAGCTGATGGAATATTTGGTCCACAAACAGATGCCGATGTGGATTTAGGAGCAAGTGGTGTTGAGTTTAAAGATTTATACATAGATGGTACAGCTCATATTGATACTTTAGATGTAGATGTGGCTAACACATTTTCAGCGACAAAACATGCACCTAATACATCCGCATCCCAAACAATTACACTGACTGCGGATACACCATTTCACACAGTTTGTTGTGATGTAACAACAGTAACACCCAACGCTTCTAAAACAGTTACATGTACATTACCGGCATGGAGTGAGGGACTTTATTTGCGTATAGCAGTAAAATGTTTAGGATTTTTTATTGGTCCATTAGTAGCTACAATACAACTTGAACCTGCTTCAGGTGAATATCTAAATGGAGTACAGAACGGAGATTATGTAATTTGTACCGACGCAGATGGCGCACTTGGTGGGGTATACGGTATAGCTCATGTTTATGCAACAGTTGAATATGCAGATGGTGAATCATCTGGTGGTACTACTATAAATACATGGATAGTAGATGATAGTTCTAGTGTAGGTAGGGAAATATGAGACCAAAAGCTTTATATAGTAACGGAGGCCTAAGATAGTTATGAAGGATGAAGAAAGGGATGAGTTAATGATTCGCATGGACGAGCGAATTAAGACAGTCTTTAATAAGATGGATAAGTTCGAGGATTTATTTACTAACCACCTTCATCACCACGAGTTGTGGGAAACCGATATGAAAGGAACCATGAAATGGTGGATGGGAATGATGCTTATGATTGCTACAACAGCAATGGGATATGTGAGGTTTACATAAATGGCTATAACAAGTGTTTCAACTTTGGCAGGATTACGTGACAGGATTCGTTTTGTTAGTGGTATACAATCTACAGAAATAGTAGATGATGATTTAGATTTAGTTATAAGTATATCTAGTGAATGGTTTACCGAACAGACAGGACTATCTTATGATGTTACTTCTGCTGACGCTGCTTATGATAACGCCATTATGTATTATAGCTGTTATTTAGCAAGTATAGCACAAAACGGAATGGGTATAGAACAATTAAGAATAGGCGATATATTTATACAATACGTTGATGAAGAACCTTATCAAAAATATTTAGAGATGGCAAATGCAGCTATTATAGCTAAGCAGGCCATGAGTATAAAAACGAGTACTTATAATGCCAATTCAACAACTGGAGATGTGGATTGGAAGAAGAATATAGATGGTAGTTCATCAACCCTTAACGTGAGAAATAAGCCTAGGGGTATGTGATTATGGCTTCAGCAGTTAACGTGGGCTCTATAAATCTGCCCAAGATGTTAAGGCATATTGGACATCGTACTAGCCAAGTTCGTGATTTAACTTTTGTTAGAGACGCTATTTATCACAAAACAATAAAGACTACAGGAGCAACTACAGGCACAGAAGGAAATAGTGGTAGTGATAAAGCTTTAGCTGGTCCAGGAGTAAATTTTGGATATGAAGATAATAGTTACGCAACGCAATCTGCGGGCACAGATAAGGCTTACCATATAAGCAGTCCAGCAATAGTACTTCCGGGCTTAAAAGTGCTTCAAAGCCCTATTGTAAGCCGCTCTGGTAAGCTAGAAAGAATAGGTCATAGGATTAGTGGAGCATGCACATTCTATGCTCCCTCATTAGACTATATTAAAGCACAAGATAACTTTAAAGATACTAAAGCTTTCTCAGAGCTTGAGAGCTATGATAAGCTTTATGATATAGAAAGAATTATACAAAACCCTTCTGATGTATCAGCTACACAACAAACCACAAACTTTAATTTTGCTGATGACTCACCTGGCTATGAAGTAGACAGGATTCAATTTAAAATAAAGACTAGTGGTACATTAGATTATGTTCGGTTGAGTGGTGATGTTAGTGGTAGTGAAACTTATTTAACATGGGATGGTAATTTAGCTTTATCAAGCTCAGCATTTATCACAATAGATTTACCAGTTAGGAATATAAAAGCCGCTGATACTACGTTAGTATATAAAGACGGCACCCCTACCACTTTTACAGCTACTTTATCTAATGCCTTTGATGTGGATAAACTACACGGTGTTGAAGATAGTAGTGGAGACAACGAATTAAATTATTTACGAGTACATTTAACAGGCTCCGCAGCAGTAGAGATTAAAGACGTATATTTATACAAAGAAGCTGAATGGAGAGTAGAGTCTATTAAAGACTATAGGGATGAATATATGCAGATATCAGCAGCGCGAGTGCGGGGCGAGCGGACCTCAAGGAGAAGAACATATGGCTAAGGATTATCTTAATGTTATAGAACGAGCCCTTATGATGGGTATAAGTGATAAGATTAATGATGCTGTTACAGGTGAGGTTTATGTATTTGGGCAGTTTCCTGAAACAGAAGAGCTAAAATTCCCTGCTATAGTTGTACAACAGGTTGCTTCAGGTTTCGAAGAGAAATATTTTGGAGAAGACATAACATTTGGTTCTACATCTGCTGCCGCTTCTGGAGAAGTTTATGGTATGGCATTTTTGGTACATTTATTTGTGGACAGGGAAACGGTTCTCAAAATTGATACTACTGGTAATAGTACACCAGATACGGATTATAAACAAAGAAGATTATTAAATTGGTTAATGTTGAATATAGCCAATTCTGTTATGGAGATTAATTGGTCTGATTACGAGGAGGAAGAATTGGAAATATTAGAGCGCCATTTATCACAATGGAGAGATATAGGTTTTTTACCTGCATCTCAGTGGAATGGTGCCACAGCCGAGTTTGAAATATATTTCCTCAATAAGAGGTAGTTATGGCTGGCCCAGAAACAGGTCGAAAGAAAAATATTGCTTATACTATTACCTCTGGTTTTTATCCTGAATTAGCTTCTAGAATAAGTTGGGGTAAAAGTAAAGGTAAAGGTAAGGGAGCCGTAGGTTCTAAATATCATCATAAAAGTGGCTATGCGAATAGTTCTCTAAGAAGAATGAAATCACAAGCAGCCGAATTAAAAAAGACAGGTGGTAAACACGCTATACCAAAAGCATTTCGTAGACCTATGCCCGGTAAGAAAAAACTTTTAGAGGATGGAAGTGAGAATCCAGAGTTTTGGTCTGATTCAGGATACGAAACTGGTCAGGCTTTTATAAAAAGACCAAAGGGTACTGGAAAACACTTAGGAAAGTATTTTAGTCCGGGACAATACGTATCTAAAATTTTAGGAAAGGGAACACCATTCAATGAAGATACAAACCAAGGCCAACTGTTTAAAGATGCAAAAGAAGCAGGTGAGAAACTACAAAAGGTAAGTTATACTAAATGGATGGGTGGTAGTGAATTATATAAACTATATGGTACCAGAGTTTGGTATTTAGAAGGAGAGAGAAAACAAGAATCTATACAAGAATCTTTAGATATATGGGCTAAAGCTATAGGAGATGGTAATACATCAGAAATGCCACAAAACTATTTAAATATTCTTTATAAAGATATTGAATCTGATTTAGTAATATTAGCTACGGAGATGGCTCATACAGTTTTCGATGAGGCACTAGATAAAGCCGAAATACAAAAGGGTTTAGAATCTGTTGGACGCGGAGAAGCAGATGTGCCTGAAGAAGAAATAGCAGAAGCTCGCGCAGGATTAGAAGCTGACATGAAGGATTATGCAAGACAGAGTGATTTAAAAATAGATAAAAGAAGTCATGCTAATAAATTAGATGCTTTGACGAGAGATAAAGCCGGAAAAGACATATATATAGATTCAACTGAGATGGCCCTTACAGAAGATAAAGGTCACGGAATAGTTACTGCTACGGCAGCAGTTAAAAGAGCAGTTGAAAATTTAAAAGATGGTGGTAATACAGAAGTACTTAGAAAAGCTGTTGTGGAAATGTTTATTAAGAATATAACTAGAGATTATAACCCTGCTATTAGAAGTATGTTAAAGTTCATGAATAAGGGTGAAGAAAACTCAAAGAAACAACAGAAGAAAATGTTTAAAGATTTATTAAAAGAAGTAGAAAAGGTAAAAAAACAATGGAAAAAAGACGCAGGAAAGGCATCTAAAAAAGGAGCAGCACCAGATAAAATATCCGTAAAAAATATTGCTGATGTAATAGGTGTTAGAATGGGTAAAAGAACTACAGTGGAGAGTGGAGGAAGAACGGTTAATGAATCAGCAATGAGAAATGTTGTGCATTTGTTAGCAAGTTTAGGAGATGGAACAGAACGATATTTTAGACAAGGTCATAGAATAGCTTCTTGGCCAGATGGTAGTAGAACTTATGCAAGTATACCTATGGGTATAAATTCTGAAACTATGGAATTCTATGAGACAGGAAAGATGAAATCACCACATGGTACAACTATTTTACGAGGAGAATCACATCTATTAGCTCTTGCAGTTGCAAATGAAGCTTTAAGTGAAGGAAAAGCACAGGAAATAGCACAAAGACAAAGTCAAGCTCATGCCTTAGCTAGGATACACGGTTCCTCTAAAACTGCTGAATCTATGGCATTTCAAGGAGCACAACAAGATGCAAAACGTAAATGTCACAGCACAACCAGAGTAAGCTTTTCACCTAAAGGACTTTCTGATATGATGGAACAAGTAATGGGTATGTTTTATGAAGATGTTGGTAATTTTAGGGCAACGAAGGGTATAGACGATGCATATTCAAATATAAAACCCACGATGAAAAGATATGCACATTCTTGGCCGAAGGGTAGACAGTCTTCTTTAAGGCCGGGAAGTCTCCAAGGAAAACAAGCACTTACAAAAACAGGTTTAGTAAATGCTAATAGATTTTGGGCTTTACCTTATATAGGTATTAATGATAACATCTATAGAGGAAAGGGAGCAGTGCAGAAGTAGATTGAGCGAAACCTTTATATACTACTGGTATATAATATAACTAAGCGTTAGCGCAACGCTTAACCAATTGGAGAAAATTAAATATGGTATATTTCCTAGGAAGAGATGTAGCCGTTACCATAAAGGCCGCAGATGACGTTAAAGCAGTCACCGCTACTGGAGCCGTCGCGGCTGACGGTACTGGAGACACAGCGTTTGCAAGTGTAGCTGGTGTCGCAGTGTCAGATTTAACTGGTGTGGAGCTTGGTATCGGAGTTACAGATGAAGATGTTACTTATATAGGTAGCAAAACGGTCTTAAAGGCCGAGATAAAAAAAGAAACTACAGTTTCGTTAACTCGCAAAAAGAGCAATAATGCTTGGGATGCGGTGTTTAATGCAGGAGCACGATGGGGAACTGATGGGGCGGACGGCTTTATTGCAAATTTAGCTGGAGAACCAACAACCATTTCAGATTCTGGTGGTACTGGAGTAACATTCGGTTATCAAGTAGAAATTACTCTGCTTGCTGGAACTGAAATTTTCAAGGTACCCAACATGCAAATTACGGGACACACTGTTTCATTAAATGCAGATGGTACGACTGAAGAAACTATAGAATTACTTAGTCAAGAAAACCCAATTATAGCGAGCACGTGAGGATATTGATATGGCATACTATCTTGGAAGAGACGTTAAGGTTTATTTAACAACCGAATCCGCCGAATGCCAAGTTGATGTTTCGGCTAATACGGTAACTACTACAGGAGCGGGCGCTCCGGCAGACGTTGCGGCTACGGGAACAGTACAGTTTACCAACAGCGCAGCTGCTGACTTAGACGATTCAACTATTACAGTTATTTCATCAGACGGTACATCAGTTGTTTATACACTCGACGACGACACTAATACTAATACTTATACCGCCTCTACAACAAATGTAGGAATTCAAGGTACATTCGGGCATCCTAGCAAGGCGGCAGAGTTATTTACTACTGCTGTCAATCACGCCAGCAATGCTCACGCTGATAAAATAACAGCCTCAGAAGGCTCTTCAGCAACTGTTACCCTTACACAAGATGTAGCAGGTATAGCTGGTAACAAAACTATAGCCACAAATGATGCTAGTGATATAACGGTGGTAAGTTTTACTGGTGGTTATGATGAACCTGACTTTGCAGCGGGAACAACGTTTGCAGAGAATTTGGATTTATCTCCATCACTTACTAGAATAAAAGATTTGACTGGAGTAGACCTTAGTATAGGTGTTACTGATGAAGATATTACCTTTATGAGTTCTAAAACGGTATTGAAGGCTGAAATTAAAAAGGAAACTACAATATCATTAACTCGTAAAAAGAGTGATAATGTTTGGGATGTGGTATATAATGGACCTACAGCATCTAGTAAAGGGTGGACTGGTTCAACAGCCGAGACGGGCGATTATGGAGCTCGTTGGGGCGTTATAGAAGGTGCAGCAGATACTTGGTATATAAACAATGGTTTAGTTGCTCCAAAAAATGTAACAGATTTTGGTGGAACTGGTGTATCATTTGGATATAGAGTATTCATCGAATTGAAAGGGTCTACAGAAATAATTTCCATACCCGGTTGTCAATTAACAGGGCATACAATAGCATTGAATGCTGATGGTACAACTGAAGAAACATGTGAATTAATCAGCCATGTAACACCTTTAATAGGTTCTACACTAGGCGAAGTAGACACCCGCTTATTAGCGGCAGATATGTAAATATATCTTCCTAGGGAATATATCAAAAAAAAATAATGGAGAAAATATGACAGAAGAGAAACAAGTATGGAGCATTGAAGAACTAATAGCAATGACTGACACGGTCCAATCTAAGGACATAGAGTGGCAAGGAAAGACTCTGACAATTCAATATTGTGAATTGACAGAAGAAGAAGAACCCAAAATGCTATTGCCTGAAGACGACATGCCTTCAGAGGAGCAAAACGATTATTATCGAGAAATTGCTTCTCAGAGAGTGGCGCGTATGATAGCAAAAGCTAATGAAAAGAATCCAGAAGGTATAAACCTTACGGACGATAACTGGGGCAAAATGCCAACAACACTTAGGTGGCTAATATCAGGCACTGTTTTAGGAACAACTCAATCAGAAGGTCCATCAACTAAAGATTTTCAAAGTGGATGAAAGAAGCACCCGAAGCGGTGTATCTTATCATCCCCTTGATGAAAGAACTTGGTATGCGATGGGGCGATATTAAAAAAGCTCCTAGACATGAATTAGAAGGTATATTGATGGCGTATAGCATTTATAATCAAATGCACGCATTCGATGGATATTCCGCAGAAGATATAAGTGAACAAGCAAAATCACGACCTCAAATAAGAGGGGATTATGCTAAATATTTGGAGATAAACGCAAAGTATCAAGAGAGAACTGGAAGGAGAAAGAAAACACAATCTTTTAAAGATTTACTTTAGGTAATATATATGGGTAGGACTGATTATATAGTAACAGCCGGTGTAGGCTTCGACTTAGACAGAAGTTCAGCAAAAAACACAATTGGTGGATTCGAAGCAGTAGCTTCGACTTTAAATGCTGTTTCTACTAAAAAAGCAGCTGAAGGCTTTGCTAAAAATGAAGCGGTCTACCAAAAAAGCTTAAATAAAATATCAAAAGCTAATAAAAAGGCTGATGAAGATTTAGTTAAAGGTGTTGCTCAATCTGCTAAAAGTGCTCAAGCATCTATACAAAAGAGCATGCCAAAACCATTATCACCTGCTAAAGCAGCCAAAATGTCTACTAAGGAATTAAAAGCTTATAATACTGCATTTAAAGCCTCTATGAAGGGTATGTCTAAATCTTATGGTAAATTTGCCAAAGAAGCGGAGAAGTTGGGAATCAAAGTCACTAAAGCCGGTGGGTTTGGTAAAGGTAAATCTGTATCTGATTTTAGTAAGAAGGACGTTGAAACTAGAAAACGTTTAATTAACCTTACCGAAAGGATGGCTAAATCGGAGAAAGAAAAACTAGATGGTATTAAGAAAGGCACAAAGGCTTATTTAAAACAGAAAGCTGAAGTTGAGGCCCTTGAAAGACAACATAAGGACATGAAGAACCTCAATGAAGACATAATGCAGCAGGAAAGAAAAACTGGTAAGATTAAATCTAAAAACGCCAAGAAAGAAAGACAGGCAGAAAAGAAGAAAGGGGCGGCAGATAAAGCAGTAATACAAAGGCAGAAGGTTATAGCTCAGGGCCTACAGAGAATAGGTAAGGTCGCTTCTATGAGCGCTGGTAAAATATCTTCAGGACTTAAAAACGCCTTTGTTATAGGAACGGCAGCTGCTGCGGCTTTCTTTTATAAGATGCAGCCATTGGCAGAAACGGTTCAAGAATTTGAAAAGACCATTATCAATGCTAATTCAGTTTTCAATGAAACCAGAGAAGTACTACATAGTGTGAGTGACGAGATGGTTAGATTCACTTTGAAATACGGTGTTAGTGCTCAAGATATGGCTACTGGTCTTTATCAGTTGGCTTCTGCGGGGTTGACGGCTGCTGAATCTCAAGAGGTTCTACAGCACACTATGAAACTCGCTATGGCTACACAGGGCGACCACAACGCATTAGCCAAGCTGACTGTACAGACCATTATGGGTTTCGGTATGGAGATGACCGACTCAGCCGAACTGGTAGATAAATTCGCGCACAGCATCCAGAAGTCTCTTATTGAATGGGAAGACTTGGCAAGCTCTGTTAAGTTCGCTATGCCTTTCTTTGTAGCTACAGGGCAAAGCGTAGATGAACTATTAGGGGGCTTAGAGGTGCTGACTAACAGAGCTCTAGAGGCAGGTATAGCAGGTAGGGGTCTACGTCAAGCCCTAGCGCAGTTTGCCAAACATGCGGATGATAACTCTTCTGCTTTGGCTAAACTTGGTGTGGAGATTATGGACTCCGAAGGCAACATGAGGGCATTACACGAAATTACACTGGACGCTCAGGCAGCGTTTGGAGATGTGACTGACCTAGAAGCCTTGACCGCAATGTTGGAAGATATGAAT
>NZAS01000163.1 GCA_002686195.1 Candidatus Pacearchaeota archaeon | reverse complement strand
TGTCGAATCCGTTACACCCCCATAAATTTGGTGGAGGTGAGGGGAGTTGAACCCCTGTCCAGTGTACCGACAATTTCGTATCATCAATTACAAGTCCTTATATTACTACTATTCCCATGAATTCCAATACATTACCTTCATGTGTAAATATATCACCCACATAGGCAATATTAATTTCATTATCATTGTGCAATTCCTTTACGAATTTCCAAGTGTTATCCATAAATCTAAAATTCTTTTCTTCCTCATAATATGGATAATGGAAACCATATTTATTGATACCATCCATATATTAATTCTCAACCAATAGTTGTGCTTTACTTTCATTATCTACCTGTATGTCTATCTGTTCTGCACCTAAAAGGTCAATCAAATCCCGATATGTTTTTGAAATGTAATCTGGTAGTTGCTCTTGCTCTAAACCTTTAATCTCAATACTATATTCCCGTTTAGGGTTCATTGACATAACTTTAATTGAAACATCTGGCATATCTAAAAACTCCTTTGGTAATCGTTTACTAAACTCTTTATCACATCAGCCACTACATCAGGTTCTATGGTGTGATAATCACACAAATAATGCCCAAAAACGTGCGTCACGTCTGCATCATTAGTCATTGTAACCAAATTCGGACTTGTATGTTCTGATCCATCTTCCGATTCTTCAAAATCTGGTATCGTCAACCCGAATTCTTCACAATATTTTGAAAATAACTCAACTCTCATTCTAAATTCCATTACAAATTCTCCAAATTGCTTTCAAGGTTTGCTTGTGTTTCACTACCAGTGAATCCAACCCTAACTGATGGTGAACTTCCTTTACTATATTGTGGAAACCATTCTTCCAATTGCTCTAATCGTTTCATCTTCATATCATATTCATAATCCGATATTTCCACATTATCAGGATCAGTATAATAGAGTTTTTCGTGATACTCCAATTCCTTTCTCAATCCAGCAACTTCTTTCTTTGCCTTTGCTGGTGTAGGAACCTTATTAGCATCATCATATTCAACATAAAAAGGTGCAATAAAATTAGGATCAAATATTCTTGGTGGTGTCTGTGAAATCTTCTCCACCAACTGATTGAAATAATCTTCACCTTTAATTTGAATGACTGTGTTTGCCGCTAACAGATTCTTAGTAACCTGATCCCGACCACCAAAATCGTATGCTTGTTGAACCATCGATTCGGCATAACTCAATTGACTTGGATCGGGTACATAATTCTTAACAACCATAATCCGAACATCCTTACCTGTAACTACACTCTTTTCTATTCTGTAAGAAACTTTAATCTTGTTTTCCATACCTATATTATACCATTAAATTCTACGTATGTCAAGCTAAATATTCATTTATATTCATTTTTTTCTTAAAGGCCAATATGTTTTTGTCTTTGTACCATCGTTACTGAATTTTCGGCATGTGGTTTAATATTTTCAGCCATAAACAAATCCTCATCAAGAAATTCCTCTGGCATCATCACCTCAAACTCATGATGTGCTTTACCTTCTGGCATTATTGTATCTTACTTGTTTCAAAAATAGATCCTTAATATGCTTATGTGCTGTGTCATCTATGCCACTAGGATCACTGTTATTTACTATAATAGTCTTAAATCTTCTATTATACCCTGCTTTCATATATAAATCATGAGTTCCATTGTGGTATGCTATATCATCGTCATCCAAAAATGACAACACGTCATCATCTGGATCATCTGGATCACCACCAGCATCTATAACCCATTGCCTTACGTCAAATTTGAGAACGTGAACCTCTACAATCTCAGTTTCTACTAAATCAATTTCATTCCAATCGGTTTCATTTCCAGATTCATTTGTACCACTCAATAGTTCGATTACTTCACTGACGTGTGGTTTCCAAACCATAGTTTCTACCAGTTCCATATATCGTCTAATTGCATATCCTTGTATTTGTCTACGACTAGCAGTTCTATCCAACAATCCAGCATCCCTAAGTTCATCATCTTCTTCCTTTTCCTTACGTCTATTGGGTAGTGATATGTTTAGGTATTCCCAAAACTGGACTCGGAAGTTGAACTTTTTCCGAATTTCAACTATGATCTTTGTCCTAACCGCATGTAACTTACCTAGTAATGTTTTCTCTATGTTAGAATCCTTAGATACATCAGCAATCTGATCTATGTCTATCCATCTACGGCCCTGAGTATCTACCCTTGAATGTAAATCATAGTTCGATTCAAACACTGGATACCCTTCCAACACCACTGCAATACCACCACCAGCAGATACTCCCATTTTGACAACTGATGCAAACCGAGTCTTATTCATGGTGGCAATTTGCTTACGTGTACCAAGCAAAGGTAGTAAATCCTTAAACCCCTCAAAATCTGTAACATGAATAGATCGGGATCGTTTCTTCTCTGATGTCAGACGTGCAAACATCATCTTGCTGATGGGTAACGATACCCTACCATCCAGATTGCTGAACACTAAATCCTTGACCGATTTGAGTCCATATATTTCGTTTAGGTGTTGTCTAAATGTTTGCATAATTCGTATCCTCTTTCAGATTAATCCCATAGGATGGGATCTAATTGATATTGTGAATCCTTCTGTTTTATTCATCCATCTGTGCATAAAGTTCATCCCATCATTAGATATTGTTCATCTCACCCATTTCAGTAATAAAAAATTTCGCAATAAAAAATACTACTACCCCTACACCAGTTCCACCACCAACAATTTCAGCAACATTCTCGCCTAAAAAATTCATTGCTTCCAATCCGACACTTCCCAACAAACTAGTTACCCCAATACCAGAAACAGCATGAATCTGACTTTGACTTTTTTTCAGCACAGGACATGATTTAACTTCTTTAAGAATTTCCTGATGCTCTTTATCGACGTCCACAACCTATCCTCTGGTCAATTTAAGAATTCTCTCTATCTGTGATTCAATAATTTCTTTTCGTTTAGGCCAATAGATGTAAGGTTCATCAGATGACTTTGCTAGATTTTGTAGTAAAGGTATAATCATCTTTTCTATTTTCTCAAACTTATCTTTATTTTCGGATTCCAGTGCTATCTCTTTTTCCTGTAAACGATCTTCGTATTTCTTGGTAGCAACTGCCAATACCTGTTCTAACTTTACATCCAACCCATTAAGTTGCTGTTGAAGGTTATCTGAACCTTCAACAACTTTGTTTATGGCCTCTGATTGCTGTTTACCCTGTTCGACTTCATCAGCACTAACTGCCGTAAACCCCCAATCAAAACTTTCATCTAAGTTTAAATCATATTCCATCTACGTACTCCCTATTATAGTAATCTATAGATTCCACTAAACTCTTTGTCCATGTATCCCTATGCTCAACAAAAATCTGTGGATTGTCGTTATCTACCATAATCAATACTACCAACTGAACAATTGGCATACCCGTTCTTTCTTCCCACATGATGGAATATGCCGATGCCTGTTTAAAATAGTCATGTACCCATTCCCGTTTTTTCGTCTTGCCAGATGTCTTGAAATCAATAACTGACAACTTTCCATCAAACTCTGCAACACAATCTACCCTACCAGCAACCCCTAAATGGTCTGAATAAAGTGACACCTCTTGTGCATAAATGTTATCCAACCTATCGTCTAAGGTTGGTTGTATCATAGTAAACATATCCAAACCTAATGGATTATCATCATATTGCCCATTTAAATTATTGTTCAAATAATCCTCAACTATGCTGTGAACCCTTGTACCACGTCTAGACGATTGTGTAGAGATCTTATTTGCTTCGTCACTGCCAACTCGTTTTCTCCACTTTGCTAGACCCTTCAGTTTATCTGGATTCTTACCCAACACCGTTGTTACCGATGGGTAAAACTTCCCATCTTCAATGATGTAATGCCTAGAACCATTGATGGTCTTAGTTTCTAACTCACTAAGACCATCAGTAGTAACATGCCTAAAGGTTTTCATTATTCTAGGTTGAAGCAGCGACGAATCCACCCACGAATAAATTTTGCTTGATTGTTTCTTTTGCCATAAAATGACCCTTTGAAAACTAAATTCCAATAGAACCCCGATCTCTCGACTTGCACTTCCCAAAGTTTCAGATCACTACAAGCACCAATTGTATTAGGGCCAATACCACCATCAACTTCCAGATTTCCACCTTTGGAATTTACACAAGTCTGTAAAATTTTGACTGCATTTCGTTGTCCATGATTGACACACATATCAAAGTAAACTTCACGAACTTCTGCTGGTAGTTTTTCTGCCTGTGATGGTATCCAAAATTCTTCTTCGTATAGTTCGATTGCCTGTTCCCTAGTAAATCCTTTTACATCCTCACTAGTAAACTCATCTTCAAGAAAATCTTCCCATACTGCCTGTGTCACGCCCCAATTAGTTGCACCGCCCTTATCGTCAGGATCATCTACGAACCCACCTTCATGTGCCAGTACAACCTCTATAATTTCTTCAAATGTTGTTCTAACTGCATTATCTGCCATAACTTCTATCTCCTTTTCTGGAACATCTAAATTATCGGGAATCTTCTTCTCGGATTTCAATGCTGATTCCAGTTCCTTTACTACTCGTTTTACCACCTTCGACATCTTATCATCCATACCGACCCCCATCACCACCAGCATTTCTATTAATTTGTGCCAAACGTTCTTGAACATCTCTCGGTGGTTTCTTTACACCCAACTGTATTGGATCACCTAAATTCACCTTACCAATAACAAGACTAATATCACCAGATGCTCCACACTCTGGACATGGATTATATCTTGGAACATTTCTGGCATTAACAGTCTGCTGTTCATCCCAAGTATGGCCACATTCCTTGCACTTATAATCATAAAACGGCATTCCTAAACCTCATCATCATCGTCATCGAGTCCAAACGACTCTAAAACCTTTTCTAGTAATTTATCAATAACCCTATCTAAAAACTCATCAGATTCCTCCAACAACTTATCAATAACCTTATCAACAATTTCATCCCCTTCTTCAATAATCTGTTCAATAACCTTATCGGCGATCTTCTTAACCAATCCTCTTGTATTCAACATAATTTATCCCCCTCTATATTTATGATATCATCAAAACTGACTGTGCCATTACCAATCTGCGAAACTACCTTACCAGCACCTCTATTTGCTAACTTTGCAGCTGCATTTATACTATACCCTTCAATGACAGCATAGGCTAGAACTGATGTCACTGTATCCCCTGCACCCGTAACATCATAAACAGATTGGGCATCTACTTCTATTTTACTATATCCAGCATTCTTCTGGTGTAATAACATACCATCTGCACCTTCAGTCACTAAAATGTTCTCACAATTAATAACCCTACGCAATTCTTCAATCATAATACTTGTATCATCACCACTTATTTCATTTAGTTCCAATGATGCCTGACTATTCATACTACACAATGCTTGCCAACATTCACGTTTATTAGGTTTAAAACACCAGACATCCTTGTATTGCCAGAAGTTTTTATACTTAGGATCGGCAATTACTTTAGCATTTGAATTTGCGACTACATGATTCATAATAGACCTATTGATAACCCCGTAATCATAATCAGAAAATATTACTACATCGGTATCATTAGGAATATTAGGCATAAAACTGTCGAACACAGTATCATTCTGCTGATAATCTACCCGTAAAATCTGCTTCTGCCCTGCCATAAAACGAATTTTAGTAGTGGTCTTTCGTCCTTTCACAATCTTGACTAATGACGTATCAATTGATTTTTCTTTAAGCATCTTCAACAATCTCGATCCATTCACGTCATCACCGACTACACCCATCAACCTAACTTTGCTATCACTTCCTAACTCAATTAGGTTGTGTGCCACATTGGCCGCACCACCTAATGTATAGTAAGTATTATCAACATCTAATATTTGTACTGGTGCTTCAGACGAAATTCTATTGACCTTCCCTACCGTATACTGATCCAATATTAAATCACCAATAACAAAAAAATTTTTCATATATTCTCCTTAACCATATTACTATTTTCTTTTTGGGTGTTCATGTGAATAAACCCAGCCTTGTGCATCACCCTTAGATGCGAATGCCGTTATAAATTTTCCTCTATTCCTAACTGTCCAAAACTTTTTATGATACCCTAGTTGTTCTTTTTGCACAGTATACGATGAGGGTTTCCCGTCCAGTGATTCCATTCTTGAATCTCCTTTTAAATTAAAAAAAATTCAGATCCATCTTGAAGAAGTACTTTACCTCTCCATTCTGGTCTGTATAGCATAAAATATTTTGCTATATCTATCCTACTAGGTTTAAATCCTTTTCTATTACAGCTATAGTACACACTATTAATATACCACTCAGGTGGCATATTACTAAATGTATCAAGATATGTTGCCATGCATTTATGTATGACATTAGCTTTAGAAACATACCCTGAGTGATGTTGCGTTTCGTTTTTCATTTAACTATTATATTACAAATCCATCCCAAAACAACGGAAATAAAATATCAATTCATGATCTGTTTCTACCCCTTTCTTCTTCCATCTAATTTTCAATTTCACCCCTTGCCCATAAATTAGTAAGTCGTTCTTTCTCTTTGGATACATAGACTTGACGTTTGCATACTTCCAATTCACTAGATATTTCTTTATATGCATTCCCCAATTCAAGCACTTTCTTTTCCAACATCTCAATGTAGTTACCAACTGTAGACATAGGATCTTTTCTTACATCTGGTTTTCTCATTTTATTTGTCCTCTATCATAAACTTCCAATGATTGTTCAAAATCAGGACACGTATATGTATTCCTGTCTGGTATAGTAAATAATTTACCATCTGTACTACGTTTGCCTTTGGCACATTTTGCATTGTATACCCACGCACCATCAATGTACTCACTGACATGCGGAATTATATGTTTACAATTTTTACACACTACATCTCCGCTTGTCCATCCTGTTTGAAAGAAATCATCCATTATTTTTTCCTTTAGTGAAATATTCACATGTATGTTGTCTGCTTGGAATGTTATATAACTTCCCATCGACCTTATTCTTATCGTTACTACACTTCACACCCTGACCAACACCAACCAACCAAAGCATATGTTTGCAATTCTTACAAATTTTTTCCATATTATTTCTCACCACCATCCACTTCAAATCTTTTTTTCAATTTTTTCGTTTTCTTTCTCAACTTCTTCAATCTTTCTTTCTGACTTTTCTTTTCTACTATTGAAATAAGCAAATCCAATTTTGAAATCATTTTCCCACATGTACGTAAAAACATACCACTACCTTCTCCATACGGTTTCTTTGATGCCATCACACTCCCTTTCATTTTTTCTAAAGAACCCATTGTATATGCGAACACTCATGTTGTTCACTATCACACCAATTTTTGCATATTCAATTA
>NZAS01000162.1 GCA_002686195.1 Candidatus Pacearchaeota archaeon | reverse complement strand
CTTGCTTTAGCTTGTCAAGAGTTTTTTGCACTACGTTAGTACGGGCAACGCAGAACCCAAAGTCTTTACCGGTTTCGGTTTCATAGATTCCATACGAAATCTTTCGAAATGCATTATGAGGCTTTTCTTTCAGCATCTTAACCATTCTCCTATGCAACCCTCCATCGGTTTCTAGTTTCTCTTTATTTATACATAAATAATAACACACCTCTCTATCAATGTCAAGGTCAAAGAACCATTTTTCTTCAAGTTTTTTCATGTCTAAAACTCCAAAGGTTTTAACTCGACAAATCTCAGAAGGCTTGGCAAGGACGCCAATTTCTGGCTCATTGTGTTCAAAATAATTTATATAATGAACAGTGGATTGAATCATGGTATTCAGTGTATCATAATATTCTTTGATTGGTACATTGTGTATAATTTCTTCCAGCTTTAAATTAGAAATTAAAGTAATCGAATTGAGGAGCCCTGACCTTGCATATTCTTGAAGTATTCCAAAGGCCGCATTTTCTATTAAACGCGGAACACCAGCCAACAATTCTGTATCCGGCTTGATATAAATTAAATCAATTTGTTTATGTTTAAGTTGTTCTAAAATTCCTAAGGCATAATTAGAACTTAAAGAGGCGCCAACTACAAAGAACTGTATTTGATCATCCACATCTTTGAAAAATTTGCTAACATCGGGAACGTTCTCGTCATATTCCTCCGGTGTCTCATAGCTTTTCAGTTTAAATTTATACTTAGACGTTCGCTTCACGCTATTATTCAAACAATAAACATTATATTGAGACATTGTGGAGAACTTTTGTGCAATCTGAGAACCTCCACTCCCCAAACCGATCATGGAAATCATATCTTCAACTCTTCAAAATCAAAATAATTCTTTGCTGCTTTTAAGTTAGCTTTGAAATTGTCTTTTTCAAAGATAGCTTTAAGGGGTGGAAGCTTTTCGCGATCTTCATCATCCAAATCAATCACGATCTCATCATGAACAATGTGAGAGATAAACGACTTAGAACCCTCTAAGAACTTATCAATCTCAATGGCCCTGCTTAAAACACGGTCAGAAGTCGTGCTTTGAATAAGGTAATTCAACGCTCTCCTCTCGTCCACCATTATCTTGCGACCATATTGAGTATTAATGTGTCCATCATGATACCACTCATCAAGTAGCTTTTTCTTGTCATAGTGATCGGTATGGATAGCGTCTGATTCAGGATTATATAACCACGCAAAGAAGAGAGTCTTTGCTGTCTCTCTGTCGTGCTCTCCATTAAAAATGTGCTTAACGTTCCACGCGTGAACGTCTTCGTCCGGTTGTTCGGCGCCCAATAAATCTATTAGCGTTCTGATCTCGGCGGCATTATAGTCCAACGAAATAAACCAATCATTATGAGGCTTTATAAGCTTTCGAAATTCCTTCTTAAGCGTAAGCATGGGAAAAGAAACTGGAGACGTTGTGAGCCTCCCTGTGACTGTTCCAAAGAGCTTGTAGTCTACGTAGTAATAGTTCTTCATCAGTTCGTTAGCTTTTCTGCGGCCGGTAGATGCATAGTATAATTCTCGGCATCCTTCTTTATTCAGATTAAGATCTTGGTATTTTATCTTATGCAATAAGCGATCAGTGTCTTCAAGAAGATTATAATTCAAAGGCTTCTCATAAGTTTCAAATACATGCTGCGTAATTTTGTTCTTAATCTCACAAAATTCCATTAAAAAATTTTCTGGCACTAGGTCAAAAAAGCAATGTTCTCGCATGTCAATTTTCCCGATTTTAAATGCTTTCATGTAGGCTCTAAATCTCTTCTGCGCAGCTTGAAGATCTTCTTGAATTTCTTCAGGGCATACCTCTTCCAAGTTTTTGCCTTGCGCATATAGCCATGCATATTCGATGTTAGAATCCACAATCGACCCTGTATAACGCCAGGTACGAGTGAGCCCCTTAGGGATCTCCTCAAAATGTAGCTTGCCATTGGCATATACGCCAACACATTCGCTCTTATCATCCAGTGTTTGAAAGTACACTCTTACTCCGTCGCTAATAAAATTTTTCTTCTCTTATTAATATAACTCAAAGAGCCGAGATAGTCAAATGGTTTATTAAGAATTTTTTCAAATTGTCCCACTGCTATCATAGAAGTCTGCGTAGCCTTAATCTCTAACAAGTCGTCAATCAAGAGACTCTTTTCTTCTTCTGAAAATTTTGATTCTTCTTCTAAGAATCTTATTCTAAAATACGTCTCCAAAAAAAACTCTTCAGAAAATTTCAACTTTAAAGATGAAAGCGTATAATTGGCCGACTCAGTGGTGGTACTAATAGTTGTACCTTGACACTCTTCAGTTGTGGTTATATAAGTTGGCTTAATGCGGTTATAAATGGTGAGCAATTGCCGTTTAAAGGTATTGTAATAAAACTGATGTGCTGGTGTATAGTATTTTACAAATACCTCGGGTGTAGAATTCGTCCCGTATTTACTAGCATACTCTATCATAGGAGAAGAAGCTATATCCGCAACTAGGCGCCATGGAATGTGTCTGTCTACCATGAACCCATAAGAACGACATGCATTTAAATAAAATTCCCAATTGTTGCTATTAATAAAGTTGTCAATTTTTTCTTGATCATTGTTGGGATCTAAATCTGCTATATCTAAGGCTAACCCTGAAACAAGTATAGAACATCTTCGACTTTTAATATATCCAGGGTAAGTGAAAGGAAAAGTGTGGGCCGTTTTTTTTAAGGAACGCATCAACTCCTTTATAAACTGATCGAAGGTGGCCAGTTGAACATCTGCCTGCTTAAGAGACTGTTTTAAAGCGGCAGTGTAATTTTTCTGGTTGCCTTGGTAAAGAATTCGAGGTTTAGTATAGGATTTATAAATCTTAAGGCTGCTTAAAAAAGGATCACGAGTATCGATTTTATTAGTGAGAGCGCACCTATCAAATTCTTGAGATAAAGCTGCAAAAGCATCCGCTACAAAATTTATAGCAGTTGCATTTTTTTCTTGAGTTTGTTTACGCGGAAGACCCTTGGCGCCGTATCTACCAAAAGTAGATTCCATTGGAACAAATCGTGGAGTTACGCGTCCATACAAGCATTTCTCTGCGAAGTTAAAATCCACTAAATTATCATACCCCAGTGTTTTGGAGTCGTTATCATAAATAATTTTTTTATAAAACAATTCACTGGTTGATTCTTTGTTGGGGTCTTCACTATAAAGAGTCATTTGGCCGCTTCCTCTTTTGCCGTTGCGCGAACGGGTAGGCTACATTTACTATAGTCTGTTTTTTCCTCATCACTTTCGGCATCTATCTCCTTGGGAATCGTACACCCTTCCTTGTGGATTTCAGCCACCCATTTAGCTGTAATTTCGGTGTCAGCCACACCAGGACCAAAGGAATGTTCAGAGCGAATAATCATATGATAGCCCCCTATTCCCAACTGTGTCAAATCATACGCGTCAGGTGAGTGCATGCTTGGAGAAAACCCTGTGGGATCAATATATATGTAATTCCCCGGGAACGCGCTTACATCTGCATAAGTGCTTATCTTCGCATCATATACTTCTCTCAACTGTTGGAGCCCATCGTATCCCTGTTGCTCAAAACGAACCTCTTTGAGTCCAGGAGAGTCAGTCTTTGTTAAATTAATGTTTTTCACGATACCCCTGGGTTTTCCAATTTGATAATGCCATATGCCTCGGGAGTGATCTTCGCTTTTTGCACCATTCATCTTTTCAACAGGATAAGTGCGAGACGCAAAATATACTAAATAATTTATTTCTTTTGCAAAACCAGGATTAGCTATAGCGTTGGTGCGCTGTCCTGAAATGCTGAGAATTGGATAAGCATTTTCTGGATCGTCAATACGAAGACGGCGCGCTTGTACTATCTGCCATGGTTGAGCAGATGTTGGATAGTCTTCATCTTCCCAATCTAGAGGGTCTGTTGAAGAGGTTTGGTCGATGTCATCATAGAACTCATCCATGGTGCTGCGCTGTTGTGGTTCTGCTGCAGCCGGATCGGGATCTACGTCTATCCAAACACTTTGGCGTTTCATTGCTGTTGTAATTTCATCGGGGCCGTCAACTGTTTCTTTATAAGCAGTTAATGAACTTTGTGCTAACCTTGTAGACTGCTTGGCTGCGTTGCTAAAACATGTATCATTGTTTAAAAAGTTTCTAAGAAATTCATTAATGAGTTCGTTTAAAAATTTAGGAAGAGCATATATGGCTTCTTCTTTCTTAAGAAGTTTCTTTGTTAACCATTCTATAAAATATTTGACCGAAATAGGAGTGTCTCCCATGCACACAAATTGGGTTGATATTGAACCGCTACCGGTTCCGCCGGGCGAACTCACTTGTACCACTTCCATTGGCCCGAGCACCACTCTAAATTTTTTAAAGTTTGCAAGATATTTCACATAATTTAATCTTTCATTTTCTGCTTGTTGGGTAGTAATCTCTGCGCCTTCGACTTCGGCTGCCTCTTCTAGGGCAGAAGGGAGAGACTCGATGGCGTCGGGGTTGGCGGACTGGTCGCCACTAATTGCTATTAAAGTTGCTTCAATTCCTTCTAAAATAACATCTATTAAATCGCTAAGATAAAAAAAGCTTAGCGCCTGGGTAGGTTTAACTCCTCTACGTGCGGCACTGGCCGTTTCTGAATCTGCGCTCATCATATTTGTTAGCTCTGTGTCATCCCCCTCAGACCAACCGATGCCTCCTGCTGCATGGCCTCCATATGGATTTAAATATTTATTTAAATCGATTCGCGAACTTAACGGACCAGTTGCTTGAAAACCTACTAACTCAGGCAGCGGGATATCTAAAAATTTTATTTTATCTTTGGCCATCAAGCTCCTAACCAAGGACTGCATGCTTTTATTTGTTTCTTCCTTCATTAAATCCTTCTCGGATTCGCGCAAGTCGGCTACCTTCTCAGGCTCACACTCTTTATTGTACTTTTGATATTTTAATTTACGCTCTATTTGGGCTACTGTGGTGTCGGGATCACTAAAAATATTAAACATTGGCTGATCAAAGAAGTCTTCTACATATGCTAAATAATTTAATGTGAACACCACTCGACCTTGTTCGTCAATATTAAACTCATGAATAGTGGGGGTCAAATTTAAACTAACACACGCATCGTCTATGGCTTTTTTAAGAGAAGAGCCGGCACTAATTAAAACATCTGTGCTGGGGCGAGCCCATCCTACAATCGCCTTAAGTCGAAAGTTTAATTTAGTATCATTTTCTATACTAACTTCCTCGCTCTTAGGTGTCTGATCACGGCTGACCGCTACACACCCCTTTAGTCCATAACTTCGAGTACCTGGCGTGCCGGCATCTATCGGATCCGGAATGGCAGTCCCTGTTTTAAGAGCCAAGTCTGCATAAGTATAGCCGCCGCGATCTCTTAAAAGCTCATCAAACGTATTGGCATGCAACACTAGCTTAGCTTTGATGCTCTTTTTAATTGCAAACGGATTGTCAGCTTCATATGAAAATTTAAATTCTTTAATCCCCACGCCATGTCCACGTCTTTTTTTTGTGTTAAAAAAATCTTCTAAATCATAAGTGCCCGTGGCGCCTGGGTGTGCTTCGCTTGTATAAAAGGAATCAAACTTCATTTCGACCTGGCTTTCCTTGCCGTCCTTATCAGAAATAACCTTAAACAAACGAATCATTGGTTGCAAACTTGAGAGTTGATATGTTTCCATGTCAAAAAATGCTTCTTTAGTGGGTCCGTCATCCTGTCCTACATGTTGAGTAAGCTTGTTGATAAACGCAAACGGATCTCCTTGAACCAACAAACTAGAGTTTCCTCCTCCCTCCTCATAAGGAAGTTTCTTCATTTGCGAAGACTCCACTTCATCCCAAATTTGTTTAAATTTAGAAAGTTGAGTAATGTGCGCTAACAAAAAACATTGTTCTTTGAATTGAATGCCTGCTTTTCCCCCCGATGTGGCCGCAGATATAATGTCTTCTTCTAAATCAGTAAGGCTATTGCGAGCTTCATGGGCGGCGGCGAGTTGTTGGCACAATATGTCCGACAGTGCGATCTGTGTTCCGGGTTTGACGTCGTCAATGTCGACAGCGTCGGATTCGGACGGGGCAGTCACTACGGTGCCCGCTGTCAAGGCTGCTGTGCACTTCGCATCTGCTTCAGCTACAGCCGCATCTAAAGCTGCTTTATCTTTGCCATCTATTTCGACCCCTTTAATAGCATCCCCGTCATTCTCGCGCGCTACTTCCGTCTTAAACTTATTATAATCTTCTTCAGCTAGTTTTGCTATATCATTAGGGCACTTAATAGATGCAGCCACACCAGATTGATCAGCTCTTCCGGTGGCGTCGACGTTATTTCCCATCAATATTTCTAATTTTACTTTGTTCTCTTCGAGGGACTCCTTCTGAGACGAAGAGACAATCCTATTAGCTTCGGCGGCGGCGGCCATGGCAGCCTCTGTGTTCTCGATGTCTTCTTGAAGTTCGAGTATCTCTTCAAGCGACTCCACTGTGGATTGAATATTTGATTCAGCTTCGTCCATCCCCCAGATATCACCAGTATCTGGATATTCTATCCCCAACTCTTTTTCGCCCCAGTGATAATCACTGATGGATGATTCGTCCTCTTCAGGAGGTTTGTGCGAATCATGAAGGGACGTTACCGACGTCTTATAAGCTTCAAGAGCCTCGGCGAGATTTTCAATAGTTCCATTCCAGCAAGACATACGTTAAATTCCCAAAGCCTTCAATGCTTTTTCTATATTAACAGGAATGGTCAAAGGAGAGCCAGTAGAAATGTTAGCTTCGGTAGGATAACCATTCCACCACGCGATAACCCACCAATAACGAGCGTCTCCATAATATGTATGAGACAATTTGTATAGCCTATCGCCATAAGACCACAAATGAACTACAGTTTTAAGTTGGGAGCGCTCACTAATACTAGGATTCTTTAGTTTTATTGTGCCATATTGGCGTACCGATCTTAGCCCCCTTTCTCTTCTTAAGGGCGCATAGTATTGACTGCTGTTAATTATGATGTCTTTGTTTTTATAGCGTGTTGGCATTTATTAGTTTCTCCTTACTTGTCGTTCCAAGGTGTCCAGTCCCACTCTTCAGCCTCTTTTCCAGCCATGGCAGACTTCACATAATCACTTTGGTCTTTTCCCTTCTCCTTCCTTGTATCATCTCGCCTTCGTCTGATATCTCCAAATGCTCCTGCATATCTTGCTTCGGCATTGGCCAAATCTTGGTCTGAAATTTCGCCTTGTTCTTCTTCTTGTTCGTCGCCACCTAAGCGTGAGTCTTGTGCTTTCGAGTCTGTAGACCCAAAGCCGTCTTCTGCGGCGGTGGGGCTCTTTGTATAGATGCCTGGACTAGGCTTGGGCGGGGCGAATTCTGTTTGATCGAGGAGTGCTTGACGCTCTGCAGCTTTGCTAACATCTGCGTTAGGAGCACCATATGGAAAGTTGGTGTTGCTGAAAGTCTTGCTGTTTGCCCAGCCCAAAGGTGATTCATGAATCGGTGAGAAGTCAAGGTTTACTTCAATCAATTTTGGAAGGATTGCTCCTACCGTGACACCGGCATTTGCTTCCGTCTGTGTGTCTTTTTTCTCCAAAACGCCTATATCTGGATTTTCGAGATTGTGGTTAACTGTCAAGTTATTGATAGCTCCCAACAATCCTTGTTCAGCATCCGTACTGGATCTATAGCTTTGATAGTATTCTTTAGCATTCTGTCCGCTAGCTCCGTTAGCAGCGTTTGTCAAAAGGTTCATCACTTTCAATCGGATAAGAGGTGACTGCGTAATGGTAGTAGCACTCGCAGGATCTTCATAAGACGGATAGAGAAACTGGATGAGCTTTTGAACTTTCGACAAGTTTTCGTATGCTTCTCCTTCGGTTGAGCAGGGAATTTTAAAAGCTAGCGTTATTTTTCTCTGTGTCTGTTTGAAAAGATAGATGGGATCTGCGCGACCATAGACCGACTCACCTCCCCATTCCGAACTATAAGTTTCATTAAATGTAGTAATGAAGGCTTTAAAATAAACGTTTTCTCCAGAAGGGACATGCCAAAATGACAAAACTAAACCCTTGTTTGCAAGAGCATCTGTCCCTCCTATGCTATAGTTAGAGTCAGGTACTTCTTGATATTCGAATTCATTAAAATATTTTGGATCACTTCCCATAATGTATTGTTTCCTTGATTAAATTTTTAGAACAATTATCCACCAAATATCCCCTTGCCCGCTCCACCGTTGTTGACGGCCATGACCTTGTCTCCTACAATCTCGAGTACAACCTTTCCAAACCTGTCTCGGTCCACGACTAGTTCAATAGGTTGGCGCGTTCGAACTCCCCCTCCTCTACCTCCTGCAGCAGCAGCGGGGGCGGGCGCTTGAGTGCCATCGATGATAGTTCGTATATTTTCAATAGTGGAAACAGTGCCCGCTGTCGCTCTTCCGCTCATGGCTGCATTAACGCGATTTAAATCTGCTACAGTTCCCATACTTACTGCAAAGCTAAGCGTTTTCTCGGGATCCACCGCGTCAAGTTCTTTCACAATTCCCCGTATCTCTTCTCTTAAAGCTTTTAAGTGTGTTAGTTCGCCTAGTCCAGTTATTGACGTCAAAAATCCAGTAAAGGCTTTCATTTTTTCAACATCCATAAATGCCACCGCAAGCGCCATTAAGCCTATAGCCGCCGCTAACACTATTAATCCTTTAGAAGCAAGCATTAACGCTACTGACATGAATCCGAGCGTAACAAATAACCCTATGAAGTATGCGGCCTTGTCCGTCTCTAATAAATTAATAGCCGTCACCATAAGACTAAATCCTTTCCCAACCAGCGAAACGCCGGCTCCTGCTAGCATGGCGCCAAGTCCTACCAACGCTAAAGCTCCTCCAAAATATAACAATCCAACGCCTGCGGCGCCAATAATAGGCGCAGCGTTGGCCAACACCACTACCATTAGCAAGAACCCCGCCGTAAATCCAATCACTGCAGCGGCCGCTGGCCATGCAGCATCACCTAATCCTTGGAAGGACAACACTAATTGTGCCACTCCCCATGCAGCAATTGCGATCCCCGCTCCAATCATCAACACTGCTCCTCCTACTGCCAATAACCCTTTAGCGTTTCTTGTAGCTGATGCGCCTAGGTCGTCTAAAGTTTGTTTAAATCCGCCGCCCTTAGTATTAATATCGTCCAACGCATCACCTTCATCTTCCATCACTTCTACAAGTGTCTTGCGGACAGCAGTCTCTGTAATAAGCTTGGTCACCATCGCCGCCGATTTGACGGCCATAAACTTATATCTAAGATTTATAGCTGCCATGGCTACTCCTAGTAGTCCCATCCCATAAATGATTAGCTTCGTCTTACCCTCGTTTTCCGCCATCCAATCAGTTAATGTTATTATTTTGTCTATCAAATCCTCCGCGATGGGAGCAGCATTAGCCATAGCGGCTGTCCATTTTTCTTGAACCTTCTGAACAGATGCCGCATTTTCTTTAAGTTCTATTAAATCTTTAGCGCTCTTTTGGGTGACGCCGGCCAAGTTGTCCATGTTTCCTGAAAGCATCATAGCTAAGTCGCCAACGTCTGAAAGCCCCAGAGCATCTTTGTAAAAGTTCTTCTGGTAATAGCTCATGTCGTCAAAGGTTAAACCAGCATCTAAAATTGAATCGCGAATCATTCCAAAGCGCTCAGCGGGATCTGTAGTCAGCATAAGATCCATCGCATTTACAAAGTTGCCTCCTATGGCTGCATTTAATTTGCCAGCTTGTTCTGCGGCTCCTTCGAAAGTGTCAAACTTGTCCGTAATGTTGAGCAATTTTTGAACTTCCATACCAGTAATCTTAGAAACGTGAGCCAAATCCTTGAAAGCTTTAACTCCGTCGCTTCCCATTTTTGCCATGGCATTGCCGGCGCCCGCAAAATCCTTTGCCATTTGTGCCGGCGAAACGCCCAAGTCTTGACCAAATGTTGCCAGTTCGCGCTGAGTTCTTTCGGCCATGGCTGCATTCATTCCCAACGCCTTCGTTGAAAGCTGGACACCTTTAGCAAAATCAGCATTAGCTACGCCTAAATCGCCTAAAATAGCTGCAGTTCCAGCCAACATGTCGCGGGTTGCTTCGCCTTGCATGGTAAAGTCTGTAAAATCGGTAAAGAGAGCTTGGGTAGCTGCTGAAGCTTCTTCTGCTGTCACACCGTAAGCGCGGTTGGCTTTGTAAACTCGTGTTACGCCGGTTGCAAATTCTCGGGAGGCGCCAGTAGCCTTTCGAAAGCCGGCTTCAGTATCAACAAGTTGAATGGCTAATCCTACAAAATTGTTAAGCAAGGAAACAGTTACAGCTTGGTTTATTTGCATGAACGCTTCGTACATGCTGGCAGTTCCCCCCAGCATTGCCTTGCGAAACATATCAACTTTGGCTACAGCATTAGATCCAAATACGTTAACAGCGCTTCCCATCGCAGTGCCCAAACCTTTAGCTGCGGTCACCGAGTCTTCAAGTGATACTGTAAGTTGGGCTGCGTGTTCAACCGCTAATCTTGCCTGCATCTCCCTCTTTTTATAATTCTCTAGCTCCTTAGTGGCCTGGGCGGCGCCGAGTTTTCCCTCTTTAATTTTTTGCTTGAGTTGTTGAAGCTCGAGTTGGCGCAAATGATGAGTTTGTTCTAAAACTAAAAGTCCTGAATCTCCCATTTTTGCAGTAGCTTGATATTTCTTTAAGAGATCATCCGCTGCGCTGACCTGCTGCCGTAAATAATCAACGGACTTCTCTTGGTCCGCGAGACGAGTATGGACGGCGAGTTGGATGTCACTTTCGAGAGTAAGGATAGCCTTTAGAGCTTCTAACTGCTCACGGTCGAGTTTGTTTATCGCTTCCGTCTTCTCTTCAATAGTCGCTAGCGCCTGCAGACGCGCTTGTAGTTCTGCTACGGTTTCTTTTGGCACGGAGAGTTCCTCACAATTGTTTGTCTACATTTAATTAGTTTTGGCACAAAAAAGACAGGGCTTTTGCCCTGCCTAATTAATGGTCCCTATTTTTTTCTCATGCGCGGTGGCATTGTAGGTTGATTATGCGCCGATAACGTCTGAGTGTTGCCGCCTTTTGAGGCGTTCTTGATGGCTGCGTTTTCGTCTTCAATCTGTTTAACTAATCTTTCAACAAACCACTGACGCAAACCAATTGGTAAGTTGTATGCCTCCGAGAATGACCAGCCTCCTGAATATTTTAGGAAGAAGAACTGCTCATACACATTCTCCATGTATTCATCGGTCAGGCCAAAAAAAGTCCGCAGTAAGCGGCACCTCCATGGGCCGCTCGTGGTCACATTCCTTGCACTCAAAACTTTGAGTAAGATCGATATTGGGAGCAGTCAGGCGATAAGCCAAACGTAAATGCCTCGCGTCTATAGAAGGCGCATTATTAATAAAATAGTCCAGTGCCTGGTGAGAAGTATCTCCGTTAACAGCAACAATCATATTAGCCATTTGATTCGTAACGACGTGCTCCGGAGACTTTTTCTTTCGAGAAACTTCCATAGCTTTTACTAAAGCTTTTTCGTCGGTACCGGTCAACAGTTTAAACCTAACACTAACCTTAGTGCGAGGCAAAGTCACTTCAAATGTGCCATCGTTGTTGTTTGTAACGTCCAAAGTTTTTGAATCTGCCCCGTCATATACCACTCCTTCATTTAGGTTGAAAGAATATTGCTGAGTCTCGCCACATGCGGGACAACTAACTGATGTCTCATAGGCGCTTCCATAACCTGAGACACGCATAGCCACAATAATGGCATTCCGATCTCCAATTAAAAGTGCGTCAGCATCAACCCGATTGTCTACAATAAGACTTTGAATCACTCTATCCAGAGCAATTCCTTTCTTAAGAAGAGTTCGCGACGTAAGCATATCCTCTTCCCTTGCTGTCATTTGCCGTATTTCAATACTTTCTTCCCCACATAAGGGGTGCCCTTCGGGATAGTATTTTCCCTGTGAAGGAAGCTCCACAAATTCAGTAGGTACCACAAAGGAAAACCCTCCTGAATCATTATTTTGTACTACGGGTGGAGGGGGAGCGTCGGTATTAATATTTTGAGCGCCCGTCCGATCTGTGTTTCTAGCCAATATACACCTCGTTTTGTTGTTTTAGCTTGATTTAATTAACCTGCGAAGAATTCAGTCTTCGAGGTAGTCTCTACTGACGCAACAGAACCATCAGTCTCCGTGACCTTAAGGCGAGCCCAGTCATACTTAAGAGTGACCGAGATTTCGGTCAAGTCGTCGCCGCCGTACTCTAAATCTCCAAACTTAAGCTCAGTGATAAAAGAGTTCCAGAGTGTCCACTGTTCGAGATCCTTACCTTCGGCATCAATTTGAGTAATAATAACAGTTCCCAAAGCGTTCGCTGCGCGAGCCTTTGACATCGAATTCAAATCTGTAGAATCAGTAGGAGGAGAGTAGCCCGATCCTTCAACCATAGCTGAAAGGGTCGCAACCATATCTGGGTCAGTGGGATCAACCAAAGTGACCGTGATATCCTGCCATGTGACTGAACCAGGGTAAAAGAACGTATGATTCAAATACTTATGTTCGGTTGTGCTAATCTGAAATCCTGGCTTTGTACATGTTTTTGCATACCACAACATGGCACCGCCGGTGGCCGATGTTCCAATCCCTTGAAACTCCACTTTAAATCTAAACTTTCTTTTCGGATCCTTCATCGTTAATGATTCACCGAAATTTTCTGACCAGAATGCCATAATTTGGATACTCCTCTGTGTGTTCTAGTTTTAATTAGTGCGTGGGAGAAAAATCCCCCTCACATCTTTTAGTCATCGAAAGAAGCGCCGGTTGACATGATTACAAAGTCGATGGCAATGTATTCAATAGCGCGAGCAGGCTTAATCATAATCTTCGCATACAAGACGTTCTGATCGATTAAGTCAGGGGTTGTGGTAGTTTCATCTAGTATTAACCTATAGTCGGTAATACCAAACTGGCTTTTCACATTGGACAAAAGAGGTTCAACAAGACTTGTAAATCTATTCCAAGTGTCCTGAACGTTCTGTTCAAATAATATCTTTGTAGAAAGAATGGAAATCTGCTTCTTCAAGTAAATAACAAGCCTTCTTACATTAATTCTATCAAGAGCTGATTGTCCCTCTTGAAGTGTCTTCTGTCCGAAGACAACGATACCGCTGGAGGGGAACGAGGCGATTGGGTTAATATTTGACTCATAGAGGGTGTCACGATTCTTCGAAGTTAACCTCTCGGAAACATGAGTGACTGGAATTCCAGCCGCACCATCTGTCAGCCCACCTCGGTTGAACCCTGCGGGAGCAAACCACACTGCAGTCTTACGCTGCGAACTGGCTAGCACTCCCATCATCGCAACACTAGGTGGAATCCAAAGGAGGCGGCCGCTATTTTCATCCCGAGTCTGTACCCATGGATAGAAAGTTGCACCATAACTGGAATCAATTCTTCTATCGCGAAGAGTTGTTGCAGCTGCTGCGGGCGTAGTTCCAATTCGGTTTGAAGTTGGGCTCTTGTATGCCTCGTGAGGAGGAATATAAACATCCGACAAATCAATAATTGTCATGGAATCAGCGCGGTCTTCACAAATATTAACTGCATGTTGTGTTAAGTTATCATGCGTTAATCCAGGAGCAACTAACATGTTCATATTAAGAGATTCTGGATCGGACACTACGTCCATCCCTTGCTTCCACGTCTTATAAGAGTAGCTATTCAATTCAGTGGCTGTCCCCGTACCAGAGCCGCCGGCGCCGGGAATTCCCTTGTTATAAAGAGGATCGGGCACCTTTTCATCAAAGCCATCAAACCCTCCAAAAATAGGCATCGTAAAGCTATCATAGCCAGCCGTTAAGAGCGTGCCATATGCCACACTATTACCAGCCAGTCGGGAGCCGGAAAGCCAGAAGTAACTTGTACCATCAGCAGCCAAGCAAACATCATCGAGAGAGAAAACATAGGCAGAATCTTCAATTCCGGCGGCGCCGCCATCGCCGCCACCTGCAGTAAAGCCTGCTTTGAGAGAGTTATGCATATCTCCCACACTTGGGTCAAAAATAGTACTATCGGCTGTGCGGGTTGTTTGGAAACCAAAGCATGCCCTAGTGGGATCCGATAGTCCTCCATCAGATGCAGATAGTCTTAGCCTTGCATAAGGAAAAACCAAAGATCCAGTTAAATCTTCTCCCCAATCCCGAACCGGGGTATTGCTACCAGAGATAAATCCACCATTCCCGACTGCTCCCGTGAGCATCATCCAGCCGGCGTTTGTCGTCGGATCTGGCCTTCCTCCCCAGGTCGAACCTGAATAAAAGTAAGTGGAGGAACCGGCTGAAGCGCGCGCATCGAGATCAAAGGAAGATGTAGTTAAACTAGTGGCACCCTTAAAGCGGGGAGGACCAAAATAGCCAAATGGGAGCAACAGAGGATCTGCCGCGCCGGCTTCTACGTCCGCATTCATGATTACATAGATAAATTTAGATTGGTTAGGGTAGTCGCCATATTCTTTTAGGCGGCGAGCAGTTGTATCCCACACGGCATAACGGTCACCAATTTTGCGCGCGACAAAGTTAACAGAAGTGGGGTCAAGGTTACAGTAATCGAATCTTTCCATGACCTCTTGGGCGTTATCGCTATCGGAAAGTCTACGAACTATAACCGAAAACGTGCCATAATCACTAGTGGAGAGATTAGATTGCTGAACATCTTGAATTGTAATTTTACAATTCTTATGTAACCAACCACCGTGTCCCCGGCCTTTCAATTGGAAAAGTTTTGGCATCGCTTCAATAGAGAAGCCGCCAGAATTGCCTAAATCTTGGCCAATTATCCAACCAGTTTTTCCTTCAACAGATGCTTGACGTTTGTCCTGAGGGCCTGTGCCTGGTGTGGCTATGAGCGCTATAGGTAGTATAACGCCGGCTAGTTGCGAGCCCACCATGCTGCTATCTCGTAATGTTTGTTCATATGACTCTCCGAGCCAATAGCTCTTATATGCGCTGGCAGCATAAAACGCGCCGGCGGTGCTAACCAACTGTGGGTTAGTGTTAAAGCGCTTACGCAGGAAAGTATCTTGAGAATCATCAAATCCAAAGTTAAGTTTGGTGCTTCCACCATCCGAAGATGTAATGTTTGCAGTAAAGATACCAGTTGAATCTGACAACACAACGACACCTACGCCTTCTTGGACGGGGCTTAGGGCGCAACCAGCATGAGTGTTCGATCCCGATGGGGCGCTTCCACTTCCATACATCGTACCACTAAGAAAAATAGCCGATCCTGAGTTAATATAGAAAACTGATGCTAACGAACCAGTACCTAGCACTTGGCCCATTGATCCGCCGCCGGAGTCAACAGGCCCAATGGTTCCGGAAGTAGTCCAACACCACAAGCCATAGGCCCCACCGTTATTTTGGTGTTGTGTTCCATCAGAATCCTTCAGAGTTTCCCAGCCGGCTTGACCGTCGCCAGTGGCCGCCGAGTCCTCTTGCCCTAATAGGCGCACATAAGTGAGAGGGGCTACATGTGCATTCAAAAATGCTTTCGCAGCATACGTGCCATACATGGGAGATTGAAAGTTGCCATAACGCGAAATATCGCCGCCGGCACCACCAGGAACCGTGTCTCCATACATTTCAACAAACTCCGAATACGATTCTACCTTTACCGGGACCATTCCGAGTCCGCGTGTGGCGCGCCCGACGACAACGGGACCAATGGTCTCGGCTGATCTCGGGATGAATGAATTGTCTATTTCATTAATAAACACTCCAGGAGATACAAATTTAAAATTCTTAACTGACATTAGTGGTTCCTCTCTTTAAAAAATAGATTTAATTGGTATCACAATTAT
>NZAS01000161.1 GCA_002686195.1 Candidatus Pacearchaeota archaeon | reverse complement strand
TTTTGTTGCTCCTGTTCCTGCCCATACTTCACCGTCCTGTACAACAAGTTCAGCACCAGGAGCAGTTGTTCCTATACCAACTTTTCCTGTAAATCTACCATTTACTCCTTTTATATCACCACTTGCACTTATATTACCTGAGGCTGTTATGTGGCCTGTGAATGTATGTGTGTCATCAGTTGAATCACCAAATGCAGTAGAACCAGATGATACAACAACAGTACTTTCAGATACTATGTATGAGTGAGCGCGAACAGCGCCAGGTACTATTATATCATCTCCATCAAAAGATATTGGCAATATACTACCTGTTCCGTCAAAGGTATTTGTGCCATCAGTTTGTACTACTCTCTGATAGCTATCTTGAATGTTTTGGCCTGTTAGGTCTGGTAAAGCCATCTATATAACCCCTATTTCTTTTTTGACAGTACTTTTACTACCTTGTTTATAACCTTTCTTTTTTGTTTAACTGGATTTTTACTTATGTATTCTGCAATTATGTTGTTTAGCTTGTTTCTTTTTATAGAAAGATTTTTTATGTTTATATTTTCACGTATTAAAATTCTTAATATGTTTATTACGTGTTGTCTTTCAGAAAGAGATATTTTTTTCTGCCTTATTCCTGAAACCTTTACCATTGGACCAGTTGATTCTGAAAGTCTTGGTTTTTTATGCTGTGATTTTACCTCAACTGTCACCTTTTTAGACTGCTCTATCTCAAAATTACTTTCCCATGGAACGAAATATGTATCTTCTGCTATTACTTCTAATCTTATTTTTCCAGAAATATTTTCATCTATCAATCCCTTTAATTTTTTAATTGGCACTTTACATTCACCTCTACTACCAACATTTCCCTTGAACATCAAAGAAAAATCTGAAGTTTCAATAACTAGCCTAGCCTTTGTTTTATTATAGCTGGCCCCAGTTAAATTTATATCGCATTCAAAGAGCTCTGCTTTATCTGTAAATAATTTATACATGTATATTCTCCGCTTCTATTTGCGCTTTTACCTCTTTAATTATCATTTCTACGTCATCAATATTTATTTTTATGTTCTCTTTAACGACCTTAGATTTGTCGTAAATCTTTATACCTTTTCTGCGCATGATAAGATGAATAAGCCTTTTCCTTTTTTCAGGTTCAAGCTTTTCTATTCTTTTTTTTATACCCTGGCGACTTGCATCTCCACGAGTTATTTCTTGTATAAGTTGAACTTCAGACCAAGAATATGGATTATCACTCCATGCAAAGTCAGCTGAATCCCACTTTATTTTTATTATATCTTGTGCCATATATAAATATCAGTCAACTATTCTTTAATTTATTTACTTCTTCAACAAGTTCATCTATTTTCTTTTGAAGAAATTTTATTGTTGATTTTAATTGCCATTTAATATCCTAAAGTATTATAATCCATTTCAAACACTGCAGTTACAAAATAACTGATTTCACCTCCTACATCTACATCATGTTGTATGGAAACTAAAATCATATCATTAGCATCAAATTCATTTGTAGATACTCCTGTAAAGTCAACTGTAGATGAACCAGAATTGGGAGGGCCTATACATGTTGCTGTTCCTAATACAGTTAGACCTCCGCCTGTTTGTGGTTGTCCTTCAGATACCTGATTAAGTCTCCATGTAGCTGTTGCTGCAGTATTATTTCCATTTGATCTATATATTATTTTTAGTAATCTTCCTGAACAAGGAACTATAAATGGTGTATTTAAGTTTGCAACATTTACAGTCTCGGATGTACTATTCCAAGGAACATATACTTCATCAGTGCCTATATCATCTTTGAATGAAGTATTTAATATGTGGATTTCTTTTCCTCTTATAGTACCTGTTGCAGATATATCACCTGCTGCTGTTATATCATCAGTTGAAGTTAGTTGTTCTGCTATTACTGTTCCACTTGAACTTATATTTCCACTTGCAGTTAGATTACTTTCAAAGGTTACAGCATGAGCAAATGTACTTAATAAATTTGGTCCATCCATTGTTAACGCTGTGATTGGCGCAGAATTGGCCTCGCCAGCTACTTGGAATAACATTTTTCCAACTACGCCTGCTCCAACTACTTGAGTTTCAGCTGCAAGTGTTTGAATACTAGCTACTGCTCCTCCTGCTCTTTCATCTATAGAGCCTGAATTTACCACCCATCTTATAGAACCTAATACATCGTTTTGTTGTACTTCTAAGGAGTCAGAAAAATCGTCATCACCATCATCTTGAGCAGAGTTGGTTGAGCCCCTTGTATATGTCATGATTAGTTCACTACCTGTCAATTGTGCAGCTGTATCATTATTATATGATTCAAAATTACCATCTGCATTCATTCTGATTCCGGCCATTTTGGTTTTCTTTCTAATCCCAAAATCATCTGCTCTTATATCAAAATCTCTTTCTGGATTTGTTGTTCCGAATCCTAATTTACCAGAACCTGAAAAATATAGTTTTACATCCCTAGATCCTGATATTATAAAAGAAGTATCATTTGCTATATCCTTTTCCATCTTGAATATTGCGGATTGGGTATGGAATATTCCTGTGGATTGTGTGACAGATGAGCTGTAAAATGTCATACTTCCTGATGAAAACAGTATTCCGGGAGAATTCGTGAGCTGCAAGTTCTCCATGTTGTTAATCCCATCTTGGTGACCACTATCAGGGTCAAAATATATTATTCCTGTAGTCGTATTCCATACTAAATTTTTGCCGCCTCCCTCATTGAAGGAAAGTACCCTAACAGGGTTTGCGTCATCAGGGTCCTGGGCTATATCAAACCTGTAGGCTGGGTCTACGTTAAGGCCTAACTGAGTATTTATCCTTACGGTTCCCATTGAAAAGCTTCCCGTTATAAGTGGGTTGGTTGTAGCTACATTGGAACTATGAATCTGAAGAGATGAAGATATGTTTGCATCAGAATTTGCTCCTGCATTGTATCCTAAAAATATGTTATGTCCTCCTGTTGTAAGATTGGTGGCTCCTGTATTTCTGCCTATCATAATATTTCTGGGGCCAGAAGTTATTTTATAGCCAGCATGATATCCTATTGCAATGTTGTCGTAGGTTCCGGTCAGATCATATAATGCTCTATATCCTATTGCAACGTTATTATTTCCGCCATTCAGAGCATACAGTGTTTCTGCGCCTATTCCAATATTATAGTCTCCATCTGCAGATGAGGGTGTGCCTCCGCCAATTGCTTTCCATCCAATTGCAGTATTCCATGAGGTATGTTCAAACTTAAATCCACGACCAGCCTGATAACCCACAGCTGTGTTTCCATAACCACCACCAAATCCACCTATATTGTCTCCATCTACTTTATCAAAACGAGAATAACTTGGAGCCGCTTCTAGACCTATAATAGTTGATTCTGCAGAATAAGCATTCTCCCAATCTTGTTCTATTCTACCCCTAACAAGCAGGGCCGGTTTGGCTAGGTTTGTTGGCGCATGGGTTGTGCCAGCAGTATTGGTGAACCATCCTACCTGTACACTGCCAGATGTGAAAATACTATCGTTTATACTAGTTGGAGGAGATGAAGAACCTGATACGTGCCAATCTTCATCATCACCACCGCCTCCCCCTATACTACCTGCTGCAGATTCTGTTGTGTAAACGTCTCCAGTTGCTGGATTAACCACCAAAATATTAAATGTTTGTAGTGAAGATGAGGGTATTCCTTGAAATCTTATTTTTGACGTTGCACCACTCTGAGATACTTGAAATATGTATGTTGCCGGCGTTAATCCAGTAATATCCGATCCATCCCCTATCCAAACTGTTCTTCCTGTTGAACCTCCAACCCTTGACTGTGTTATGTATGTTGATTGAATGTACCAATCTTCATCACCAGCAAGAAACTGTGCAGTTGTCGTCTTGACAGTTGCATTAGTTGCATTCAATCCTAATATATATGGGGGTGAGGCCTCTGTATTTGCATTTGGTAAATATAATGTTCCACTCCTAATTATTTCACTACCAGAGACATCAAGCTCATAATCAAATGATCCGGGCAATGGATTCTTCCACCCTATAAATGTTGCATGGGAGCCCTGATTGTCAAATGTGTTGGATTTTCCAGTCACCAAATGAAATCTGGCATAACCTCCTACACCCAAACTCATCACCTTTCCATGCCTTTCATGAAGTACAAAGCTTCCTAATGTGGCTCCATCCATGACGGCACCTCCGGGATCGCGACCAGTTTGGTCGTTATATCCTATTATTGAAGAAGTTGCAGCATTATTATGGTCGAAAAGAATGTGGGCGCTTTTACTTGTTGGTGTGCCTGTACCTCCAACATCTGATGCTAGGTGTAATATTGAGGAAGAATATGAGGATAATTTTATTGTTGCATTTCCCTGTCCGGCAATCTTTTTAATATGTAATGGATAATCCACCGTTGACGTTGCAAACTCTCCAATTCCAACAGAACCACTATGGTATATACTTTCTGTTAATGCTGGTTGTTCATTGGCTAGCTGTCCAGCTATCGATTGTGCTCTTACCCAATCATTATCTCCAACTGGTGTTGCACCAAAAAAGTTGCCTATGCTTGCACTAGTGACAATAATATTTGTGGCTGTAAAGGTATATTCATTATCGAACTCTATATTTTTTAATTCAGTTGTATGGGCAGCTTTTCTATGGTCATCATTATAGAATTCAAACCTAAAATCTAATGCATCTTTTTCTGCAACATTTCCCTTTGTTGTAGGTATTATGGTCTCAAATGTATGTGGAGTATATCCAAATTGGTCATATGGCTTAACTGATACATCTGCAATATACCATAAACCTTGTTCAACCTTAAATCTTAAATATCCATACTCTGTTGCATCTGCCTTAAACGTAAACTTTACCCCTTTGAATTTGAAGTTATCTAGTGGGTCTTCTTCCTGTATTATTTCTCTAGAACCTGAATAACCAGTTGCGACTTCTTGTATGGTACCGACATGTTTGCCTATCTTTTCTCCTGAATCAATAATTGCATTTCCAAACAGGTATACTTTAATTACTGGTGTTGTTCCATTCGTGTTAACTGCAAACGACTTAAAACTTACTTCATAATGTTTATCGGCATCAAACACCACTGGGGTTAAACAGTCAACGTTCCAAAAGTCTGTTCCATCTAGCGCTTGCGATGAAATTGCTGTTGAATCACCAATCTGTAAAGATTCAACTATTGGGTTAATAAGTGACGTTGTATCCATTTTGAAGGCAACTAAAGTTGGACCTGCAATTGTTCCCAATGCATTTGTAGATGCCGTCCAATATGTAGCTAAGGATTCACTGACACCAAATTTAGAAAAATCTCCAGCTGGGAATCTAGTCCATAATGACTCAGATTGTATCAATAACTCTTGTGCAAATACAGGATTATCACCAACTAAATGATAATCATTTACTGTTTGGTCATTTCTTATATATGTTTTTATTCTTGTCACATCACCAACCAATGGGGTCAAATCTCTAAAGGTTATTTTTGCATAAGATGTGTTAAACTCATTACTTCCGCTGGCAAGTACATTGCTTCTTGATACTGGTGATTGAGCCCAATCCAATCTGAAATCGCTGAAAGCAAATTTATCATGAAATACTTCTCTTTGGTTCGCTCTTCCTATTCCTTGAAATGTAGTATGTGGACTATTTACTCTTAACTGCTGTGGAGATATTCTTTCCATTATATATGTATGATATGCTCCGCGGTTTGTATATTGTGTTAATGCCGAACTAGTATCTAAATTTCCTTGGCCATCTCCATCTTCAAGCTCATTATATAATGGTAATGCATAGGGACCAGCGTATGACGAAGGGTATGGACTTTCTGGCGTTGGAAAAAATACAGTGCCACCAACCATATCGTTTGAAAATCCACCAAAATCAGGATTACTGTCGGCTATTATATAATACTTTCCTCCTTTTACCTCATACTTCAAACTAGCAGATGTGTTTTGTAGCCCTAATGATGCAGTAGAGCATAATGTGTAGAATGAAGCGGTATTATTTGTTAAATTAGAATAAGAAGAAATTAAATCTTCATCGTAATGTAATTTGAAATATGGGCGCTTTATTTCCTCTACAATAATATCTGGATTTGGAAAAAATACTATTTCGGAGTCATTTCTACGTCTTGGATAGCAATTTAATCTTTTTTGCCATCGTATATTCCACCTACCAGAATACTCTGGTGGTACCTGTTCTGAAATATCTCTTTGCCTATGTTTATCATATGCTACCCTTCCTTTTGATACTCCTACAACCGTTATTAAAGCATCTCCTTCAGGCACCCTTTCATCTATCTCTATAGAAAATACTCTTTCGTTTCCATCTCCAATATGGTCATAGGTTCTAACTGGAACCAGGTTTCCATTTGCATCCAATACTTCTATGGCAATTTCTGAACCAATGACAAGATTTTTTGTTCCGGTTAGGGACAATAAATTTCTGCCGGCTGTTAATTCTGAAGGTACTCTTGTGAAGCCAAAATAATCATAAGAATCTGAGCTTTCGTCAACAACAAAAACTTGTATTTTATCTAATCCTCTATATGAAAGTGCTTCGTACCTAAACGGTTCTTGAAAACGTAATATTTTTGGCATATGTAAAAACTCCTATCTTATCAATATATAAATATCAATTTGAATGGATATTAATACAATACGTGACTGTTGCCTTTAGCCTGGGATATCTCTAAAAGATTATCTGTTGCATCTTTCATTATATCTATATGGGATATTACTATTATGAAATTAAAATTTAATTTTAGATAGTCAAATAATGAAAAAATAGAATTTAGATTTCCAGAATCTAAATTTCCAAATCCTTCATCAATTGCTAAAAAGTTTGGGCGTGGTAGATTTGATACAGTTATTAAAGCTACTCGAATAGCAAGAGAGCTTACAAATTTTTCCATTCCAGATGTCATTTCTAAAGCCCATCTTTCTTTATCGCTATAAACAATAAATGTATTTATATTTCTTCCATCAGTTTCAAAGTTTATAGAAAAATCTGAAATTTGGGAAAGTATTAAATTAACCTCTTCTTCTACGTATGGTAATATTTCTGATATTAGCTCGTATGGTACTCCATCTCTTTGAATTGCATTTAGATAATATTCATATGCCTTTACCCTTTCTTCAAGGTCATGCGCTCTCTCTATAGATTCCAATATGTTTTCTATTGTTTTTTGACAAACACTAATATCACTATATGAAGTTTGTAATTTAGAATTTATTTCTGAAAGATTTTGTTTTGTTATATCTAGCTCATCTTCTTTTATGGTTATTTTTTCTCTAACCTTTTCATTTGCTAATATAGAACGTTTATTTTGGTGATATTTTTCTATCAATTTCTCAACAGCGTGTTTTCTAATTTCTTTTGAAGATATATCTGATTCTCTTTGTACCGTTTTTATCTTTATTTCTCCTTGGTACTGCGTAATTAGAGAAAGTTTTTTATCTAAATTATTTATGTCTTTTAATTGTTCTACCACAGAAGATAAATTATTCAATTCTAATTCTAAATGTTTTTTAGCTTCTAATAATTTTTCTGTTTCAAGTTTTAATTTTGGTAAGTCTTCCCTAGCTTTTTCTGCTGATTGGACAAATGAATTATTTCTGCAGAATTCGCAATCAGGGTCATATTCATGATTATGTAATTGATTAACTATTTCTAATTTATTCTTAACGGTTATTTTCATCATATCAATATTATGATTTACTTGTGTTAATTCCTTAGTTTTTTCCTCATAAAATTTATAGTTTTGCTCAATGTTTTTTCTATTATATTTTTTTAATTTCTTATTAATATCTAAAAATTCTATTCTATTTTCTTTAGTATATTCAGAATATTTTTTGAGTTTGGATTTTAGAACAGGTATATATTTTGTTATTGTTTTTAGTTCTTCCTGTAGTGGTTCAGGCTTCTCTGGCACATCAGGGTCCAATGATATTATTTTAGATGTATATTCAATAATTTTTTTATTTGTAGTTTTTTCTATATTTAGTATTTTTGTTTTTTCTTTATCTACGTCAAAATATTTTTTCTTTAGGTCTTTTAAATCTATATTTGATTCATGAAGATTTTGAGAAAAATCTATATTTTTGAAATCTCTTAATAATGCCTGTACATCTTTTATTTCTTCATTTGCATGATGGTATAGCTCTTCAAAAACACTTATGTCTAAAAATTGAGCTAAGGAATCTTTTTTCTCAACTTGAGTTTTATCTATAAATCCTGTGTTGTTATTTTGTACAGATAAGGCCGTTAATGCAAAGTCATCATATTTGCCCAAATAACCCCTGATATTTTTATTTGTATATACCCTTTGGTCTCCATTTAGAGATATTGGGTTTCCATCTTCACCCATCATCCAAAAATCAACATCAACTCGTGCTCCGCCATCCTTTTTTCTTTTTCCTCTTCTTTCTATAAAATAGTCTACCCCATCTATCTCAAAATTTAGTTTACACTTAAAATTATTTTTCTTATTATTTATTACAGCGGCCGCCATTTTTGTTCTAGAACACTTATCAAAAATACAATAAGATAGCGCATCAAGTATTGCAGATTTACCTGCATGGTTTGGAGCAAATATTCCAACGGCCCCTTTCATATTATTAAAATCTATAACATTATTTTCCCCATAGCTAAACATATTTGAAAATTCAAATTTCTTTGGTTTCCAATATATATTTCTTCCAACTTCTACATCTGGTAAAAGTTTATTTAGGTCTCTATTTATATTTCTAATTCTCTTAAGTATAGAATCTTCTATAACTGGAAAATTTCTTTCCAAATGTTCTATTATCAATTTATTTTGGTATTCAGAATCTCGTATATCCTTGGTTATTTCTATGCTTCCTCTAGAATTATTTGAAAGATTAGATAATTTATCTCCTTTTATAGCAATAAAATCATGTACCTTGCATTTTTTTCTAATTTCAATTAACATTTCCTTTACTTGCGCCTGAGTTGTATTTTCAGTTATGAACCTTAGTCTTGGATATTTTGGTATGTCATCAATATTTGGAAGTATTCCATCTTTTACCCTTAACGTATAGTATCCATAGTCATTTGGTATATTAAAAAATTCTCCCTTTCTGGTTGGAATATCCCATAAAACATATCCATGATTCTCAAAAGCTTCGCCAAAATTTTGTTGAATGAGGCTACCCGCATAAGCAATGGTCTCTGCCTTATTAAGGTGTTGGTATTTATGTATGTCACCCAACATTACCATATGACATCCATTAAATGTTTTTAATGGAAGATTTTCATCTCTTACCGTATACCCAGCATCTGTCTTAGAATTATTTACTGCACCGTGGAATACTCCTATCCTTGTTTTTGCCTTTGAATCTTTAGCAGTGGGCCAGTTTTCCTTTTCATCAAATATAGAATAAACTATAAAATCGACATCAGCAATGCTATATATTCCGCTATCTTTAAGATAATGTAAATTTTTATTTGCTAAATTTTCTATTATTGGCGACAAAGAATCTAATCTAGACTTATTATTTAGATTTGCATCATGATTTCCAGCTATAACTATTGTCGGCCTAATGTTTGCTAGCCTATTTAAGAATTCACTAACAATTTGAACTAGTTCTGGAGATATATCTGTTTTTGTATGAATTACATCACCAGCAATATATATTAAGCTGTTTTTGGGAAGAAGCCTGGCTTCCTTATATAGTTTTCTAAATATTTGTCTATATTCTTTGTGTCTCTTAAAATTTCTAATATGGGTATCTGCAACATGCAGTATTTTTTCTGTCTTTTCAAATCCAACATCAATATTCATTTATCTTATACTCCAAAAGATTTTTAGGTGTCATCTTTTTTACTTCCTTTAATAGTGTTGTTATGTTTTTAAAACCTAACTCTGAAGGGTCTTTTTCAGGCAATTCCACAAAATGTATTATTATGCCATTAGACATAAAATATTCTGCCATTTCTATTGCTATTTTCATTGCATCTTTATCCAATGCTATGTTTATCCTTCTAACATTTTTTTCTAATATTTTTAATTTTAATTTATCCAATATAAGCTTTCCAAATAATGGTATTGCATTTCTTTTTACTGCAATTGCATCGAATGCTCCTTCAACTATTGTTATTGGCTCATTCCAATTTATAAATAATTCAAATCCTATTATATCTTTAGATACTACTGGATTTAAGTGTTTGAATGCTACATCATAATAGCTTCTACCTGTAAAGAAATTTAGATTGCCATCCTTATCATAACTTGGTACAATTATCATTCCTCCATATTTACCCCCATCACAATATCCTATGTTATATTTTAGTATATCCTGTGAAGTTATATTTCTGTTTCTTAAGTATAATAGGGCATTTTTTGTTTCTGGATTTTTTAATCTAGCTGATGCTAGTGGTGTGAATTCTTTTGGTAAAGTTGGTGTTTCATATTTTTTATCATAATTTTTTATTATTGATAAATCTTTTCCTATTATTTTAGATAAACTAACATAATAGCTGTTTTCCACCTTTAGTTTCTTAAACAAGTTAAAAATGGTGTAACCACCAACACCACACACCCAGCAATGCCATTTTTGACTAATTAAATTTATATTTAATTTCTTTTTGTGATGTTTGCAAAATGGACAGTGGAAAGTTATCTCATTGCTTTGTTCGTTAAAATTGCCCTTGGAAAGAACAGATTCCAACAATTGAACTAACCTTAATTTATTCATATTGTTAATATAATAAAAATTTTTCAAATACTAAAACATTTTTGAACGTTTTTTAGTTAACCAAGCTAAAGGCACTTCTTTGTCTGCCCAGAGTATCCCGTGTTTGTCGCAAAAATTAGCATAAGTTGTATTACTACCCTTTCTTATCTTTCCTTTTGGATTTTGAAAAACAAGTCTTATATCTAACTCTGGGTGTTGTTTCTTAATTAGTAGGTGTTTCTTTCTATCTTCTAATACCCAACGACCCTTTGTTTCTACTAATATACCATTTGGTAGTGTAAAATCAACCGTATACTTATGTTGGGTTTCTGGTTTGATATAATTTATTTGAGTCACCTCATAACCAAAGTTAATTTTATTTTCAGTCAATTGTTTAGAAACCTTGTGTTCAAAACCCGATCTGTAGCCATGCTTTATTGCTGCTGCCGTGGCCTTAGATTTTTTTCTTGCCATGTTATTTCCTATGTATCAAATCGTACAACCAATGTTGTATCATAACCATCATCTTTTCTTAAAGGTTTGGATAATTTACCAACGGCTAGTAATCTTGCCTGGTTGTCATATAAACCAATAGTTGTTATGTATGGGTCCCATTCTGTATCAGTAACAAATGTGGCAACCTTGCTTTCTCTTGACCCAGTTGCTGATTTTTCTATTATTGAAGGATTCAGGGTAAAATTATACTCTCCTCGTTTTATATCCAATATATATTCATTTTCTGTAATTGTGTGCGTGTTCTTATAAGATAACGTGCATTCACTAGCTATGCCTTGATATGCTGATGATGGATGCGTAATTGCTAGTAAGCCATGCTCATAGAATACATTTCCAACAAACGGTGTTCCATTCGGAAGCCTATAGTGATATGTTATTTCTTCTTCTGATAATGCTTTG
>NZAS01000160.1 GCA_002686195.1 Candidatus Pacearchaeota archaeon | reverse complement strand
TAAAACGCCCGTAATCCGCACTAGAGGAATTTTCGGCATTCCACATATCAAAAACAACTTGTTTTTCAGTTAAAGCACTGTCTAGCGAGCCAGTCTTTAACCAAAATTCAACAGTAACACCAGTATCAAAATTAGATTTAAGATTCGACTCTCTTGAGCCTGAGCCGTAATTTGTCGGTAAACGAGCAGTCGTATAAATATTAGTATCATAAATGTTGGCAGAACTAATATTGGAAGAACTAGGATTTTGAAAAAGTTTTGCGCTAGTAGATGCCGTAATCGTGTGTGGGCCACCGAAGAATTCAATATATTCCTGTGTTATCGGTTTACCAAATCCACGAACTATAGATCCGTCTCGGGCGCCCCATCCTTCCACACACAACGTAGCATAACCAGTTGTACGCGGGTAAAGATTATCAAATATATATCTGTCAATATCTAATGACTTGTTGTGATATTCATTTACTTCTGCATCGGAACCATCATAGGGAAAATAATCAATAACTCTCTCGATTGATGATTTATAATATAAATAAGCCGATCCATAATGAGCAAAATTCTCAGGCTTAGAATAATCAATCTGCGGAACGTATGTTTCCTGCTTCAGTTTAATAGCACGGGCGTTGCGCGCAGACTCTACTTCGTTGAACGTCTGTTGTTCTGTAGTGTCTGAAAGGTAGTTATTTGATTTGTCTGTTGATTCAAAAAGTTTTTTAATACTCATAATCTTCTACTCGAAACTTAAACGTTTCACTTTGTTCCACCCATGATTGTAATTCCGGATCATAAAAAGAAAATTTAAACGCATAAGCATATCCAGGCTGCAAAAGGCTCATATCACAATCGAAATAATTTCCGGAAACATCATAAGATAAAACCGTATGCAGATCCGCACCAGTTCCATAAGGAATAGCATTATATGAATCCAAAACTCTGTAAACAGTATAGGAGGCACTTTGAATAGTCTTAGTGGGAACTGCGGTGTTGGCTACAGTATATACTGTCGGATCCCAGTATTTATTACGAATAAACAAATTAAAACGAGCCACTTCATTGTGACGATATTTGTCTTTTAAATTAGTAATATTTAAATAATGAGTCGGAGCAGCTACCGCAATGCCTCCCCTCAATGTTTTGGGTGCGATAGCGCCAGTACTATATTGCACAGATCCGCTGTACCATACATCATAAAGTGTCTCCAGCGGAGTGGCAGCTGCCGTAATGGCAATCGATGCTGAATATATACCAGTAGAAACCCAACCTCCCGTGACATATGACGTGGCGTCGTGTAAAGATAATTTAGAACCAGATGGAACTGAATTGTCAGAAGAGCCAGAATAAAGGCTAACTAAAATAGATCCAGTTCCGATTCGCGGAATATCCCTCAATCTTCCTCGCACATAGTTATAAAGATAAATTGTGTTTAGATTGTCTGCAGCAGGTGCCAGGGAGCTACTATAATAGAAATCTCCTCTATTGTCGCGACGTGAATCGTCCCAGCGAGCCTCTATTACTGGACGCTTGAAAAAATATTGGGTACCTCTAGCAAAAAACCTCTTCGTATAATAAGATACAGTCGCTCCTCCTAAATTGGATCCTTGGGGTGCACCGGAGCCGGTATAAGCTTCATACGCAGAAGAAAGAAAAACTCCCATCCCATAATCACCCAACGTGCCGGCAATCCACTTTTCAACTAAATCAGATACATCTATTTCTAAATCTTCTAGCCCAGTAGGAAAAGACTGGCTTAAAACAATATCAGATGCCCCTGTTAAAAAGTTCCCTCCAGGGCGGGGCCATGCTGTTGTATTTGAAGCGCTCATCCAATTTGCGCCAGTGTTTCCTTTAGTAATGTCTTTATATTGTTCTAGATCGAGCCCAATTCCTTCCTGCCAAGATTGAGAAATAGCAGAAACAATTAGCTTATATTCCACCGGCACTGTTTTCGAAGTTTTTGCATTGAACATGCGAAGGTAGAAGCTCACGCTGCCGCTAGCAGGAATAACTGAGTTTGTTCTGTCAGTAGTAATATCTGAGATAGGGAATTTAATTAGAATTCGTGAAAGCTCAGAAGAGCCAGACGCTTGTCTTCCGTAAATTGAAAATGTTTCTAAAACATCAGCTAAACCCATATTGGCGCCTGTACCGCGTGTCACCATATCAGGCTGATAAGCATTTACAATGGTAGTGTCAGAGTCTGCTTTATATCTTTTAATTGACATTACCGTATCTTTCCTATAATATCTGTTTGTGGAAATTTAATTTCTATAATTGCGTTCTTGGGTACAATAAGATAGTCCCCATCGGGAGAAAGATTTTTCTCAATATCCAATTCGGTGCCGGCATAATTTCCGCCTGTCTTGTTTACCACGTTTGCCTTTACAACATCTAAAACGCCAGTAGTATCTTTCAATGTCATATATATATCACTCAGATAGATGGGCTCTCCAATAAAAAAGGAAGTAGAATATTTGCGAGCTAATGATTGAACACAAGCATCTAGCAAAATAAATTTATCTGCATTAGTGGCGGCCTTAACAATAAAATTAATTCCAATATTAATAATATATGGATCTAAAATATCGACAGTATCATTAATCATTCTATACTGATTAATCCAAGTTTTTAAGTTATTTTTTATAGTAGAGTTAGTTTTTGTCAAATATCCTTGTTGATCTTCGGAAATTACATATAAATTCATATTTCTTTTAAGAGCATCAGGATCTCTTTGCACAGAGCATCTCTTAATAGAGCCAAATTTAGCTGGCATTCTATATGTCAGATTCTCATAATCTGCTTGTGTAACTGCACGATTTTGAGTAGGGAACGTATCAAAAATTCGTCTTTTTATCTCCCCTGAAGTTGGGTTGGTAACATTTCCGACAATAGGCGCCTCATTCGAAACCTCTATAGAAGCTGCTACTGCGTTTGTTTTAACAGCGCTCAACTGTGCTCTATTTTTAAAGTCAACTAAAGCATCAGTTACTGTTGTGATTGTTCCTGCGCCAGTATTAGAATTAGAAGGGTTTGTAACGCGATATACGATTGTCAACGTAGTATTCGAGGGAACGATTCCATAATTTTTGTTTTTTGAAAGGCGCGTAGGATCAAAAGTGGTATCTGTCACATAATCTTTTCCAAATACATCAATTGCCACTGATTGAGGGTTTGCCACTACATCCGATTCTGCCCCATTTCCACTTCCAAACTGTAGATATACATTATATCGATCACGTTCTAGTGTAAATTTTCGAGATACCAAATACGGCTTTATAACAGAAGGAACATTATCATTCAGGAAGTTGTTGTTAGATATTTCTTTAAAAACCATATCTTGCGCAAGGTAATCAACTTCAAAATATTCACGTCCTTCCGAATCAAATACAGAGACTATTTCTGATACATTGGGGGAAGTTAATTTTATTCTCTTAAATTGTTGAAATGCTCCAATTTTTTTAGTTTCTTGGCTAAAATATCCAGATACTACATTGCCCTGCGCTCGAATCGCATAATGAGTGGGCGCGCCGGTGGTGGGATTCACTCTTCCTACTACCATGGGATTGTTAGCTGCAGCAAAATCTACATTTTCTGTTAAAATAAAATTTAGTCCACCAGTCGAAGTAAAGCGTGTTCCTTTTTTTAAAATGGGAATATATCCTCTATCGGGACCCAAACCGGTGGCTGTGGCTGGTACCAAAACATAAAGAGTCACTACTCCATAGGTAGAGGGGCGTCCTGTGCTTTTGTATCCTAAGATCTTGCCGTGGCGAAGAATATTGCTATATTGATAAGAAGTATCTAAAAATGATTCATTAACATTATAATCCAGGTAAAAGGATAGCTGATCTCCCACATATGCTACCATATCCAACATCAATGCCCCAAAAGAGGCATCGCTAAAATCTTGAAAAGTATCTGGATAAAATCTTTCTGCGATTTCCATTAAATCATCTCGAATACTTTCATAATCTCGATGAGTATAATCAATCGGTATAATCTTTTTTTGTTCGTCTGGCATAAAAAACCCTCAATTTTTAAATAGTAAATTCTAATAAATCTTTAGCACCAATTTCTGGAATAGCATACGCTATCGAGACGCCTAAACGATTATTGTCTCGATCTGCGGTACCAAAAGAAATCTGTACGATGGATACAACTGGCAAATAAATCTTTACTTGTTCTTTTATCTTTTTATTTATTGCCCCTTCTGTCCCTTGACCATAATTTTCAAATAAATAACGCTTAATCCCCACACCAAACTCTGGTACCATGATTCTTTCTCCAGGATTGGTTAAGATTAACATTTTTAAATTTTGTTTAATTAACTTTCTTATATTTCTAATCATCATATAGCCGTCATCAGAATTTCTTTCTAACGGTAATGCTACGCCAAAAGAAGCCATTTTGTTTTTACCTCTCTATAATTAGGGTCAATCTTCCTTTTCACAAAGTTCTCCCTTAGAATTAAAGGGATTGTCCCTCAGCATTCGCCTCTGCCAACGGGGCAATAAATGCTGGCCTGTTGGAGGTTTTAAAGCCTCTCTAAGCCCATTTAACAGAATCTTCCCTGGAGTATCACTGTCATCTTCGATTCCTGCTTCAAAATCTCTAGAATTATAATGAACTTTAAATAATTTTTTAATGCGTCTTTTTGAATTTCTCAATAATACTTGATCCCACTCATCCCATGTCTTTACAAAAGGAGTAAACGTACTCTGTCGATCCTCCACGTTTGCCCATCCCTCTACGGCGGGTTCGGAAGTGGCAACTCCATCGTCTACCGTCACCATCATTCCAGGCTTTTGATCTATGTCGCCGGCGTCGTCGCCTCCAAAGGCTATTCCCTTCTCGACAGTAAGTTCTCCAATCGACGGCAAAAATCCTTCAGCGTTATAAATTGCCAGTAAAGCTGTCATTTTCTTTAGAGGAAAAACATACTGTCCTACCAACTTGTATGTGTCATCTTGTTTCAACATATTAATCAAACAAAGCAACAACTTGCTATCACCTACGAAGGGCGCTATTTCTCCAATAGATGTATCAAGCGCATCAACTTCTACTGTTGTTACGGGATAAGCAGTGCCATCCATTACTACTGAAAATTCCAAACCGTATCTTATTCCCAATTCTCCATCGAGTCCTACAACTTTTCCGCCAGCATCTGTCACTAGTTCTAAGGTGCCAGGATACACTTCAGATATCAATAAGTTATTATCATTAGATTTAATAGTTTCGAGAGCAGTATCGGGCGCTACTTTCACGCCATCAATACTTATATATTTTTCAATTAAAAATGGTTGTTCTGTGCTTGCTGTCGCTCCAGTTCCGTAATCTTGCACATCCCCGATTGGCACAACTACCTGATCTGCCACAGGGCGCAGGCTGGCGTGATCATCATCTACATGAAACTCGCCTGCCATATAAATGGTATCACCATTTTCATCCACATAAACATGATAATAGCCTGTATACATTTCTCCAGTATCTGCGTCGGTAAATTCGGTACCATTAGTATATAATTCTTCCCCTTCGGTTGGCAACGCAACTACTTCCTCTTTAATGTCTTGACCTAAAGTCAAACTACTTCCTTGAGTGAGATTCTCAAAAAGATAATAATCTAAATCAAATACGTCAGGAGCCATTCCTACGCCTTCTAAATTATCAATAAATTTCTCACCCATATAATTTAACTGTTCGTTAACCAACTCTTTAAGCACTAATTTTGCAGCTTCTTCAGTCTCTTGTACCGCTTGGAGGTTCATATTGGAACGATAATTTTTTAAAGTTTTAAAAATGCTTACTTCGTCAAGCTGTTTTGCTTCCTTTAAATCGCTTCGATAAGGATAAGGATAGGCATCTTGCAGATCGTTGATTTTGAGCATAGCTGCCAATACATTTTCAGGTGGATTCATAATATTTCCATCCATCACTCTTCGGGAATACATTTGAACCGATTGCTCTAAAAATGCATACCAAAACTCACTATCTTTAAAGGGCCCTTGAAAGAGTTTCTTTCGAGTGTTTTTAAATTGTGATTCCATATCCTCTACGATATATTGCGCGAAGAGGGAACTAAAGACTTCTGTGAATTTAGGATAAAATTTAGTAAAAGTTGCCATTCCTTTGATAAAGTGGACGCTTACAAAGATTCGAATAGCTGCCGTAATAAGCCCCTGAATTGCCGCTACAGATGGTCTTTCTAGTATTCTATTATAGGGGACTTCCACCACACAATCAGGATCCGATTTTAATCTTTCGTCTACAGGCAATGTAGGATACGCATCATCTATAATACTTTGAATTTCTTCAAAATCTACCAAATCAGTCCGTTGAGGCTTGCATGGACTTAACTCAGGAAACATTACATCTACAAAGCCTAGCCAGCCTTCATTTTTCAAAGGCTTAATATAAATCGGAGGATTCATGTAATTCCCTCCGTATTGTGCGGGATCTAAGTAGAAAACTCTATTTTCATCGTCACGTTGGCCGCTATCAACTTCATATTGCATTCGACTAACGCCCAAAATCATATCATCATTAGACAAGGTGTCCCCATCATCATTTGTGGCATCGAAGTAATCCTCACCATCGTCGGTTACATATTCAGTGTCTTCTTTGGTTAGATTGTCGAATACGGCGCCGTAATCAAACGATCCAGTGTTTGCCGCGATATCGCTAGCCAAGGTAGAAAATAACGTAGACATAAATTCGTCATGAAATGTTTTAACATTTCCGTTTGATACACTAGCTCCATTATTGTTTAATATTTCAGTTAAAAGCACAATCTGAGGCATATATGTCGATTGCGAGTCAAAAGTTCCTAGAAAGTCTGGATAAGGATCAAAATCAATTCCATCGAGAGTATTGTCTACCGATAAAAACTCAAATTTTCTATCATAAATAATTCCCGCTTCTTTTGCTGTGCGCTTGAAGTCTGCCTTTTCCGCCTTTGTCATAAAAGGGATTGTAGAAAAATCCAAATTGGCTGCAGCATTATATAATGTAGTAAGAAGAACTCGGGCATTATCGCTAGGAGTTTGAATTTCCTCTCCATCTATCTCTATAATTTCAGAACGATTCATTGCATTGCCGTCTGAATCTTCTATCAAATCGGAAAGGAAAAAATCTAATTCAAAACCGAATGAAAAATCTTGATCCGTGTCTCCCTTAGCTAAATCTCTATACGACAGGGAGACATCTGAAGTCTTTTTGCGTGCATTACGTGTCATTTTAACCGACTCTGATTCGTATTCTACAGTAGTGGTGTAGTTGTAGCCAAAATCAGGCAAAGATAATAAATCTATATTTTTACCAAATCGATCAATATTTAACATCTCAAAAGACTGATAAAAATAATCGTCTGATTCCACTTCATTGTTAGAAACAAAGGTAGTGTCCAAGTCCTCTAACTCGCCTTTTAAATGTCCAGCGACTTCTGTTGGAAAAGCACCTCGTTGTCTGTTGATGGCTGCGACTTCGCTGGATCCATCTTCTTGGGCTTGATCGTCGTTTATATAAAAATCAACCCAACGGCGTCTATTAAACACTCTTCGATAGTGCGCAGTCAAAGGCATTCCCATAGTATCTGCAAGAATCATGTTTATAAATCCCCATTGATTTCTAAAGGGGCCGTTGCCCAACATATCATAAGAAAACGCTAGCTTTACCTGTTCCAAATCTCCTCCCAAAGCAGCCGATACCGTAGCCTTTTGTTCATCAGTTTCAAAAGGAAGAAGTCCGTTATCGCAGCCAGGATCAGATACTAGAGGTGGCATGTTATTGGCAATATAGTTGGGAATGCCGCCTTGCAAAATATCAGCCAAATCTTCCAAATCGTCTAACATCTTAGGCTTCATAGCCTCACACTGGGCTGCAGTTGCTCTCCCCGCTAGAAGACTACATCTTAAATTATGAAAATCTTCCAATTGTTGAGGTGTAGCACACAAGCTAGGATTGGCAGGTAATAGAGGGCCAACTGGATTATTTACCATATCTTGCATTTGAGCTTTAAAGCTAGCCGGCATTAAATTGCCAGCATTTTGAAAAAAATTGCCCATCGATTCTTTGTTGGGGAAAGCCGACTGCATGTCGGGATACTCATAATCAATAATAGTCTTAGCAATATCTAAAAATTCATTAGAAGGATCTCCCAAGAAGGCATTCATCATTTCAGTTCTAGAAACAGCAGAAGCAAGATCTTCTGAAAGTGCCAAGACTTGCTCTCTGTCTGCTAAAGCTGCTCCACCAGAGCCCAAAGAATTGAACATATCTACAATTGTATTGTCTATTTGCTCATCAGGCGTGTCATCGCCACAAATTGATTCCCGAATAATATCCTTAAAAGAGGTTCTTTGAGTGCCACCTGCCAATGCTGCAACTGCAGATCCGGCTGCTCCTAACATACTACACAGGGCATTGCCTATTATTTCACAAATTTTTACAAGCAACTTCATCATGATCTTCAAGATTAATTCTTGTAATGCTGTTCTAATTGCCAGCCAAATGAACGCTTTAATATCTGTCCATTGAGGGATCCACCCAAAAGGATTATTTAAACGAGGAAATGTAATATCCTGAATACTGCGGCACCACGGCAATTCAATATCCTGAATAAAATCCATGACACTCGGGTTAAAGAGTGGTGGACGTGGACAATCCAACAAAGCGATGATACTACTTACAATTGGGGCGCCGGGGAATTTATTAAGTTCGTCCAAAAGTTCTAACAGATTGTCTTGATATATTTCCAAGAGAGCCTTAATATACGCCTCCATAACCACATTAGAACTAAGAGCATTTTGATTAGCTTCTGAACCTATATCCATTTGTTGAACCAATGTTCTTCGTGCTAATTGAGAAGATTGTTGCATCTCTGCAGCAGACATCTCGGTGGGGTTTTTTCGCTCCTCTTTGCGGGCTTCTCTTTTTTCTTGTCTTGTTTCTTTCCTTGTTTTTTCTTCAGCGGCGGTTTCCCATGGTTTTTCCCATTCTAATTTGCCGGCTATGGTGTCTGACATTTGCTGATTAGTTGAGCCTTCTTTGAAAACATCTCCCTCTTCTAGCTTCTTTTGAACAAGCGCGTCCAACTCTGCTTGCTTGTCTGGAGGCAGCCCAACAAATAAATCGCCAAAATTCTCCAATCCCATAGCAGTAAGGGCACTCTTTATCATGCCACCAAGCGCCTCTTCCAAAGATAAGCCTGATAATAAACAACCAATTGCATCTATAAGCAAATCAAAAAGTCCACAAATTTTAATCTTATCGAAGCCTTCTTTCCATACTACATTTAAAATATCCAACCCGTTGCCATATCCGGCAGCATGTCCAAGGATTCTCGCACATAAATTAACGAAAACAGCCTCTTCTTGTTGAAGCTGTTTAAATGCTTGCTCAGTCGCCATCGTTTTAAGGCTTTTCATGCTTCTCGCGTTGGGATCATAAATAAGATTCATCTGAAGATCATCTGTAATAACTTCTCCCAAAGAAGCACGACATAGGCTATCACGGAACTGATATGCTATAGCGTCACCGATACTAAAAACATCATCTAAGATATCTTGGCCAAGTTCTTTTGCTTCGTTTCTTAAAGCGTCTGATATACAACTCATTGCTGTGTTTGCGGGATCTGTATCTCCATACACAGAATTTGTAGTATCATATACGAGGGGATATGTGTGTTCTTTGATAAATTCAAGCCATGGCTTGGGTGTACGCGCAGTAAAATCGGTTTCCATTTTTTCTACACGAGCAAAATAAGCCATAGCGGTTGGATCTTTCCAAGCGGACATTGCTAATAGAGGTTTTAATTTCTTATTAAACATAATCGGCTTTTCGCCGCAGCCTTCTGTCCAAATTTTTAATCTTTTGAGTACAAATTCTTTACTAAATTTAAACTCCATCTTAACAACACGATCATTAAAGGCACCACCAAATCCCCCCACACCGGGCAAATTGTAGCCCTTTTGTATTAAGAATTTGTCTAATTGAGTTAATGTCTTTCCCATCAAAGAAGTGGGAAAGAAGCCTGCATCCCCATACATTTCCAAGGGAAATACAGCGTTACTTTCGTCATAAAAAAGATTTCCACCTTCCAATCCTCGATACATCTTCAAATAACGATTATATAAATTAAGGCCTTTGCGAATTCTGATAAGGCGCCCTTTTAGGGTAAAAGCATCATAAGTAACAATTGTTTCTGTGCCCTCATCCTCTTCTTCGTCATCTTCTGATTCTTCTTCGGCATCCTCTAAATTCTGTAAATCATCATAAGGAACTGAATACAAAAGCTTTAATCTTGAGAAAGGACGAGGATCCAAATCATATGCAGTATATTCGATAACTGCCTTAACGGCATCAACAGATTCTTCTGAATCATCTTTATCATATATATTCAAGAGAGAAGCAATCGCGTCCTCAACATAAAAATCAAACCGCGTTTCCATAGCCTCATCAGATTTTTCATCTGTTAAGTTAGGATCATCTAGCATTTGTGCCGGAATAGTTGTTTTAAACTTAGTTACCACTGTAACCTGATATTTACATGTCTTTTCGTTTAAAAACGGCTCTTCTATCGTCTTGGTTTTCCAATCATCCACTAATGCATTCGGATTAGGAGAACATGCGAGATCGGGACACAGAGCATCCTCGACATCGATCAACTCTTCACAAACGTCTATTAAGCCGTCGCGATTTTTATCTTGATGATACAAAAATGATGATTTCGTTGTTTCGTCTGCCATAATGTTTCCTTATGTTGTGAACACGTTTTTACTTTCAATGAAACGATATCCTTGACGCATCAAATGATTCGCCTCCCACATCATTTTATTATTACGAATTTGTTGCATAGGGCTTAGTCCTCGATTAACTGTCATAATTGTATTAAGCCCAATAACGCCTCCTAAAGATGCGCCGGCGGCTGGGGCTCCGGGCCCTGCGGTGGCTGCAACAGCGGGAGGAAGGGCAGCATTAATCCTTATCTGCGCATTAATAAAGCCATCTAAGACTGCCCACATCTGATCGATAATTTCGCTTAAATCTCTAAAACATTCTACTGTATTCTCTCCCAAGGCTATTCCCTGCAAAGTATTATATGTCTCTGGCGAATTAAATAAGCCTCCCAAAACCTCGCGAGCCTCTGAATTATTGCCTGCGATCAATTCAATTTTAGGTGCTGGCAACAGCTTTCCGCCTAGGGAGTTTGGTTCTCCCTTAGAACCAAAGCCTTTAGCTCCATCTCCAGCGCCGGTTACTATCTTCACCCCTTCTCTTCCAACGATTCTAATTCCATCTGCCTTAATACCGACACCCGAACGTTTTTCCATAACTCCGGAAGCACCACCAACAATTCCAAAATTAACATCAATATCAGTTAATTCACTAATATATATTCTAGCCGCATCAGCGAAAAAATTAGAACCCACAGTGGAGCCTTCTTTGGCGCCCTTTCCGCCTCTGGCACCTGCCATTCTGCCAAC
>NZAS01000159.1 GCA_002686195.1 Candidatus Pacearchaeota archaeon | reverse complement strand
TGTGCAGCTAAATTGTAAATTTCATCTGGCTGAGTTTCTTGTAGTAGTCTATAGATATTGCCGGCATCAATCATATTACCATAAGCCATGTCAAAATTTATTACGTTTTCCATATCATTAAAAATATGATCAATTCGATCAGTGGACAACAAGGATGTGCGGCGCTTAATACCAACAACATGATAACCCTTTTGTAACAAAAAGTCGGCTAAATAAGAGCCATCTTGTCCAGTGATGCCGGTTATAAGTGCTGTTTTCGGTTTATCAGTCATTGGCTCTCTCTATAATCATCATAGGTCTTTAAAACTCCTTCTTGAAAAGTAGTGAAATGATAGTTTCCTATTATCTCTTTAAGTCGTTTATTGTTTCCATCTTTTCTAAATTGACCATTCAATTTGTTATTATATACAGTTTCAATATTTTTGTGTACTTGCGATAATAATATCCTCGTCATCTCCTTAATGCTTAAGTTTTCATTTGGAGCAACAATCAAAGGTTCATCACTGTTGTGTTTTTCCAAAAGCATCGGAATTATCTCGCACAAATCATCAACATACAATTGCTGACGCAATGGAGTTCCTGTGCCCCAGAGTTCAATGGTGTCTCCATCTTTAGCTTTAGCAATTTTGGTTATCAAAGCTGCCACAAAATGCGAACTTGATGAGCCAAAATGGTCCCCTGAACCATAAATATTTGTTGGGCAGAATGTTGAATAATTTACTCCATATTGTTTTCGATATGCTTGACACTGAATATGTAGCATTCTTTTAGCGTATCCATATGAAAAGTTAGTGTAAGCAGGAGGTCCGCATAAAAAATCCTCTTCAGAAAAGGGATATGTTTCCATGTTATCGGGATAGGCGCAAGTACTTAAGGACGCCAACAGACGTCCTATACCGCTCAAATACGCTTGATGAACTACATTGGTGTTTATCATAACATTTTCATAATAGTATTCAGCTTGATGTGTTGCATTATCTTTTATTCCTCCCACTCGGCCGGCTAAATGTATCACCGCTTTTGGTTTTATATCTTCAAAAAGTTCCCTTGTTGCGCCTGGATCCTTTAGATCACAATCTGCGGAGGAGATGTAATTCCAATGTGGCCTTTGAAAATTCAGGCGCCTACCCACAAAACCGCTTCCTCCCAATACTAACATATTTTTAGTCATTAAAAAACCTTTCAGAATTTATATTTTTATCATCAATAAATAAATCATAAATCGGCTTCCCAAAACGAAGTTCATGATATCTTACTCCCCATTCTTTAAATTGATTTTCCGTAGTCTTTTGCCAATTAATACCAGTACCAGTTCCTCGAGCAGTCCAGTATATTATTGTATTTCCTTCATCATATAAGTCATTGATTTTCTTAATATTTGACTCCACAGGAACCGATTGAGCATAATCTCTATTTTCAGGCGATTCACAAATCGTTTCATCAATATCTACAAATATAATCATTCATGATTCCCCTTCTTCTTTTCTCAAAGATTTTCTTTTTAGTTTCTCTCCCGATAAAACCACCCGGGGGCCGCCAGTTCCCAAAGACTCTTCTATACTTCGAATACCACGCACTAATTTAATAATTCCGGTCGGTCCTACCGAGGCTTGTTGATCGCTCCCCCACATATTTTGATCTAATGTGATATGGCGCTCGATCCACATAGCGCCGAGGGCAACTGCTGCAAATGTCGAAACAAGTCCGTATTCATGACCACTATATCCGATATCAACATTCCATTTGTTTTTTAAATATTCTATATACTTCAAATTTAATTCTGAAAGGGGAGAGGGATAGGTTGAATTGGTGTGCATGATAACATCCGGACTACATGTCTGAACACATCTTTCAATCTCACTTTCAGTACTCATCCCAGTTGAAATAATCAAAGTATTACACCTATCTCTGGTATATTTACATAATTCCAAATCGGTGATAGATGCTGAGCCAATTTTCATGATGTCGGTATATACCGTCATAAAGTCAGCTGACGGTTTATCCCAGACCGAAGCAAACAGTTTGATCGGCTTTTCTTCTATATATTTATATAACTCATCATATTCTTCTTTCTCAAACTCAATTTTCTTTTTATAATCAATATATCTTAGTTCTCCCCACGGTGTAGAACGAATTTTTTCTTTTTGCTCAGATGGGACACAGATGTCGGGGGTTCGTTTCTGAAACTTCACATAATCACAACCCGCGACTACCGCGAGATCAATTAACCTTTTAGCAAGATCAATGTCTCCGTTGTGGTTAATTCCTATCTCAGCTATTATTTTAACTTTTGACATTTATAATATCCTTTTCGTTAAGAAGTGCTTGAAACGTTTCCAAATCCGCCCTGTAGTCCACATCAATTTTATGATGATTAAGCTTGTAAAATACACTATTTGGTTCAAACATTAAATCATGCAACTCATCTATAATATCTACTTTATAGCAAGCTACAAACATACTCAATCTAATACATTGAGGATAGTCTTGCCTTCTATATAAAGCGTGATCTACTACCAATGTAGCTTTTTGGTGTTCTTTCTCATAAAAAGCTAAATAAGGATGTTCTATCACGTCTTCGCAACAAAGTAAAGACTTTTCGGCGCGTGTACAATAATAATTGTAAATTGTTTGAATATCGGCCCATGTTCTTTCGGGATAAGTTAAATATAACATAATAATAGTGGCATTGCAACCAATATGTTGACTGTCAACAAAATGCTTCATTACTGCTTTCATAGAAGTTGTGTCTTGTGCGATCTCTTCAGGTCGCTCCACCACCTTTATATTTAAAGAATCCGCTTTTTCTTTGATAAATTCGTCATTGGTCGAAACATATAGTAATTTTCTATATTCCTCGGGTATTGTTTTTGCTGCATGCTCAAACAACATGCGGTTTTTAAATGGAAATCCTTTTGAGCCTTTGCGCGCAGGAATTAAAAAGTAACAATTTTCAAAACTCATTCCATATCCAGAACTTTCTCTATTTGCCCCGAATCTACATACTGGCGCGCCTGCAAAAAAACATCCATTGGCATGTTTCCAAAGTTTACAGGCATGCCATGTATATCATTTAATACCTTTGTCGCATCATCCAATTCTAACACATAATTGTGAAAATTTTCATCACAAACTGGTTCCCCCAACACATTGTATGTTATACCAAAGTGTTCTGTCAGTTGGGGCTTCACCATACGCCACATTTCTGTTCCCGGGTATGCAGTTGCGGTAAACATTGTGGCATTAACAGATTTTACTGCATTTTCATATTCAGTTGTTCCCACTGTGAAATTATCGGACCAAAATTCTTGTTGCCATTTAATAAAAGCAACACTAGTTTTTAAATGTTCTAGCTCTTCTCCAGGAAAAGCCATAATCCATGTACAATTGCCGTGGACATTAGCCTTTTTGCAATTTTCAACAGCAGTTACCATGGTAGTTGGAAATTGATATAACTTTCCGTTAATCTTTTTTGGTGTCAACCCATTTTTAAGAATGAAACCTCCCTTCTTCATAACTGTTAAAGTGTGTTCAGACGCAGATTCGGCCCCAAAGCCAATATAAACACAACCAGAGGCAGCCATATCAAATATACGATCATCAGCTTCATCCATTCGCGTATGGGTGCCCCACCTAATTTCATCTAACCCATATTCCTTAAAAACCGGTACCATCTGTTTAGTTCTTCTTCTATCCACTGCAAAATTGTCGTCTGGAAAGCCAATGAAATCTAGACTATACTTGTCTACATACCCTTTTATTTGTTGTGCTATGTGTTCACTGGAACGCATGCCGTAGTTTCTTTCTCCTTGGGCGCCTCTGTAACAGAAGGCACAAGAATATGGACAACCCCGGCTACTAACCGTAGTCAAACTTCTTTTCATCTCAAACGGTGTAGCAGAGCTATTATTAGCTGCAATGCCCCAAACCGGGACTTTAATGTAGTCTTCTAATACATTGTGTCCATATGGATCAGACTCTAATAAGTCCCAAGCAGCGTAAGGAATAGCGTCCAAATTCATCGGCCTATTGCCCTCATAACAGAAACGAGATTTACCACCAATTTCTCCTATGTAGAACGGGCTCAGTTTCCCAGAAAGCGTAGCCTTGCGGGTGCCTAACTCTTTGATTGTTTTTGCATCTTTAAGTATCAAAAGAATAATATCATCTCCTTCAGAGCGCCCAATACCATCAAGCTCTGGAATCCACTTAAATAATCCTGTCTTAATTTCTGTTGCAAGTCCGTTTCCCGTAACTAAAAAACAATCTGGCTGGTGTTTCCTTACGATTTTTGCTATCTCTTCTTGCCATCTTAGTGTGGTGATCTTTCCAGAAAAAGCGATAACATCTTGATCACCGGTCCTTTTTAAATGTTTAACTATGAGAGCTTCTGCTTCTGTGTATGATAAGTGTCTGCCGTTAGGTAAATTTCTTTTCGTTGCGATTTCATCTTTAATTCTATAGGCGTTCAAATCAAGAATATAAGGCTGCGCGCCACACTGTCGCACTATCGCAGCTAAAATTCCCGGCCCTTCGGGGGGTACGTTGGGAGCAGCGGTCTCTCGTAAAGGCATATTAATAAAAGTAATTTGCATCCCTTTAAAGCTATTATGAGAAAAATATTTTATTAAATCTGTCAGTGGTGGCAATGTATTCTGTAGCATTTATTTCTCCTTTTTCGGCTATCTTATATGATAAATTATTAATTTTTATTTCCGGTATTATCTTAATTTGTTTTTTATTAAAGTGTTAGTAAGTTCACGCGACATCAAATAGGGGCTACGTCTACAATTCTGTCTTTGTTGGCGCTCAACGGCGCCCTTGGCGTGATTAATGCCATGTACATTAATGGCGCCCATTCTAAAAAATATAGTCGCTCTATTTTTACACTTAGAAACGTTTCCATGATGAAATAGTCTTGCATCAAAAACTATAACATCTCCTAGACTAGATTCTAAATTAATCTCTTGTTGTTCTCGAATTCTAACGCGGCCACTAATCGTGTTAGAGCCTTTTCCTTTCGAATTTTTATGACTTCCCTCTATAACGGTCAAACCTCCACCATCGTTATGATCTTGTAAATATATGGCTATACTATAACATCGATAAGGGACGTCAGATTCTCCCTCTATAAAACTATATTCTTGAGGTGGGGGAGTCTTCATGTCTCTTACTTGTGTATCATCATGATAGCCGTAAGCTTTAAAATTATAATGGATGTCAGAGTGATGTAAATACATTAGCCTATTATTGGTTAATGTTCTTAATGGTTCCATAATGGCATATGTAGAAAATAGCTTATGAAGAAAAAACAATTTTTTGTCATTAAAGGCGTCAGGTTTTGCTAATTGTCCAATAGCTTTATTTTGAGTATCTTTAAAATAATCTACTATTATCTTCTTATATGCGAGAGCAATCTGCGGCTCAATGGCATTTTTAAGGACCACATATCCCTTTTCATCCATTTCGTCTTTAATGGTAAGTAATTTGGGTTGTGTGTAAAAATAATAATTTTCCAATAGGCAATCCAACTTCAACTTTTGTGGATAATGAACATCAATCATTCTTTTAAAATATTTTAAGTGAGGCTCGAGCGCGTGTATATCGTGCCTATATACTTTAGTGTTGGCGCCATTAACATTTGCCATGGCGTTTGGTTTTTTATATTCATCATAATACACATTTCCGAATCTTCCAAAATTATAAAAAGAAAAACCGGTAACATAAAGAAATTCTATCTCATAATTTAAAAGTATGCTGAGTCCAGATAAGCCAGTATTCCCTGTTGTTCCTGCGTCTTTGTAAATTTTAAATAAATGACCATCACAAACATTGTGCCATGGAATATTCCACTTATCTATCCATGTGGTTCCTTTATCTACGTCCCACATAGATAAAGAAGGGCATAAGATAAACTTTAAAGTTTTTACCCACTCTAAATTTTGAGATATAGCCGCTATAGTCGGAGCATTTAAACAACTAACTAATATGTCAGTTCTTTTGCCATAATCTTCCCAACGATGAGGGGGGACAGCTTGAGTTTGATTAACTCTAATGACTACATCATGACTGTCGATGTGGGCGCCCATTTTGGCGCCAATCAAATGCGGAGATGGACCAACAAAACACACTTTTTTATCTTTAAGCAGTGTGCTTAATCTTTCATCTTTAACATAGTCGGTAAAACCGTCTACAAACTTAGTAGTCCCGTATTGGTTTTCCATGGAACCCAATTGTGCCAATTGTTCTTCTGGTAACGCGTTCGAACATTCCCATGGGGGCGGCGTGTCTAAAATTGGGACACCCGCGATCTTGTCGTCTAAATTTCCATACCATTTTTGTGACATTTTTTTTACCAAATAAAATTTTCTTTATAGTGATTTACAATAGAAATAATTTCTTTATCAAAAATCTTTTTGGGATACCACCCAAGAGATCGCAATTTTGAATCATCTAAAGCGTAACGCACATCTTGCCCTTCACGAGCAAATGATAAATCAACATATCCTTCCCAATTTTCAGATATGCCTGTAAAGGCGCCAATAATTTTCTTAATTGTATCTCGATTGGACTGCTCAAAACCGCCGGCCACATTGTAAATTTCGTTTACTTTTCCACCATCAATAATTGTCATGACGGCGCGGGATGTGTCGTCGGCGTGTAACCAATTTCGTATGGGTGTTCCGCCATTGTGAAGTTTTATCTTTTTCTTTCTTAATAAGTTTTTGACAGATAAAGGAATCAACTTCTCAGGATATTGTCCTATTCCATAATTGTTAGTAGGTCGCAGAATATTATAGCGTATTCCATATGTGCGGGCCCACGCTATAATAAGCATATCAGCCGCAGCTTTTGATGCTGAGTATGGGTTGCTAGGTTTCAATAAATCGCTTTCCGTATGTTCTCCTGTTTCAATATCCCCATATACCTCGTCGGTACTAATATGAAAAAAGATTGGAACATCATTACAATTCGCAGGCTTAAACCTTACTAAATCTAATAAATTCTTAACTCCTAAAATATTGCTACTCATAAATTCATCACTACGAATAATGCTGTTTCCTACATGAGATTCCGCCGCGTAATTAATCACATAATCACAGTCACACAAATAAGTTAAATCTTTCAAATCAATTTCTTTAAATTTAAAATTAGGATATTTGTAGAATTCATCCAACAAGTCAGGATTGGCCGCATACGTTATCTTATCAATTCCATATACAAGCCAGCCTCGTTCTAATGCTCTGCGCGTGGCATAAGAGCCCATAAACCCTAAACATCCCGTGATATATACGATTTTCATTTATCTCCCTTAAAAAACTCGTGCACCACTTTTTCAATATAGTTCAACTTTTCTTCTGTTAGTCCCATATAGGTGCCCAAGAAAAACGAATTAGTGGTTACTAATTGAGCAATAGGAAACGCTTCATACAAGTTTCCATAAGGATAAGCCAATTGAGTATACCCGGGATGAGCCAATATGTTGCCAGAGAAATAAGATCGAGTCTGAATCTTGGCTGTTTCTAAATGATCAACGATATCGAAGCGCGTAAAAGGAGCGCTTTTCTTAATAGTAAGCAAAAAGGCAAACCAGCATGGATCGGATTTTTCTGTTGCAACTGGCAAGTGGAAATACTCTTCATATGGCTCAAAAATCCCGCGTAGGCGCTTCCAGTTTTTTCTCCTGGCAGCATCTAGTTCAGGCAATTTTTCAAGCTGTTTTAAGCCTATTGTAGCCTGCAGATCCAATGGTTTAAGGTTATATCCGATCTCATCAAAGACATATCGATGATCGTAGACTGCATCTGGCATGCCGGGAAGCCAATTATTAAATCTCATACCGCATGCGGTTCCTCCTGTCACGTTGCCAGGTTTGAGAGAATTACAGTAACATGCTCTTCCCCAATCTCGAAAACTAGCCAACAATGTACGTGTCAATTGGCTATCAGTAGCAATAAAGCCGCCCTCTCCCATTGTCATATGATGCGCAGGAAAAAAAGAACATGTTGACATATCGCCATAAGATCCCAATTTTTTACCATCATAATATGAACCCAATGCATCACAAGCGTCCTCTAAAAACACCAAATCATATTTTTGAATTAAACCCATAAGACGATCCATGTCTGGTGGGTTGCCTAAAACATGAGCAAACATAATTGCTTTAATAGACGGATCTTCTTTTAGTGCTTTTTCCACTTTATCTAAATCCAAATTTAAACTTGGCAACTCCACGTCTACAAAAACAGGTTCTAGGTTATTTTGAATAATAGGATTAATGGTAGTAGGAAAACACACCACTGGCGTTATGACCTTGTCTCCATCTTTTAGTTGTTTCGAAAATCTTCTAGATTTAGTTGCAGCAACCATCAAAAGATTCGCAGAGCTTCCGGAATTTGTTAATGTACCATGCCTTTTTCCTAAAAATTTAGGAAATTCAAGTTCAAAATTACGACCTTGTCGTCCAAAAATCATCCATCCGCTCAACAATTGTCGAATAGCTGCTACATATTCTTCTGAATCAAACATGGGGCCCGAATAGGCCACCCAGTCTTTTTCGGCTTCCCAGCTTTCTGCTTGTTGTTGGTCTTGAATATAATTGTCAACTAACGTTAAAATTTGGTCCAATTTACTATACATTCGCGAATTCCTTTTTCTAATCCATATAGTTGGATATTTAAACTGTCCAGGGCTTTAGAGCACCCAGTATACGAGTTTGCCATTGTCTCGTTCTCTATAATAACATTACTTTTGGCCATTGTCAAATATTTTATTTTTTTTGCTAAATCACTAAGTTGTGTTTTTTGAGTATAACACAAATTAATATCTTTAGGGACAGAAACTTCAACATTTTCTATTAAAAATTCCACCACTTTTCCCACATCTTGTGCATAAAAATAATCCATATATTTATCTTGATGAATTATTGCACCTTCTCCCTTCATCAGATTATTAAACGAGGCACGACATAAGCGCTGGGGTTCTTCTTGTATGCCAAAACACCCAAATAGTCTTAAATTATAAATGTTGGAATCCAAAAGGGCAATTTTTCTAGCTATAAGATTTTTCGAAAGTCCATAATAATCTGCAGGCAAGCAATTAAATATTTCCTTTTCCACAGCATTGTGTATATTGCATTCCCTATCGAAAGCTGCGCCTGAGCCAAAATTGATCATGAGATTATATTCATCAGCAAATTTACTTAAATTATTAAACATGGCCAAATTATCAAATAGATCGTTGACGTTTTCAGGTTGATTTCGTTTTCCTCCTTTAATCGCCGTATGGATGACTACATCAATTTTATTATTTTTAAAAAAATTTTCAACATCTTGCATAGAACGCGGATCCAAAGTGGTGCGATCTGTGGTTAAAAGCTGGTGCTTTTTCTCTGAAAAATAATTTATTAGCTCCTGACTTATGAATCCTTTTGATCCTGTAAACAGTAGATTCATTTTACATTCCGGATCGCTCAATAATATTTTTAATACCACGGTGGGTATCTTCTTGTGTGTCGCCCAACAAAGCTATATTAATATGAGGAGCTAATTTGATTGCTAAATATTGTTCAATTAAAGGGTTTTTTCGATTAATGCCTCCTGTAAGGTATAAATTTTCAATTTCTAATTGTGAAAGCAATTCACAATATTGCTCTATATAACCTTTAAATAAAGACGCTATAAACTGTTGTTTGGTAAAATTGTTTTCCAAAATATTGAAAATGCTTCCGCCGTTTTTAAAATTATAGGATTCGGAAAATATATTTAAATCAAATTTTAGTTGCGCATCTTCAAGATGAACAATTTCTAAGATTTTAAACTCATCAAACAAATCAACTCCCATGCTTTTAAAAAATTTATAATAAGATTGAAGGGCGCGGCCGCTGGGGATGTGGCTTTGAGTAAAGGATTTGCCTAAAATCTGAGAGCCTGTTCCCAGATTTAATATGTAATCTTTGCTTTTCAACTCTACGGATTCTCTGACACATTCAGTATCAGCTAATGCGCTATAGAATTCTTTTCCATTACGCTCGCCTAATAATTGTAAATTTTTCTTTCCCATAGGCGAATGATGTTGATGTTGATGAAAAGTTTTTTCATCTTTAAAAATTCCACTTATCAAATCTACATTGTCGTGCTCTTTAATTAAAGACTTCCAGGAGTGATAAATGTTATCTTTATAGCCTCCATTCATAATAGAACAACTAAAAATTTTACTGCAATTTTCATAATGGGAAACAACGTTGACTAAAACATCCCATATCTCATAACTACTAATTTGGGCTATATGTTGAAATGGAGAAGGAAAAAATAATGACTTACCTAATTTCTGGCTTTTTCTATCATATTCAGCTGTTTTAATAAATGATGCACCAAAATCAATTAATAAATAATTATTCATAAATTTCTCGAATAGCTTGTTTAATACATCCTATCATAGCAGCATCTAATCGCACAGGAACAAAACGAGTGTCTCCAAAGTTATTTAAAACCACAAAAGTGGTTTTATCTCCCAAAGTCTTCTTATCTTTTTTAATCAATTCATCAATAGTATTTAAATTTAAATTACTGAGTGTGGTTGTGTCAATTAAATCGCGGCATTTTTCATCATACAATTTATTATAAAACCCAAACAACCCGTTAACTGTTAGCATCCCTACCACAACCGCTTGACCATGAGATATTTTATAATCCGATAACACCTCAATAGCATGCCCAACAGTATGTCCATAGTTTAAACTTTTACGAATATCTAATTCAAATTCATCTCTTTCCACTACCGCCTTTTTAATCGCTAATGCTCTTTTTATTAATTCCGGATAAAATGTCTCATTCGTTACTTTGCCACTTAATACTCTGTTGCTGTAGAATTGGATCAACTCTTCATCGGCCATCGCGAAAAGCTTTAAAATTTCTCCTAAGCCCGATTTTAGATCACCTTCGGAAAGGGTTTTTAAAAAATCAAAGTGGATTATTACCTTTGTTGGTGCAGAAAAAAGAGCTAATTGGTTTTTGACATTTAAATAGTTGATTCCTGTTTTACCTCCGATACAGCTATCACACATTGATAATAATGTAGTAGGAAACAGATACCAATCAACCCCTCGTTTAAAAATAGCTGCAGCAAAGGCGGCTATATCCTGCGTAATGCCGCCCCCTATCGCTAGTACTTTATTTGCCTTATTAAATTTCTTTTCATTTAAAAAAGCAATAAAGCTTAATACTGTCTCAATGTTTTTGTTTTCTTCGAGAGGATCTATTATGTATTTTTCAATGTCAATGCTATCGAGAGGATAAAGAGCTAATACGTTTTTATCTATTAAGATAACATCCCCCGGATTGCAATACTCAGAAAAATTCGACAGGAAGGTCTTTTCGCTTAAAACAACTTCATAATTTCGAGGAGACGAATGAACACTAAATTGATGTGCAATTTCATGATCGTAATTGAGAGAAGTGTTGTCAATACAAAATTGCTGTTTCACTCTTACTCGATGCCCCTATCTTTAATCATATTGTGGCTCCAGGAGTTTTTTAAATATTCAGATTTAATCTGTGATACCAAAAGAGGAGTATCTGTTTTTACTGCCTCTTCTAAAACATCTCCCTCCATAAACTCTTTAGATGAAATTTGGCCTTTACGAAGAGGCACAGCTAAATACACATCATCTACTTTTAGGGTATGCCCCTTAGGGAAATTTTTCTTAAAGTAAACTCCTCGCTTAAGTGCGTCTAGATATTTCTTCTCTTTAGTTTCAATAATTCGTCGCTGCTCGTGTGATGTCCCGCACATTTCTCGAGCTTTATGAAAAGCTTTAAAATATTCATCCATTTGATGAGGTAGTGAACAATATTTGGAAACCTCTTTTTGGACATGTCCCTCTGGATATGGAATATCTACATGTCGTTCCCACGAGCGCGCTCCTTTAGCATATGAAATTAACATTGAATTTGCCCAATCGGTATATTCATGAGTCGAGTGACCAATAACAATATCGGGATATCTTTTCACCAAAAAATCAATTTGATTAAGTTCTAATTCATGGTCTTCGGAAGGATAATTAGAAACACAATGATTAATGGCTAATGGAATCTGTCGGTTGACAAAAAATTTCACCATATCATCAATGTCCTTGAGGGTGGCGCCTCCTGTGCTGGCGATGATGGGTTTCTTAATTGAGACCAACTTTTGCAACAGAAACCAATCATTAATATCCGAACTTGCAATTTTTAAAATTTCACACCCCAGTTCTACAGCCCACTCTACTGCCGTTTCATCAAACGCCGTTGCCATGGGAATACATCCTCCCTGTTTGATTTTTTGAACCATCTTTTGATGTTGTTTTTTAGTCATCTTGGTGGCGCGCGTTTTAGAGATGTATCTTAAATCCTCTCGATCTGCGTAATCTTTGTGGATAAAATTGTCTACATCTCGTATTTGCAATTTTATTGCGGCTTTAACGCCGTTATATCTAACAACTTTAGAATATTCTTCAATAAGTTTGTATCCACGTTCCAAAGATCCCCAGTGATTGTTTGCTATTTCTAAAACAAACAAATCTCCAAACAACCTCTTACAAAGATTTCTATATTCTTCCCCAACTTTCATTACTTTATTCTCCTTCAAATTTCATGTCAGTTAATTCTCCCGGCGAAAAAGTGCCGTCTTGATTTAAAATGGCCGATACTTTGGGTTCGTGTTTTTCACTCGGATCAGTAAACACTTCACAAAGAACAGGTCCCCTGTGTATCATACACTTTTCTATTACATTAGATATATCATCATTTTTAGCTATTGTCAAGTACTTTATTCCATATGCGTCTGAAATCTTCCTTAAATCGGGACACGACACCCCACTTTCAATATTTGTGCCCACATATCGAGAATTAAAATAATTTTCTTGCGTAAGTTTAATAGAAAGATATTGCCCATTATTAATAACAAAAATAACCAAAGGTAAATTATGATGCACTACAGTTTGAAGCTCTTGAATGTTCATTTGCAAGCTTCCATCTCCTTCAATGCAAATAGTTTTTCTCTTGTTATTAGCAAAGCAAGCACCAATTGCAGCCGGCAATCCATATCCCATGCTAGCACATCCAACATTAGTGAAGAGCCTCTGCTTCCCTTTGAGTTTCATTACTTTCAATGTAATTACATGAGCCGAACCATTGCTTGTAACCGTGGGAACCTCTTCTGGTATCAATTCGGACAGCGCTTCAACAAAACAATAATTACTAGCAAAAGCTTGCACATTGCGGCGCTTAGGGTGCACATAAATCTCTTCACTGCGCAATTGTCGGCAACGATTGCGCCATGAGTCAATAGACAAAGCAACATTTTTCAGTCTCTCATCTTTTATTAAAGCTTTTAAGAATTCATTAGCATCCGAGTGAATTTTTAAATCAGCCGTTATATTAAACTTGTTCATTTCGTATTTATCAATATCTATCATTGCTTTATACGCATTTTTTGCGAACGCATCATATTTGTAGCCTGTCATTTTGATATTTAAACGGCTACCCACAGCAAACACAAAATCGGCTTCTTGTACAATGTGATTGGAACTTCTGTGTCCAAGAACTCCAATTCTACCACAATAGTAAGGATAACTTTCATTGACCACATCTACTGCCGAGTGGGCGCCTGTCGCTGCCGGAATATTATATTTCTTCAAAAACTTGTCTAACGATTCTTTTGCCCCGGGAGAAAGACGTATTCCTCCTCCTAATATCATTAATGGCTTTTGAGAGTTTTTTAATTTTTCCATAAACCTGGAGATTTCTTCATGAGTGGGAGATGGGGCAATATAACGATTTGTATAACTCTTCAATTGTTCAGGATTGATCTCTTGAGCTTGAATATCTAATGGAATGTCCACCCAGGACGGGCCCGGTCTGCCAGTTATAGCGCTTACATACGCTTTTTCTAAAGCATAACGAATATCCTCTTTGTCATCAACGCGCACAGCATATTTGGTCACATCTTTCATCGTGTTGACAATATCAAACTCTTGATCGCCTACCTGGCGACAGCCGGTGCCATCTGATAGTTGGGTTGTTTGAACTTGTCCCGATATAATCAACATAGGAATAGAATCAAGCCACGCGCCCATAACTCCGGTAAGTGTGTTGGTGCCGCCCGGGCCAGTTGTTACGATTCCCACGCCAATGTGCTCATTAATTCTCGCATAACCTTCTAAAGCCATGGCGGTGGCCTGTTCATGATGATTGCAAACATAAGATATTTTTTCCGAGCTTCCAAGAGAATCAATCAAATGCATACAGCCGCCACCAGAAATAGTAAAGACGTGTTCTATATTTTTAGATTCTAAAAACTTAATTACGTAATCTGAGACCTTCATATTATCCTCGACATGTAGAAAAGCCACCATCAGCTATGATATTTTGACCAGTAATATATGTGTTATGAGAACTAGCTAAAAAACAAGCAACAGTGGCTATTTCTTTTGGTGTGGCCATCCTCTTTAAAGGAATGTTATGAGTTATGTTTTCTATTTCATCATCAGTTAACATACTTTGTGTCATATCTGTCATAACAAAACCAGGAGAAAGCGAGTTTACCAAAACGTTATAAGGAGCCAATTCGGCCGCCGATGTAATAGTGAGACCATTGAGAGCGTGCTTGCTCGCGGCGTAGGCGCCTCGTCTAGAAGCACTCATAAAAGACCACAAAGAAGAAATATTTACTATTCTACCATACATATTCTTTTTCATGTTCAAGCTTACTTCTTTTATTATTTGGAATGGGGCCGTAACGTTAACTTTTAAGACCTCACTCCAATCATCATTATTCAAATCATTGAGAGTGTTTTTAATATTAATGGCTGCATTATTAACGCAAATATCAAAATTAATATCCGCAGCGTAATCTAAAAAATTATCTAAATCCTCTTGAATACCAAAATCTACTTTTCTATAATTAATATTTTCATCGCATAAATCCCAGTCGGTCTGGGTTCCCGTGATTAAAACTTTAGCTCCTGCATCTGCCATCATCTTGGAGATACAACGACCGATTCCCCGGGTACCCCCAGTAACTAAAACCTGGCGCCCTTGAAAATTATGCGAAAATATGCCTAATCTCATCAAAGTCCCCATTTATATTTCCAATATTCTTGGATAATCTTGTCATAATCGATTGATTTCTTTTGTTGGCGCACTTTCCACGTACATTGATCTTCGTGCCATCGATAAAAATAGCCTAAGTGTTGGGGGACTGGGTAGATAAAAATATTATTATCTGCTAAGGAGCAGAACATGTCATAATCTTCAGCACCAGAACAGTCCAATTCTTTCTTTTCGTGAGCTTCCATTTTAAGAAAGGGATAAATTTCTTTATGATATATAACAGTGGGAGTATTAACGGGGCTTTTTATCATACATTGATTTTTAAATTCTTCTAAATTACGATATACATGTGATTGTTTGCCAGTAAAGCCTTGTGTGCTCGTTCCTATAAGTTCGCTTTGTAGGCATTTAATTTTTGTGGGAGCATGAGCGAAAATTTTCATACATTTAGAAACATAATCATTCGAAACATAATCATCAGAAGCAATAAACGTTAAATAATCTGTATCCACGTTTTCAAACGCATGTTCAAAAGCTTCACGATAAGAATTAGAATATACGTTTTTAACACTAACCATTTTTAATTTGTCATAAAGCTGTACTTGTGACTCCAAATAAAGGACAGTGTCATCTGTACTTTCGTTGTCATAAGCATACACTTCATAATTTTCATAGTCCTGTGATAGTGTGGATTCTATACATTGGGGCAAAAACTTCATTGAATTATAACACGGTATTATGAGTGCAATTTTTGGTTTCATAAGGCTAATAATTGTTCTACTCTATTAGTATAACAGTGATTATCTAAAACGTTTTGTCGGCTTTCTTCCTTTATATCGTTCAATTCTTTTTCAGTTAGAGACAAATACTCCTTCGTCAGTTTCACTAGCGCTGCCGGATCATTTGAAGTTCTAACGTTTGGAAATAGATTTTCTAATTGTGTAACCTTATCAGATATCATTAAGCCGTTTAGCCCCAGTGATTTAAATGTCCTCTCGTTGGTGTCCTTTCCTAATATTCTCTGATAGGCATCATGGATATTTAAGGAAATTTTACTATTATACAATAATAAGTTTTCCTGCTCGTGACTTAAATTCTTATTAACAAAAAATCCACAATTTAATCCACTTTTTTTAAATTCAATAAAAATATCCATCATAATTTTGCGCTTTTCATCAAATCCGTTATTAACCCAACC
>NZAS01000158.1 GCA_002686195.1 Candidatus Pacearchaeota archaeon | reverse complement strand
TCTTTATTTTAATAAATCCAGGTGATGGGCCCCACTGGTATTCGAGAGGTAAAAGATTATTTCTCTCTTTTATTACTTTTACAGGTGCAACCAAGGGTTTTATTTCTTTTGGTGGAGGTTTATTTGTTTTAGTGGCTATATTATAGGTGGGATCTTCAATCCATTCGCCATCATTCCATATTGCCTTAAACCAGCGCCTTCTTGATAAGTCATAGTCTATGTACCCATGGGTAGATTTATGTGTTGCGTCATGCTTTTTATCCCTTATCCATTTTCCAGTTGGTATGCCATCCTTATTCACTGCTTTAAGCATTCCTCCATGGGGATGAAAGAAAAATGCTTTTGTGAACGAGCTTCCCTTTTCGTTAGAAACTTCACAGGTATATCTTCCCCTTTGCTGCAATTGTACATTATATAGTCTTAGTACCGGCCCATCTGCTACAACAGCCTCTTGGGCCGTTCCAATGCCAACAGCTGTGAACCTCCAGGTATATGTCAAATCATCATCAACCCTTTCTCCATTATTATCTATATAACTATATGCGTCGCAAACAATAACCCTGGCATGATTTGCGGGGCACAGGTAAGCTGGCTCTCCTATCTCTATCAGTGTCTGTATGGAATATCCGTCTGATTCTGTACCATCAAGCGTTCCATGTCCTGGATATATCATTGTGTCTATTATGATTGGTGACCTGTTTGGTCCTAATAATGGTTTTGGCTCAAATGCTAATTCTGATATTTCAGTGTCAACAACCCGTTCAAAATCTAAATCTGCAAAAACAAACCTTGCATTAGCAATAATGTATTTCTCTCCATTATTTTCACTATCTTCATTAGAAAGTATGATGCCATTAATGTTTCTTATAACTTTTTCTGTTGGTACTTGACTTAAACCGTCATCTGTTCCAAAATCTGAAGCTATTCTATTTTTATCTGCCGGTTTTATTGAGATTGAGCCCAAAGAATAATCAAAATCATCTCTTAACGTATATTCTGCGGCTGCTTCTTTTTCTGATTCTATAAGACATGCTCTTGCAAAAGGAGTTAATTCATCATCAAATACTTCAAATCTATCTGGAGAGCCTTCAACGCGGCGAACTATTTTTTGGGGTGCAAGTTGATTTGCTTTTGGGTTTATTGGACTAGTTGGAAACAGTACCTTCTTTCTTTTAATCCTGTTTCTATTACCAGCATTTTTTGGATTAAAGCTTCTACTAGATGTTCTGTTTTTTCTTTTTGAGTAGGCCATTATCTAACCACTTTGAATGTATAATCATTATCAAATATAACATCATTAACCGGTGTTTGATATGAACCAGATATTGACCTAAATATAAATTTGTATCTTCTTTCATCATAAAACTGATTCATCCATAAATTAAAAAAGTTTCCATCCGCATCAGCGCCAATTAATGTGCTACTACTATCAAACGGTATTATTGTTTCCTCTGTTATCATATCTTTTACTGAATAATATGATGAGGATGGAAGAACGTTTAATGTTAATGCCTCAGATTTTGTTGCATATGTTTTAGCTGGATATTTTTCTCTAACAACCAATCTTATTTTTTCTCTACTTCTTTTTTTATAGCTTCCTTTATTATTTTTTACGTCTATTATTGCTTCTGTTGTAAAAGGGTTTATTTCTGTTAAAGAGCCTGTTGAATAAACCGAATCATCCCATGAAACTTCTAGCTTGGGTTGATACACCGTGTGAGTATCTGTTGAAAAGAATTTTAATGAACCATACGGCCTTCCATTCTTTTCTTCATCAATGTTTGCAGGTTGATGCGACCCACTTCTTAATACTATGAATCCTTCATTTGGTACGGATGAATCTAACCATTTATTAACTATATCTGTAACATTCATTCTAACGTCTGTTTGTTCGTAGTCAAATGATTGTGATGCAAAATAGCCACTTCCAGTATACCATGTTCCTCCTCCACCCGTTGTTGTAAATGAACCTGTGGTTGATTGCGTTGATGAACTAAAAAATGAACTTGTTGCCCATTTATTACCAAAATAAAATCTTCCATCTCTATATTCCCAGCTTACTCCCTCTTCTTCATATTTTGTGGCTCCACTGTTTGTTGTCTTTTTTGTTTCTGTTCTTCCTCTTCCCATTTCCCAGGATTGTGATATTGGAAAAGCTTCTAGACCGTATTTGTAATCTAAAGAGCTTGCATTATTTGTATAAAGATTCAAATAATACTTTGGAGAAGTTATTAATCCTGCAACTATTGAACTAGATATTTCTGCTAGGTCAAACTTTATCAATATTCTAGAATTATATATGTTTGCTGTCCCTGAAGATGATACAGTTTTTTCTATTTCTAGAATCTCATCTATTCCTGTGTTCATGCTACCAGAACGTTCGTATATTGTTGCATCTTTTTTTGCTATTATAGAATATATCATCTCATTTCTCCTCTAAAAACTTACAACCTTTCCTCTAATATCTTTATCGGGATACTTAACTTCAAATATTGCAGGATCTTGTGAAGGATAAATTATTTTATTTTTAGTTGCTGATTTTATATCATAAAAGTTTCCAGAATATCCAGAGTCTTTATCAAACTTACAGTGGAACTGTAATGCTGTGACAGTTTGTACTCCCTCAACTCTATCAAGTTCTGTTGCAACATTTCCTAATATTATTGGTTCATTAAATTGCCACCTATCAATATCAAATAGTGCTTTTAATTTATTTATGCATCTAAGCAATACTTCTTTTCCAGAATATCCTGGTAATGGTATTATAGAAAAATCTATGCCAATGTTTATTATGAATCCATCCTTTATGTTAACTGCGTCTGTTAATAATCTAAAATTGCTGATATAATTTCTGAGATTTTCCTTCGTTACGGTGTTTGAATTTGCTAATTGTTTATTGCTATTAAATGCTAAAACATACATATTAAGGGCCAGTGGGTTGCCAATGGTTCTTCCTGATTTTGGATTTTCTTGTTCATCTTGTATTATATATGCCTTTGATATGTTTCCAAATCTAGCAGGCATAGAATAAGCTCTTGCTATATAATCTTCTCTTGTAACTGCTCTATTCTGAGCAGCAAAAAATCCCAATGCATTTTGTCGTATTTCTTCTATTGTTTCTGCAGATTTTCCACCGGTTGCTGGTATTGGGTTATTTACTGCTAGGGATTTTTTTACAAAGTCTACCGTTGGGCTAGCTAATCCATCATTGTTTAGAGTAAAGCTTACGCCCGTAACATCAGTTAGCATTCCAGCTGGTACGTTTGAAGCTATTCCTCCTCCGGTTAAGTATCTAACACTTAACGTTGTATCTGATGGGGCCTGTCCATATGCTCTAGTAAACATTGTATTTGAGGGATCCCAAGCATTATCCATTGCTGAAGTATTTCCGTATGGTAGTGCTAGTCCAATATTATTTGGATTTGGTATTATTAACTCATCTGCCTGACTTGAATTTCCCGCTCCAAAAAGCAATTCAGTCGACATGTCTGGTAAAACATTTACAGTGAATCTTCGGCCGGTTTTTCTAAGTTTTAATAAATACGGTGTTTGTTCATTATACTGTGAAAGTTCTGGGTCTAGCAAGGCTGTATTTTGCACGTGTTCGAATATAGTATTTTGAGCCAAATAATCTACCTCATACCACTTATTACCATCTGAATCTCTTACATCTATTATTTCTACTACGTCTGTTGCACCTAATCTAACTTTATCGAATTTTTTTGGTGTAGTAAAACCAAAGTTTGCTGTTTCTTCGGTTCCAGATTTTATAGTTACTTTTTTCTTTAGCAGATATGATTCTGGATTACCATTGGAATCTATCTTATATACTGATACATCTGTTGGATCGAATGAGCTAGAAAACCTAAAATCTATTGGAGATAAACTGAAGAATTCTATGCTTCCTTGTGTCGGTGCATTTATTCTCATACCTTCGTTTACTACTGGAGCATATGACCAATCTGGTGAAGCAGCGACCCCATTACCTGTAGAAGGCAATAATATGTACACATCCAATTCACATGTTGCTACAACACTAGGAGGAGTTTTATATCCTAATCCTCTAGCTATTGACATTATGTTAGAGCGTTCTTGTGCTTCTGTTAATAAACTTTCTCTTAATTGATTATCTACGTAATATGATAATACATCTCCAACATATGCTGCCATTTCTATGAATAGCATTCCAGGAGATGATTCATTAAAATCACTAAAAGTATCTGGAAAATAAACCTTAGAAAAATTTATTAGTTTTTCTCTAAATTGTGAAAAATCTTTGTTCAGATATCTTAAATCTTTTTTTGATGTTTGTATTCCCATTAGTCAGCCCTTATATCCAATACTATAGTCCTTTTATCTATTCTATTATTTTTTAAGCTAATTACTAGCGTTATTTGTATTCCATGATAATTATCAGCAAAGCTTGGACTACTACCCTTGCCTTCAGGTATTTTAACAACTGTTTCATCAATCACTATATATGGAAGCCAAAACTCTACGGCCTTTTTTAGCTCGTCATTTATGAAGCTTCTAAGCTTTGACGTGTTTGGTTCAAATAATGCCCTTCTTATATTTGTACCAAAATTTGGATGGTACAATCTCTCACCTTTCATTGTTAAAACTAAATTTTTTAGATTTGCTACTGCTTGGTCTATTGATAGATAGTTTAATTGAAACAGTGACCCTTTGCTTGTTTGCATTGGTAGGTCTATTCCAAGTGATACATCTATTTCAAAATCTAAGGGATGTACTCTGAATTCTTCTCTTCCGCCACCAATATTTCTAGTTCTATTTACAAAATTACCCATTCCTGGAGCAAGTACTACATTACCTTCGTTATCTATTATTAAGTCAGAAGGATCTGTTCCAGTATCAGTATCCAGGGTTTCAAATGTTGGTATGTCAGATTGATTTGGAAGTCCCATTATTTACGTTGTTTTTTATTCATTGCCTTCATAAGGTCTGAATAATCTCTAGTTAGTGCTTTTTCTATTGCTTCTGGTACTTCTACACGTTTTTTATCTTCAGGTAGCATTTGTTCAAGTGAAGGTTTTCCTCCAAACATTTCGTCTGGTGATTGCATTCCCATTGTAGAAGCCAAACCTGCTCTTCCTGCCAATGCATCTGTAGAATCAAGCGTCTTATTTCCCAGTGTTGGCCAATCATTTGCTGTCTCATTAAGAACCTCATTTAATATTGGGTCCTTTGCAAATTTCTTTGCTGGTTTTTTATTAAATAATTCTTCAGCATGTTCCATAACCTTTGAAAATTCAGGAATGGTATCAGCTTTTTTTGGATTAAGCACTTTGCGCACTTCTTTTTTAACAGCGCGTGAAACTTCTTTTTTTACAACTTCTCTAATTACTCTAATTAAATCAGACTTTTTCATAATTTTATTCTCCTAATATTGCCTTACTATATAAATATCAAGGTATAGAATATTTTGTTAAGACCAGGGCACAGTTGCTCCAGTACCCATGTGTGTTGCTGTACCCGACATAAACCATGGAGTGGTTATTGATGTCAATTTTTCTGGCATTGCTCCTTTTTCTTTATCACCTGATGAAATATCTGATATTCCGGTATATCCTGATGGGGGTATTGCGGCAAATCCAGAAGCTGCCATCCCGCCTCCCAATGTTGATGCAAATGAGTCTACTCCTGATTTCATTGCGGTTGCAGATGGCGATACGGGGTCAAATGCTCCCATTAATGCTCCAAAAAGGGCCTGCCTTGCCGCTGCCCCGGTTGCTGATGGGGGTGTTGGGCTTCCATATCCAGCAAAGTATGCATCTGCCCAGGCATTTGCCCATTCTGCTTTATCAATCAGGCCTCCCTTGGCAACCTTGTCTTCTATTTCTGTTAATTTTTGTTCGAATGCTGATGGTACAAATGCCATGACTATAATGTATAATTTTGTGGACTTAAAAATTCTTTAAGCCTGCTTTTTATTGATGAATACGTTGATGAATTTATTGGGGGTCCTGATGGTCCTAACGGGGTTGGGTGTGTTTCTGCCAATAGTCCATCACATAATTCTTCTAATAGACCCAATAAAGTATCTCCTAATACTACTGGTTCTACTGCATCTAGACCTAGATATATCTCTGGACTATTTATTATTGTCTCTGACCCTGAATCAACATTAAATGTGCCATTAGTTGATATTCCTACAGACTCGTTTGCTATTATTAATATCGAGTCATCTTTTGCGTTAAATAGTAATCTATCAGAATTTATTATTATTTGATTTCCCTTGTATCTGTTTGGTTTTTTAGGCCGATATGCCATAACTATTCTCCTATACTAAACCGTCCCATGTTGGATGGTCTCTTGGTACCTTTGAAAACATTCCTGCTCCTGGTGTATATTCCCAATGCCACCTTTCTTTAGAAACTGCCCTAATAAATCCATGTTTATGCGCATTTGCAACAAGCCACTTATACGTCTTAGTTATTTTATTTGGTTGATTGGCATAGCCAGTCTTATAGTCTCTTCCCATTCCTGTCTGAAGGTCGAATGCTTTTCCATTCTGGTGGTTTGAAAATCCTGGACCAGCAGTAAGTGGCTTAAAATAACTGGTTTGTCTCGTTTGGGCTGCAAAACCGCTGTCATAAGTACCAGCCGCTGCGTTTAGGCCTTCTTTTGTTCCTCCAACCTGTGTACCGGCATTAGTTCTTCTAAGGTCTCTTTGTCCTGTGGTACTCCATCCATCACCTGTAATTTTTTCCATTGGCCTGAATCCGCTATTTAATCTTATAGTGACTCCATCACCTGTTCCAGCCTGTTTTAGAGCAAGTATCTTATCTGCAAAGGCTTTATTTACTGGCCTTCCATCTATTGCAACTACCTCTATCATCTCAGTAAATTTACCTCTTCTATATGCTTCATACTCTCCAACAACTTCAAGTTCGTCTGCCGCTTCTTTTACATCTGCATCAGGTTCTACTTCGGTTGTTGCTGCCACATCTTCATCTCCGGCTGCTTTATTTTCGCTTCCTGGACTAGATGCTGTTTTTGCTTCAGCGCTTCCACCTGATCCTGCTGCTGGATCGGACGGTCCTGCTGATCCAACTATTTTTTCTCTTTCGGATGATTTTGCAGATTCATAGCTCATTTTGTAAGAATCAGCTATCTTTGATGCTACGTCAATAGGAACACTCTGGCCATTACACATCCACATGCCACTAGCATCTTCGTTTATGTCTTCTAAATGATACGAACTATCTGTTGTTGCGTGGCCATTTGATATTATGGTTATTGGGTCACCGTCTTGTCCATCTTTTGACCAATCATTTTTGGTTGCTGGTTCAGAAACCGTGCTTCCAAATCTTATGCTTTGTCCCCATCTTCCTTCAAGCGTCATATCTCCTTCATACGGAAATAGTCTTGCTATTGATTTTTCTTCAAAAGTTTCTCCCCAAGGCATGTCATTTATATCACCCCTAGAATTTCCAGTAAATCCTCTGTAGTTTCTGGACTTATATCTTTCTGGTGCTGTAACATCGTAACTTGAAGCTGGTAATCCATTTTGGTTTACTGTTTGCCAAACATTTACTAAAGTTAAATAATATTTTTCAGTTCCTTCTGGATTTATTTGGGCAGACTTGCTTGCGGCCGATATTAAAAGAACTATTTCTCCTAATAGCGGATATGTGACGAAATTTGGGTTAATTGGATTATACCAACCTAGGTTTTCTATTGTTGAACCGAATTCTCTTGGAAAGGCTCGAGCCATTATTGAACCAATGATTCTATATTGGTCAGGATTCCAGGCTGGGTGTGATGGATCTAGAATAATATCAACAACTTCTGCCGACTCTAATATTCCAGAGGCCGCTTCTGCAGCCTTGTTCACTTCTCCTTGTACGCTAGGATTCTTTTTCTTGCTTGCTCTTAATCGTGGCATTTTTTGTTTTTTCTTCTTCCCATTCTACATTGGTTGTTTTTTGTACTGTATCTATCAATTGTTTCTTTTCGCTATCTGACAGGATAAAATCGGTACCTTCAGATTCATTTCTTGCTATTGCTCTCTGTATTATTGCGGCCATTTTTACAAGCTGTTCGTCGTTTTTTATTCCGACATCCAAATAATCTTTTATCAATGGTACGAGAATTGTTGCATCATTAATATTCTTAACAAGCGGCTGTAGCTGTGATATCAGTGAATTTATTTGTTTTTCTTTCTTTGTGGAATTTACGTGTATTTCCTTTAGAATATCAGAAAAACTTTTGCCTTTAAATATTTCTTCATTAAACATGTGTTTTTTCCTTTACAATAAATATCATAATCATGGAAAAATAAAAAAGCCCGGAGAATTAACTCCAGGCTTCTTAATCAAGGTTTACTTAAAAACTATTTCTTGACAAAAAATGATGCTAATAATACTAATACAATTAACCCTACAAATCCACCATTTCCTAGTGAAGTGATAAGTGCAGTTAAGTTAGCTACTACATCCATTCCGAATACTGATCCACCTGTTAAGATGTACCATAAGATTGTTACTGGAAGAACGGCCATTAATACGGCACCTAGTCCTCCAACGAATCCTGTAATTTGTTTAATTACGTTATCCATGTTTATTTCTCCTGTTTCTCTATTTAATTAATAATTGCTGAGAGAGCATTTGTCCCAAAATGGAACTACTTAAAATTTAAGACCAAACCCTAGAGTTAGGTTTGTGGTCTTGTCTCCTGAATTATAGACTATTTTAGGGTCTATATAGATGTTGTTTCGTACGGTAAACATCTTACCTACACCGTAGCTCATACCTTCGGTATTTGCGCCATCTGTTGCAATATACACGAATAAATTATTCATGTAATATCGTGCATGAAGTTTATACTCCATGTCTGCTGCTGAGTCTGCTTGTAATACGGACAACCCAACCATAATGTTGTCTGTCACCCCATATCCTAACGTTGGGCTTACCGCCCAGTCAGTCCAAGCAACGTTTGCGACGTCACCAGTACCAACGTACCAGTCGCCTTTTGTTTGAGCTTGTGAACTAAAAATTGTCGCACATGCCAAAACCATTGTTAAAATAATGTTTCTCATAAAATTCTCTCCTATTTTATTTGCTGTGTTTAATGCTCTCTGCCTTTTAAGCCTTTATTTGAATAACTATCGCCATTCATATAACCTTTAATTTTTGTAACGTTTTTCATAACCATGTATAAATATATCTCAATATATTAAAAAAGTTTGCCAGATTCAAATTTTTTGTACATGCTTGCAAAATCATCTTTAATGACATTTACTACCTTTGTTATGTGCTGCGTTTTGGTGTTAGTCATTTCTCTGATTAAAATATACAAGGCTTTTTTGTTAAAAATCTCTATATTTTTTCTATCTTCAAATAATTTCAAGATAGCATATGCTATCCTTTTATCTCTTATTGATTTGAACCTTTCCTCAATAATCTTGTCATAGCGTCTAACGAAATTATCCATGAATATGTCTAGACTGCTTCTTCTATCTTCTAAGCTTATTTCGGCGGTGATATCCCTTTGATAATCTATTACTGAAATGGGAGCTTTACTTTTTAGGTCCTTATAGTTTTTATTGTTGTTTTGTATCAAGTAGTTTTTGGCTACAATACTAAAATATGAAAAGGCCTTTCCCTTTCCAGGCGTGAACTTATTCATTTTTTCAAGCAAAAATGTTATCACCTCATGTTGTGTTTCTTTAGCTCCTCCATCAAAATAATAAAACTTAAACGTATGAATAATATTTTCTGCTAATTTATCAAATGGGTAGCAAATAAATTCAGTGTATACTTTATTCTTTAATTTGTTGGATGTCTCCTGATTAAAGGCTATTATTGCCAGCTCAGTTTCATTTGTGAAATACATTTTCTTTTTTCTAGGACGTCCTCTTTTCTTTTTAGATGAGGCAATGAAATCCAATTCTTCTTGTCTTTCTTTTTCTCTTAATTCTTCTATGTCAATATAAAATTGTTCGACTGGACTAAGCTTCATTCATGTTCTTCAAATCTTCTAAAGATTTTATGGCATCTTTTATTTGCTTAAACGTCTGACCTACTTCATCATCATCTTCAAATAGGTGTTTAGAATCTATGTCTCTTATTTCATTTAATATTCTATTTAAGTTTATTTCATATCCTTCTACCCATTCAGCCAGTTCATCGTTTGCTTCTTCTAATCGTTCAACCTTTCTAAACAGATTAAAAATTATATATATTGATGCTGCTAGTAATAATGATAGTAGTAAATATATCACCATTATTCTCCGAATAAGTCCTTAAACATATCTTGGGCTTGAGTGGCCTGGGTAGATAGCTCAGGTTTTTGGTTATTTGTTTTTGGCTTTTTTATGAATTTTGATTTGGTACCAGATTTCCAACCTTCATACTCTATTCTAGTTGCCATGTGGTCTGCGTGGTGTAGTATTATTGGAAGATTATTCCATAAGGCTTTTTCCTTACCCCATGGTTTAAGATATGCATCGTTTGCTGAATCATAAACTCCATCATGAGTTAATATACCTATCATTTCATTTTGTGAAAATTTTACATCATATTGTGAAAGTAGCCAAATACTTCTATCTGGCACTGTCATATGTTGGATATTTGGATTAGGATCATAAATCTTGCCTTGATTTTTTCTATGCCATTCGCTAGGGTTTGGAACATAATATTCATTGTCTTTATCACCAACCTTACCTAAATCATGATTAAGAGCACAAAACATAAGTTCTTCTTTAGTATACCCAGATATATCAGCACCCATTTCTTCCCATTGCACATATAATCTTTCTGTGCACTCCATTACCCTTAATACATGGTCAACGTATCCACCGATAAAACAGTTGTGAAAATGTTCAATGCCAGATGCCGGGGCCAACATCATTTGTTCTGATAGGTCATAATATAGTTTTAGTAGGTTATCTTGCCTATTACCATCAAAATTATCTCTAATTCTTTGTATTAGGCTTTCCCAATTGTCTGTTAGTTGTTTTTGTGTTAAATTCATATAACTATTCTCCGTAAAGACTAAATGATTTTGGTGGTTCTGGCTTGATTTCAGCCTTGTCAATTGAAAACACTTTTCCATCCAATGCTGCTAAATGGTAATCTCTGCACCCTGATTTTTGGTAGCAATGTTCCAACCCATCTGTTAAAGATTCAAAGATAGTATTACTATCCGTGGGTTTCCATCTATCACCTGGTGGTTGTCGTTCCAATACTAATGTTTTTTCTTCTGTATATTCCATCAATCAAGCAATAACCTTAATTGTTTTTTATCTTTTTCTTTATTTTTGTCTGGTATGTTTCCAAATGTGTCTCTTACTGTATTTTCATGGTAACCTAAGGCTAAAGCCATTCTAATACAAATTACTCTAAATTCTTCACATGTCATATCATTTGGTATTTTAAAATCAATGGCTTTTGCTTCTTTAGTTTTTCCGCCTCTTTGATATATCAACTTATCATAATTATCTATAAGCATTTTCCTATCCTCTCTAATAATTTAATAGGCATTAATATTATCCATATAACCATACCAAAAATCAATGCAAATGATGATATTGTTATTATTCCTAAATAAACTAATCCGCTCATTAATATTCTTTTCATTTTATATAATATAATAAAAATTTTTCAAAATAAAAAATATTATGTTAATTATTTTCATATTTTACTAAATATTCTTTTCGGTCAAAGTTTCTTGGAAACTTTCCAAGTGCAATTTTAGTATGTAGCTTTATTTCACTTGCAATAAGCTTTTTATCTTTTTTCCACCTAGCTTTTAGATATTGTTTTTTTAGATTGTGTAAATTAAGCGCCCCAATAGTCATTAATTTGCGTTTTTCTTTTTTTGTGAGTCTCTTTGTTGGAATATCAGATTTTTTGATTTTTGTTGGCTTTAACGTTCCCTTTAGCTCTTGTTGTTCTTTTCCTTTGTGATATACGTTTCCATTCTTATCTACAAACTCTTTCATCAATGTCCAACCCCTAGGTTTATCTGATAATTTTTGGGCGTTGTTGAATGGTTCCCATGATTCTGCAATGCAATCAGAACATGTTACTGCTGTTGTATCTTCGCAAACAGGCGCCATTTGGCCACAGAGCTTGCATTCCATGTACTTATACGTTGCATCGGGTCTTTGGTTCCACCGCGTTCCTTGTCTATACTCTGTAAAATATTTTTCTTCAACCATATTAAATATATATAGTTATTTTATTAAATTATGTTGTATTAGCATGCCAATGGCTTCCTTTATCTTTCCTACGCGCAAATAATCATAATATATGGATTGGCCTTTATCTCCACCAGAAATTCTTTTTCCCATGTCCTCTAATTCTTTCATAGTATAATATTCACCATAAATATTGTACTTTTTATCTAATTTTTC
>NZAS01000157.1 GCA_002686195.1 Candidatus Pacearchaeota archaeon | reverse complement strand
CATAGAGCTAATAAGGCAAGTAGAAGATGCTGAAGGCGAAATAACAGACGAAATTAATGAGCAGTTAGAGATCAACGAAACCCAGCTACAAAGTAAATCTATTGCATATCTATCAGTAATTAAAGAAAAAGAAGCCTTTACAATGCTTATAGACGATGAAATAAAGCGATTACAGGCACTTAAACGACAAAACAGTAATGTTGTGTCATATTTAAAAAACAGGCTTTTAAACGCAGTTAATTTGTTTGGGGCTTTTGAAGTTGGCTTTACTAAGTTCAGCACTAGAAAAAGTGAAAGCGTAATTGTTGACGATGTTAACGCTTTGCCTAAAGTATTTAAAGTAATTAAAGTAACTGAACAGGCGGACAAAATGGCTATTAAAAAAGCTATTAAAGATGGTCAACAAGTTAAAGGCTGTTCAATCCAGGAAAATAAAAATTTAAAGATTAATTAATAATTAAAGGGTGGAAGCTATACAATGACGTTTGGAACTATATAGCTTTAAAAAAGCATCCATCCTTTTTAAAACAAATAAAAATGAAAGTAACAAAACAAATAAAAATGAAAGTAACAGGAAAAATTGACAAAGTAATGCAAGTCAGGAAAGGTACTTCTAAGGCTGGTAAAGATTGGAAAAAAGTAGAATTTACTTTAACAACAGACGCAGAATATAATAACTTATATTGTTTTGAAATATTCGGTTCAGATAAAGTAGAAAACTTTTTAAAGTATAATAAAGTTGATGATATTATAGACGTTGACTTCAACATAAAATGCAGACAATGGGAAGAACGATATTTCACAACGCTTGAAGCCTGGAAAGTGTTTAAAGCTAAAGACGAAGATCAAACAGAAATGAAGTTAGAAGAACCCGTTAGCGATATAGAAACGGATAACGATCTACCGTTCTGAAATATCCTACTTAAAAAAGGTTGGTATGTTATCGAAAAAAGAAATTGCTAAAATAGGTTTATTAGTTCTGAAGGGCTTTAATTATAAAGAAATAGCAGTTAAATTTAACTGTTCAGCTTCTAAAATTTATAAATATCATCGTTATCATAATAATAATGAAAAGATTATAATACATATTAAAGGCAAAAATGAGCCTTATTATTATGATGAAAATATGTATGGCTGTATACCAACTTATAAGTATGAAGATTTAAGTTATAAAGAACAATTAATATATAATAGATTATAAAATGAATGATTTAATAGTAATGACAGATGAATTACCAGCAGTTCCTAATGATTGGGATTATGATAATTCAGTAAAAAAAACAAAGACTTTTTTCTATAAATGGAAAAACTTAACAAATGAGATATTAGAAGAGCTATGGATTGCAAGAGAGATGTTATCTAAACCCGGAGTAAGAACAGATTTAACCTCGGAACAAAAGTTCCAAGGTTGGGATAACTATTGTGAAGAAATTGGTACATCAAGACAGGTAGTTAATAGATGGTTACAAAAAACTTATAAATCTAATGAGATTAAAGAGCCTTATCAACCTGAATTTGATGTTAATGAAGATATAGAAACAGATCATCAATGTCCGAGTTGCGGCTATGAGTGGTAAACCAACAGTAATATCAACTTTTGCAGGTTGTGGTGGTTCTTCTTTAGGTTATAAATGGGCTGGGTTTAAAGAACTTTTAGCTATTGAATGGGAGAAAAACGCAGTAGAAACATTTAAATTAAATTTTCCTAATGTTCCTATATGGCAAAGAGATATAGCAACAGTAACAGGGCAAGAAATATTAGACTTTACTGGATTAAAAAAAGGTCAATTAGATATATTTGATGGGTCACCACCCTGTCAGGGTTTTTCGTCCGCTAAAGGCAAAAGAGATGTTACAGATCAAAGGAATAATTTATCTTTTGAATATATAAGATTAATTAATGAAATACAGCCTAAAGTATTTGTTATGGAAAACGTACCAGGAATGATGCGAGGCAAAATGAAGGGTAGATTTGTTGAAATAATGAGAGCTTTAAAAGATACTGGATATAGTGTTAAATGTAAATTAATGAATTCTATGTATTACGAAGTACCTCAAAGCAGAGAAAGATTAATTTTTATTGGTGTTAAAAATGGAACGCCTGAATTTCCTGAGCCTGTTAAAAATATAATAACAGTTAATAGTTTATTTGATAATATAATACAACAAAATAGAGGGCAATTTGATAAAGAATGGATAACAGCGCACAGGCCTTGTTATACTATAACGAAAACAAGCAGCTTATTATTTAAAGAAAAAAAAGGAAATGAACGCAGGCCTACAATAAACGAAATAAAAATACTTTCTTCATTTCCTAAAGATTTTATATTTATAGGTTCGTTTAATGAACAATGGGCTAGAATAGGCAACTCTGTTATGCCTAAATTTATGTATCATATCGCTAATAAAATTAAAAATGACATTATTAAAAACTAAAAATAGAATTACTAAAGGTTATAATATCAAAGAAGAATTAATAATTAGAAAAAAATTAGAATATATTACTGATTGGAATATAGAATTTAATGAAAATTATGAAAATAGATATGATTATGATCTTTGTTATTTTAAACATATAGTAGATAATAATGAAATAGGTTATAAAAAAGACTTAATAGGCTTTGTAGAGGTTGAGGTTAGCCCTCAATGGGTTAATTATGACATACCTGAAAATTGGTATGAAATTAGTTTCTTAAAAAGAAAGTGTTTTAAGTTTAATTTTAATCTAAATGAGTGGACTAACGAACCTAAAGAAAATTATAAAAAATCAATTTATTTAAAATCAAACATAGATTATACTAATTGTTTTGCTATTAATATAAAAGATATTATTAAAGACAGTATCAATAGTAATAGAAACAATAATACATATAAAGGCGATTTTTTAATTATGGATAAAAGTAAAGTTAAATGGGGCTGGGATGAAATAAAAACACTTATTAAAAATGAAATCTTATGACAAAATTAGGAGAATATTTTAATAGTGAATTAAATCAGTTTATAGGGGAAAATTTACCCAAAATTATGACTTCAATAGATTTAGATTTATTACAAGTAAAAAAAGCACGGAAAATAATAAGATTGGCAGAATATAAACACGAAAAAGAAAGTATAGGCTATCAACAATTAGACGCATTTAAACAACTTGCTGTAATTGCAAAAAAAATAAATTCACACAAAGAATTATTTAATGGATGGACTTTACAAGTGTGTATAATACGAGGAAATAAACCATTTGATAAAATAGAAGTAGAAGACTTAATACATAATAAAAAACATATATTTAAAGATCAAGAAAATATAAATGATTTTTTATGTTTAAATAAATTAAAATAAATTACTATATTTGTAAAACCGTATCAATCTAACAAATGAAATATTTTAAACTTATTGCCCAATATTATATAAAGTAGGTTGCATTTGTACCTGATACGGCTTTGTATATGAGGGCATTTTTTCTTTTAAACTATGAATAGTTACGAACTGTCAAGAGCCTGGTTTGAATTTTCTTTTAATAATCCTGAGAAAATAAATCCTACTCATTCAGCTATTTATTTCTTTGCAATAGAACATTGTAATAGATTAGGCTGGAAGGATAAGTTTGGGTTTCCTTCGCAAATGGTAATGGAAGCACTTGGAATTAAGAACTGGCGCACATATACTAAACATTTAAACGATCTAATTGATTGGGGCTTTATAAAATTAATAGAAAAATCACAAAATCAATACTCAAGTAACATAATTGCTATTGTAAAAAATACAATATCAACTACCAAATCACTAGACAAAGCACTGCAAAAGCACAGTACAAAGCAAAGCCATACCATTGTTAGTATAAATAAACAATATAACAATAAACAAGTAACAATGAATAATCGAAAAGCAGAGTTTAATAAACTCTTAGCAGAGCATAAAGAAAAATATCCTGAGAAAATGTTAGATGAATTTGAAAGCTACTGGACCGAACATGGACCTAATGACAAAAAGATGAGGTTCGAAAAACAAACCAGCTTTTCAATAGCAAGACGTTTATCACGTTGGAAAAGCAGATCAAATGGAACTTACGATAATAATGACGAATCTTATACACCTACTTAAATGAACTACTGGCATAAAGTTAAAGATAAACAAAGTGAACTAAACGACCTTAGAGAAAATGGTAATCAAAAAGGCTATACAATAGGCTGGGATATACCGATAACAGTAAAGTTAGGTTGTACTACCTACATTGCTGGTGCGCCTCACGATGGTAAAACAGAGTTTTGGTTAGACGTACTTGTTAATCTTAGTGTACAGCATAAACTTAAACACGTTATTTTTACACCTGAAACGGGTACAACAGCAGACATCATAGCAGAGCTATGTACTAAATACGTTGGAAAGCCATATATAAAAAAGTTTCCTGGTGCTATGTCTGAAGCTGAAAAGGTAGGTGCTGAAATGTTTGTAGCTGAATACTTTTACATAATAGACCCTTTAGACAACCGATTAACAGCAGAAACATTTTTTAACATAGTAGACAAAATAGAACAAACAGAAAATGTTACAATACATACAACACTAATAGACCCTTTTAATGAACTAGCCCACGACTTTTCAAAAGACGAAGGTAGGCAAGACTTATACATAGAAAGGATATTAGGGGACATAAGAAAAAACGCAAGAGCTAAAGAACGTCATAATTGCGTAATAACCCACGTTAGAGATCAAGCACCGATTATAAGAAGCGGTAAGACATTTTTTCCTATGCCTACGCCTCGCGAAATTGCTGGTGGCCAGGCGTGGTTTCGTAAAGGACTATTAATGATAATTATATGGCGACCACCTGAAGGGCTAAATGATGAAAATGGCGAACCATATAAAAGTAATGAAGTGTTTATTAAAGTAGCTAAAAGTAAGCCGAAGGGCGTATCTAAGAACGGTATATATAAAATGTTCTACGACATTAAAAAAAATACTTATTACTTGCCTGGTGGCATCTATGCAAAGCGACATAATAGCCCACCTGTTGAAAAACAAGCTAAAATGAAATTAGATAAAAAAATTGTAAATTGGTACGAAACCGATAAAGATGAAGATTTTAATTAGCTTAATATTGTTATTATGTAGCTGTAATAAGTACCAGGTAGTACAAGAAGTAAGGGTTAATATGTATCACTTGCACCACCCTACAAAAGGTGTTGAGGTTATAATAACTGAAGATAGCTTAAAGGTTGGCGAATGGTATAACTTAAAACGATTAAATATTATAGAATTATGAACGATGCAAACTTTGAAATATTAAAAATTAAAATTGATCTTAATAAATTCATTGAAGAAATTAAGTATAAACATATTCAGAATAATGGCACTTTTAAAATTCCTGAAAAGTCAGCAGAAGTATTGGATTTGATGAAAAGAACGATAGAGCTTATTAATGATTTATATGATTTCTGTTGCAAACAAAATACTGATTTAAGTAATGAAAAGTTACAGAATTTAAAGAACTTTAGAGTAATAGCAGAGCTTAAAAACGACATTAAGAAACTTGAAAAACTAAGTGAATTTTGACTGCTATAATATTATTAACAATGATCGGACTAATAGGAATGTGTATTTATTATATGTTTTTAAATAATGACTGAAATAATGTTATATATAATTTTAGGATATATAGTTTGTTTTATATTCGGACTATTAATTGGATTAGAAATAAGAAAATGAAAGCAACTTGGATCAATAAAGACGGCAACAAAGTAATAGTAGAAGCACCTGATAAGGATCTTAAAAAACTTAAAAAGAAAGTAGATTATTATAATCGTAAAAATAATAAAGTTAAATATGAATGTGATTGAATTATTTGCTGGTAGTAGGTCAGTTGGTAAAATAGCTGATGATAGGGGACATAATGTTTTTAGTGTTGATATAAATGATTTTAAAGATATTGATCTTGTGAAGGATATTGAGTTTTTAACTATTAATGATATACCTTTTAAGCCTCACTTGCTGTGGGCATCACCACCCTGTACTACTTATTCAATAGCAGCAATTTCCCATCATAGAAATAACCAACTTCCCAAAACAGATTTTGCAAAAAAAAGCGATAGATTAATTAAGAATGTTATTAAATTAATTAAAGAATATAATTGTTTATATTACATAGAAAACCCTGTTGGAATGCTTAGAAAAATGGATTTTATGAATGAATTTCATCGGACAACAATTACTTATTGTAGTTATGGCGACAATAGAATGAAGCCAACAGATGTTTGGAGTAACAATATTAGATCTTTATTTAATCAAAATGGATGGAAGCCAATACCTAAATGTTATAATAATAATAAAAAATGTCACCACGAGGAAGCACCACGAGGAAGCACCACAGGAACTCAGGGATTAAAGGGAAATTATGAACGTAGTAAAATACCTGAAGCATTATGTTTAGAAATAATAAAAGCAACAGAAATTAAAATATTAAATTATGCCTACACCAAAACCACACGAAAAGAAAAAAGATTTTATAAGAAGATGCGTATTAATTACAATACGGGATAAGTCAGCAAAGACTAAAGAACAGGCGGTAGCTATATGTAACTCGCTGTGGGATAAAAGAAATGACTGATGCAGACATATTTTTTACAATAATAATATTAAGTTATTTTTTTATATTAAGATTTATGGGTAAAGATGATTGAAATTACAAACGAAGATAATTTAAAGCTGATGTCAAGGTATGAAGATAACTACTTCGATTTAGCTATTGTTGACCCACCTTATGGAATAGGTAATTTTGTACAGCAAACAGGTAATAAAAGAGGAAAAGAAGTTAGGTGGAATAATAATATCCCTTCTAAAGAATATTTTAAAGAGTTACAAAGAGTAAGTAAAGAGCGGATTATTTGGGGTGCTAATTATTATAATTGCTTTAATAATAAAGGTGGCGCTATAATATGGAATAAAGGAGTAAAAAGAGAAACTAATTTTTCAGTCTGTGAGATAGCAAGTTATTCAAGACTAAAAAGAGTTGATTATGTTCATCTAAAATGGCAGAATATACATAGAGAAGAACAAACAATACATCCCTGTCAAAAGCCAATTAAACTTTATGAATGGTTATTAATGAACTATGCAAAAGAAAATGATAAAATATTAGAAACTCATTTAGGTAGTGGAAGCATTGCGATTGCTTGTCACAATTTAGGATATGATTTAACTGCTTGTGAATTAGATACAGATTATTACGAAGCAGCAATTAAAAGACTAAAACAACATCAAGCACAACTAACAATATTTTAACTATGGGCGGCAAAAGTAGTCAACAAAAGGGAAAACGATTTGAAAGGGAAGTAGCTAAACAAATTAACAAGAAGTTTGAAACTAACGTAAGACGCACACCTTTAAGCGGTGGGCTTAATTTCAAAGGCGATATAATCTGCATTGACGACAATAGTATAATAAGCGAGTTTAGCTGGGAATGTAAGAACCAAGAGAAACTAAACATTTGGAAAGCGTTACAACAAAGTAAAAACGATGCACCAGCCCGAACAATGCCTGTTGTAGTCTTTCGTAAAAATCATTCTTTAGATTACATAGCTTTAGAACTAGAAGATTTTTTAAACATCATTAAAGAACTAGAAGATTTAAGATAAAAAGCATATTAAAAAAATTACATAACTTTACGCTTTACGCTATGGACTATGTTAATATCTGAAATGGAAGAAAACATTTCTAACATCGGAAAACATTATCGCGTTAAGTTCTTAGATGATTATAAACAAGAAGTACTGCTGGTCCTTTACGAAAAAGGCATAGACTTCTTAAAAGTATTAGAAGATCAAGAAATGCTAAGAAGTTACGTTTATAAATGTTGCCTGTTGATGCTATATTCTAAACAAAGTAAATACTATAAAACTTATGTATTTCCAGATAAGCACTTTTCAGAACTAAACGGTACTGAAATAAAACACGAAAAAAGATTTAGCGAAAAAAGACTAAATGAACTAATAAACAATCTATCGGGAATGGATAAAATACTACTGCAACAGTTGATACTATGCAGAGGAAATAAAAAGAGCTTCAGTAAAAAAAGTAATATAAGCTACTCTACTATTTCACTAATGATAAACAACCTAAGTATTAAGATAAAAGAAAGCTGGGAATTAGAAGATTTTTATGAGTGAAATAAAAGTTATAATATTAATCATTACTTTTGTTACTACGTGGGTTGATTATATATTACCTATGTTAAAGGGTAGACTTGACTTCAAGCCCTTTAATTGTTCATTCTGCTTATCTTTTTGGATTAGTATAATGTTAGTTTGTTTTGTTCGGGGGTGGTGGTTAGTTCTTGCCACCCCTTTGTTTTTAAGAATTATAGAACGTAAGCTTTTATGACAATAGAAAAAGCAATAGAAACCTATAAAACATCGCAACACTTGCCGCGAGAATGTGATATTAACTGGCTAAAAGAAAACTTTAACCCGATACTAAAAACACTTAACAATAGAATATCTATTAGTTGGGCGTGTAATACTTGTTTTAAAAACTATATGAATATGTTAATAGGTTGGCACGACAAAAATAATCCAAAATCAATAAGTTTAAATGCCAAAAAAAAGAATTAAAATAGAACATAATTACTATATTGATGCTGAAGGGCTATATTATGAAAGCGTAGTAAGTGGCGTAGTAAAGGAACAATTTAATATAAATGGCGTAGTAAACATAGCAGAATATACAGACGTTAATATTTTATATCTTTGTTACATTGATGAAAACGATTAAAGCTAAAATATCAGACTTAAAAGTTAATGCAGATAATCCGCGTTATATAAAAGACGAAAAGTTTAATCAACTTGTTAAGTCAATAAAAGAACTTCCGCAAATGTTAGAGATAAGGCCTATTGTAGTAAATGACGATATGGTAGTATTAGGCGGTAATATGCGCCTTAGAGCCTGTCAAAAGGCGGGACTAAAAGAAGTACCCATTATCAAAGCAAGTGATCTAACACCAGCACAGCAACAAGAATTTATTATTAAAGATAACGTAGGTTTTGGTAGTTGGGATTGGGATGTATTAGCTAATGAATGGGATAAAGAACAGTTAGAAGATTGGGGCTTAGAATTACCTTTTGATGTTGAAACAGAATTAGAAGCAGAAGAAGATAATTACCAAATTCCTGACGAAATAGAAACAGATATTGTATTAGGGGACTTAATAGAAATAGGAAAGCATAGGTTATTGTGTGGTGATAGTACAGATGCAGACCAAGTGGCAAAGCTAATGGATGGAGATAAAGCAGATTTAGGATTGACGGACCCGCCTTACAATATCGGATATAAATATGAAACACATCAAGACAATTTAACAGATGAACAATATGCAGACTTTATAATAAGCTATGTTTGGAACTTAATAAATAATTCAGATAAACAAATAATAACGACAGGTAAACAGAATTTAAAATACTATTATACTAATTTTGATATAACAGAGTTTGCAGTATGGTATGCAAAGAATAAAATGTCAGGCAGCAAGATTGCTAATTTAGGACTTTGTGAACCTATATTATTTATGGGAAAGTTTGACAGAAAAGCAAGAGCAAATGATATGTTTGAGTTTAATGTTAAGCAACAAAAGGATACGGGAGGACATACTTGCCCAAAGGTGATTGACTTCTTTAATGAAATACTATTATCATATTCAGATAAATTAATACTTGATTTATTTTTAGGAAGTGGTACAACTATGGTAGCAGCACATCAACTCAAAAGAAAATGCTACGGAATGGAACTTGATAATAAATACTGTCAAGTAATAATAGACAGGATGTTGAAACTTGATGAAGATTTAGAAGTTAAAGTAAATGGTAAGCCTTATAAAGTAAAAGAAATGCAAGATGCCTAAACCTACGAAGTCGGACATATTAAAAAAGAAATTAGTTAAAGCACTTGAAAAGTCGTTAGGTGTTGTTACTACTGCCTGTAAAAATGTAGACGTAGCAAGAAGCACTTTCTATGATTGGTATAATGACGATGAAGCCTTTAGAAAAGAAGTAGATGGCATTGGCGAAATAGCCGTAGACTTTGCAGAAAGCCAACTACATAAGCAGATACAGGGTGGTAATCCAACCTCAACGATATTCTATTTAAAGTGCAAAGGAAAAAAGCGTGGATATGTTGAAAAAACTGAGCTATCAATAGAGGGCGGTCCTTCAGCTTTTAAAATAGAAATCATTGATAACAGCAAAGATACAGACAAATAAAGTATTTCGTCACTTACTAGAGTCTGAGAAAAAGATAATAGTTGAACAGGGCGGTGCAAGATCAGGCAAAACATACAACATACTTCTATGGATTATAACTGTATTCTGCAACCAGAATAGTGAAAAGGTTGTAACTATATGCCGTAAGACATTTCCAGCCCTTAGAGCTACTGTAATGCGTGACTTTATTGATATACTAAAGAAGCATAATATATACAATCCTGACTATCATAATAAGTCTAACTCTGAGTATTTACTATATAACAACCTGGTAGAGTTCATCAGCTTAGATCAAAGCCAAAAGGTTAGAGGGCGTAAGCGTGATTTACTTTTTATTAATGAGTGCAACGAGTTAAATTATGACGACTGGCAGCAGTTGATATTCAGAACAACAGGGCGCATTATAATAGACTACAATCCTTCTGACGAATACCACTGGATATATGAAGATGTTATCACCAGGCCCGATGCAGAATTTCACAGAACAACCTACCGAGATAATCCATTTTTAGAACAAAGTATTAAAGACGAAATAGAACGCCTTAAAGACTTAGACGAAAATTACTGGAAGATATATGGCTTAGGGCTTCAGGGTTCAAGTCAAGACAACGTATATACTCAATTTGAATACTGCGATACAATACCGAACAATGCAAAGCTAATAAGCTATGGCTTAGACTTTGGTTATAGCGT
>NZAS01000156.1 GCA_002686195.1 Candidatus Pacearchaeota archaeon | reverse complement strand
TTAATGATATTGATGATAATGAACTAAAAGAGCATTTGAATAGTTTGAATGGAATGAATTATAATCGTTTGATTGAGGATTGAGCTGGTTAAAACTTCTTTTATTGTTAGAGATGCGGGCGAAAGGTACTCGCAGAGCAAAGCTCCGCGGTAACTTCAACTCTAACGAGATTGAAGTATTTGAACCTTGAGCTTCTAATTCCCAGAGAATAAATGATATCTCTTTGAGATATCATAAATGCGGGCGAAAGGATTCGAACCTTTGTAAGCACTAAGCTAACAGGTCCTAAGCCTGTCCCGTTTGACCACTCCGGCACGCCCGCTTATAAAAATTAAAATAAGGAGTCTTTTAAAGTTAACCTTTTCTTTTTAACCCTCCCACCCACCCGAAGCTCAATTGGACAGTTGCGCTGAAGATTACTGTCTTATTTAGAAGACTTTTTATATAGTTGTTTGACTTGTTTTATTAAGGAAAATGGTAGATCTCTATTTTAAACCGGAAGAAGCGGAAGCTTATGGGTTTTCTGAGAATGCTGGAGGATTTTCTAGAGAAAATGAAAGAAGGTTCTTTTTAACGAAGGATAGAATCAGAGCTGATATCAGTGTTTTGGAAGAAGGAATGGAAGATGCCAATGGAGATGCACAATCGATATCTAATAGAATAGAACAATTAAGAAGGAGAGAAGTAAGAATTAGAAATTATTTTCTTAAAAGTAATATGAGATTAGTAAGGGCGTTAAGTGCTAGATTTTCAGAAAAATTTCCAAGTGTTGATATTAGGGATATTTTTAGTTCTGGCCAGGAAAAGTTACTTGAAAGTTGGGATAAGTTTGATATTGTAGAACATAATGATATTAAGTTTAGTACTTATTATGGAAGAAGTCTTTATAATGCGGTTTATAGATTATCTCAAAGGAGAGATCTTATTTCTTTGGATGATGAAGTCACGGAGGATGGTCTTAGTAGACATGAGTTCATTAAAGACCCTTATTTCGAAGATCCGAGTTCTCAAGTTTCTGATAAAGATACTGGATATTGGATTGAGAGACATTTAGGCAGTCTTAATAGTAGGGAGAGTTATATTATCAGAAGAAGATATGGGCTTTATCGGAGAAAAGGAGGATGTAGAGAAAAGGTGTCAACACTTGAGAATGTTGGAAAAATTGTAAAATTAACTAAGGAGAGAGTTAGGCAAGTTGAATTGAGGGCTTTGGAAAAAATCAGGGGGCGTGCTGAAGTAGAAGGTTCTAATGAAGGATTTATTTCTTAGTTGCTTTTTCAACGGCGGCGACTTTGGCTTGGAGTTTGCTGTCAAGTTTGAGTTTGTCGATTAGTTCTTTGTATCTGTTTCTTATTGTGACTTCTGTTATTCCTGCGACGTCAGCGACTTCTCTTTGTGTTTTCTTTTCATCGTTTAGTAGGGCTGCGACGTAAAGGGCTGCTGCTGCAATTCCTGCTGGGCCTCTTCCACTTGTGAGTTCAGAGATGTCTGCTTTCTTTAATATTTTAAGGGCTTCGTTTTGGGATTTTGGAGAAAGGTGTAAGATTGAAGAGAATCTTGAGATGTAATCTTTTGGACTTGAGGGAGTAACTTTGATTTTTAGTTTTCTTACTATGAATCTGTAAGTTCTTCCGATTTCTTTTCTTTCTACATCTGACGCGTTTGCGATTTCATCTAGGGTTCTTGGAATGTTGTAAGATCTACAAGCAGCATAGATGCAAGCTGCAATTACTGATTCCATAGATCTTCCACGAACTAGACCTCTTTGTAAGACATAATTGTAAACTCTTGAGGCTTCGTCTCTTACTACAGAAGGGAGACTTAAGAAAGAAGCTACTCTTCGGAGTTCTGCCATTGCTAATCTTAGATTTCTTTCTATGGATGTTGAGACACGTTCTTGCCATTTTTTTAGTCTTAAGAATTTTCTTGTTTGTCCTGCTTCTAATTTGTAAATATCTGAGATTTCACCCACGTTTGTTGTTAATCCCTTGTCGAATTTTTGCATAGAAATTGGAGCTCCGCCCCTGCCTTTCTTTTCTGATTTGTCGAATTGGCCTCCTGCGTCTTGGCCAGTGTCTACCATTTTCTCTTCTACGATTAAACCGCAGTCATTACAAACAATTTCGCCTCTTTGTTCATCGTATGTAAGATTTACGGATCCGCAGTCTGGGCATGTTTTTACTTGGTTTGACATTTTATATGGGGTTTTTAGAACATAAGTTTTATAAAGGGTTATTGACGCTCGAGTATTTAAGTCTTTCTATGCTTGTGAAAATTATCGACGAGAAAATTAAGAATGAAAGGTTATTCCTCTAAAAGAATAGCATTGATTTGGCCTTCCTGAGAAGGACGGTTAGTGATTTTGGCTTTGCCTAAGGATGTTTCAATTATTGCACCTTTTAGCAATCTGTTCTGTCTTGCTAAGAAACGGTTTTGAGGGGTTTCTGAAACGTTTTTGATTTCTGCCTTTTGGGTTTTGTCTTTTACTAGAACATTTACTTGATTTGTTTTTAGCAATATGGATTTTTTGTTTCCGCCTTGAGTTCTTAATGATTTTCTTTTTGGATCTCCGATTGTTACTTGTCTTTCTTGGCTTTGCTTTTCATAAAACTTTTTCTTTTTTTGCTTGTGGTATTTCCCACTTGATATTTTTCTTCCGTGTGCCATGAATTAAATTTGCGAAGAGGGTTTATAAAGATTCCTAAAGGAATCTTTATCCCTCCAACTTTCAAATCATTAAGGAAAGTTGAAGGTAAAAGGATTTGGTTACCCTCCCACCCGCCCGAAACCCGAAGATTAAGATATCATTAGCGATAACTTTAAATACCATCGTATTGAAAAGAGAATATGGCAAGCGGAATTGAACGACCATTGGATCTTTTGAACCAATCAAAAGGCAAAGAAGTGTTAGTGCAGTTGAAGGGAGACAAGCAATACGTCGGAACTTTGGTTGCATTCGATATACATATCAATGTTGTATTGGACAATGCGAAAGAAATGGTAGAAGGCGAAATAAAGAAAAACATTGGTTTGACTTTTGTAAGGGGAGATACAATAATTTATATTTCACCTGCAAGTACTTCTGTTGAGAAATAAGATTACTAAATAGTTAATTTATCAAAATCTTTTACAATAGATGTATTCTTGAAAACTTTCTTGGCTTCGTTTAGAATTTTTTCTGGGTTTGAGTCGTATCTTTGGGAGATGTGCGTTAAGACTAGGGCTTTGACTTTTGCTTTTTTTGCGATGGTGGCTGCTTGCTCTGCTGTTAGGTGTTTGTTTCTTGATGCTTTTTCTTTTTCTGCATTTGCGAAAGTTGATTCACAGACTAATAAATCCGCAGATTTGGAAATTTTAATTGCATTTGGATTTGTGGCCGTGTCTAAGATGAAAACTACTCTTTGGCCTAATTGTCCCTTAGCTACTTGGCTTGGTTTTATTGTTTTGCCTTTAAATTTTATTGACTTTCCAGCTTGAAGTTTTTTTAGTAATGGAGAGTGGGGAAGACCCAAGGTTTTCAACTTGGCTTTGTCTAATCTTAATTTGTCTTTTACTTTGAAAGCGTAAGCTAGAGCTGGTGTTCCGTGATTCATTTGGGCTGCTGAAATTTCAAGATCTTTTGTTTCGTAAGCTATGCCTGATGAAATTTCATGGACTTTAAGGTTGATTTTTAGTTGGAAAATGTCTTTTAGCTTGGACACAAAGGTTTTCGTGCCTTTAGGACCGTAGATTTCTAAGGTTTTAGTGTAGTTGTTCATGTGGAGTGTTTGTAATAATCCTGGGAGACCTAAGACATGATCCCCATGTAAGTGTGTTATGAATATTTTTGAGATTTTTGATGGGGAGGTTTTGGCTATTTTGAATTGTCTTTGAGTGCCTTCTCCACAGTCTATTAAGATGTTTTCGTTTTTGTAGGTTAGGAAAATAGCAGTATGACTACGTTTTTTGGTTGGGATTGAGTCTCCTGTTCCTAGGAATGTTAGGTTTATTTTTTCCATATTTAGTGGAGGGAAAATTAGTTTATATAAGTTGTTAAGGTAACTTTTATAAAATAGGAATGATAAGAAAGAGTATGAAAAGAAAGGTGATCCAGTTTTTTGTTTTATTGCTGGCATTTGCGGCTTTGTTAGGAGTTTTGCAGTTTATTCAATTTGGAGGGTTTACAGGTTTTGCTATTTTTTCTGATACTGGGCAAAGTGATTTTGATGCTGGGACTTATGTTAATACTAGTTATAATGGAACTTCTGTGATATTGACTGGGACAAATACTACTGGGAGTTTTACATCACAGGTTTTTGATGCAACAGATTCTGCAACGTGGAATAATTTGACTTATAATGGAGGGGAGCCAGGTGCTGAGAGCTTGTATGCTGTTGATAGAGATGCTGATATATTTAGTTCTACGGATGGAGTCACATGGGTGTTGGTTAAGGATGATTATAATGGAGGAGATGGTAATAGTGCAGACTATATGGTTAAGAACAGTTCGGGAAGTTTGTTTATTATGAATGGGCAGGATCTATGGAGTTCTACTGATGGTGTGAGCTGGACAAAAGTGAATGATGACTTTAATCCAGGAGATGGTAGTTCAGGTCAAGTTATTGAGGTGGATTCAAACGATAATATTTTTATTGTTGATGGAAGTCAAGAGACTTGGAAGTCAACTGACTCTGGATTGAACTTTACGTCTATAAATGATGATTTTAATGGTGGGAATGAGAATGCATATGGTATGTCTTCTAATAGTTCTAATAGTTTGTTTTTAGTTGATACGCAAGCAGATGTTTGGCAATCTGTTGATGAAGGAGTAACTTGGACTTTAGTTAACGATGATTATAATGCTGGAAATGGAAATGGTGCAAGCGATATGACTATTAATAGTACAGATGATTTATTCATCTTAGATGTTCAAGATCTATGGGCCTCTACTGATTCTGGTGTGACTTGGACTTTAGTTAACGATGATTATAATGGAGGGAGTGATTCAAATGCGGGGCAGAGAATTTATGTTGACTCAAACGATGATATTTTTATTATTGATTCTAGTGAGGATGTTTTCAAATCAATTAATTCTGGAACGAGTTTTTCTCTTTTAGTTTCTAACTATAATGGAGCTAATTCAAATAATGTTGGGTTGAATGGTTTGAATGAGGCAAGTGACTTGAGTTTTGCTGTTATGAATTGTTCAAGTTCTGATTGTGCAGACGGGAGCTGGCAAGATGTTACTCTTGCTAGTATAAATTTGCAGTCAAGGTATTTTAGATATAGGGCTAACTTTACTACACCAAGTGCTGGGACAAGTCCTTATTTGGTAAATGTTAGTATAGGTTATGATTTGGTAAATCAGGCGCCTTCTGTGAGTATTTCTAATCCTACTGCAGGACAATTGTTTACTACGAATGAGTCTTTGAATTTGACTTATAGTGCTAGTGACGCCGATGATAATTTAGATTCTTGCTGGTATAATGTTGATGGAGGGAGTAATGCAACGCTTACTAGTTGTGCGAACACAACGTTTAATGTTACTGGGGATGGGGATTATGTTTTGAATTTATATGCTAATGATACAAATGGGTTGGGAACGAGCCAGAGTGTGAGTTTTTCTGTTGATGTTACAGGGGTTTCTGTCTCTATAAGTGAGCCAACTGGAACGAAGAGTTCTAGAACTGGAATTACTTTGGATTATACTGCTACTGGGAATAATTTGACCTGTATTTATAATGTGGAGACAAGTATTGGGGGAGATATTATTGCAAATACTACCCTTACTGGATGTGCAGATACAACATTTAATGTTTCGACTGATGGGGATTTTGTTGCTAATTTGTATGTTAACAATACTTTTGGAACTTCTAACAGCACAAGTTCTAGTTTTAGTGTTGATACCTCGGCATCATATCCTCCTACTGAGAGTCCTGGTGAAGGCGGTGGTGGGGGCGGTGGCTTTATAGTTACGCAAAATAGTACTAGGAAAATTAATTTGGAATTTTCTGGTCTTGGAGGTATTATTATGAAGAAGGGAACAAGTGAAACATTTGATTTGGAAGTTACTAATAAGTGGATGAGATTTCTGAATAATTGTAAGTTGAAGGGATCTGGGGCAATTGAAACGTGGATTTCTAATGAACAGGAGAAAGGTTTGAGCGGCGGGGAGAAATTTGAATATTCTTTTGTTATTAATGTTCCTGAGAATGTTGATATTGGTGTTTATTCAGGAGAGGTTTTGATTGAATGTGATGAAGGACAGGCAAGCCATACATTTGGTTTGACCGTTTATAGAAATATTTTTGAGGCGGAAGTTATTGATTATGAGAGAACTGACACTGATTTGAGAGTTACTTATTTGATTGAAGAGTTTGGGGGGCTTGAGCATGAGCTTGCTTTGAGTTATGAATTTATCGATTTTGATGATGTTGTTAGAAAGTCTGGGGTTGAAGGTGTGGTTTTGGGAGCTGGTTTTAGTGGGGAGCAGGTCTTGGAGTTTGAATTGCCTAAAGATTCTTTTGGAGAGTTTAAATTAAAGCTTAGTTTTGCTGACGATACTGGTTTGGAAGAGTTTTTGACTGAGGTGTTCTTACCTTCTAAGGGTGTGACTGGTTTTGCTATTTCTGAGGAGAATCAAAGGACTTTGTCTATTGTAGGGATAATTGTTTTGTCTCTTGTCTTTGTATTCTTTATTTCTAGGTTTGTTTGGAAGAGGTATAGAAGAACTAAAGGATTTTTGGGGTTGGGGATTGATAAAGAGCTTATTGATTTGGATTTTAATATTCCCAAGGTTTAAAAATATCATTTTAGTTGATTAATTGTGGCTCCGTGAACGAAAGTTCCCGGCGGCCAAAACTTTCCTTGGAGAAAGTTTATGGCTCCGTAGCTCAGCCTGGATAGAGCGACTGCCTTCTAAGGCGATCTCTCGTTAGAGAGAAATTGGACATCTGTTTTGAAAATGCTGTCTTATTAGTAGGAGAAAGCAGTAGGTCGCAGGTTCGAATCCTGTCGGGGCCATTTGCGCAGGCTGAGAGACTAGAACGTCTCAGTGCCTACGCGAACACGCGCAGGTGGAGAGATCAAGAGCATCTCAGTACCTGCACAACGTAAGGTATGCGCAGGTGGCGAAGTGGTTAACGCATTCGGCTGCAACCCGGATATTCGCAGGTTCGAATCCTGCCCTGCGCTTTCTAGGATTCGAACGTCCTAGCAGAATCAAAGATTCCGCTGGAGCTTCAACACTTACGTGTTGAACCAATCCTGCCCTGCGCTCTTTTCTTTGACTCACTCTTGCTCGAATCTCCTCGGAACTCTGAGACTCGCTACGGTGAGCAAAGATGCCCTGCGCTTCTTAGATAGAGTTTATGTGTTTTTCCTGTGTAAATACATTTATAAGTCGCGAAAACGTGTGTTTTCTAATAATACGGAGGTATTTTCATGGGAACACAAGGATATTGCGTAAAATGTAAGAAAAAGGTTGAGATGCAGAACCCTAAAGAGAGCAAGACGAAGAAGGGAACGAAGATTGCAAAGGGAAAGTGTCCTGACTGTGACACAACTGTGTGTCGAATGGGCGGAATTCAATAAGCCCTTTATTTTTTATTTAATTTTATTTCTTCTTATTTTCTGTTGTTTTGTAGTACCTATCGAAAGGTTTATAAATAATACTGTAGTGGGTAATGTATGAAAGCATTGTCTTTGAAGCAGCCATATGCAGAACTTGTTGTTTCTGGGAGGAAGAAGGTAGAACTGAGGAAGTGGAATACTAAATTTAGAGGAGAGTTTTTAATACATGCTTCTAAAATTCCTGATAAGAATGCTATGAAGGCTTTTGGATTTGATAAATTGCCTTTAGGATGTATTGTAGGAAAGGCGGAAATCACAAGAGTTAAGAAATATCAGGATGTTGATGAGTTTAATAAAGATAAAGAGTTGCATTTAGCTTCTCAGGAATGGGGTAATTATGGATTTGTTTTGGAAAATGTTAAAAGGATGAAAGAAGTTCCTTGTAAAGGGAAGCTTGGGTTTTGGGAGTTTAATTAAAATGTATATTGTAAAGAAGAAAATTGGCAAAGGGGAATATTATTATTTGAGGAAGAGTCAGAGGGTGAAGGGGAAGGTGAAGTCAAAAAGCGTTGCTTATTTGGGGAAGGATTTGAAGGAAGCTGAGAAGAAAGCTAGGGAAATTGAAAGTAAGGTAGACAGAAAGGTATCCACAGACGAAGCGAAGGATTTAATAATACAAAAGAAAAAGAAAGAATCTATGGGTGAAAAAACTAGTGATGAGTTTGAAACTGGTGAGACAAAGGAGTTTTTGAGTTTTGTTAGAGAAGGTGGTTTGATTTGGGGACCTGAGCCAGAAATTTATGGTGGGATGGCTGGATTTTATACTTATGGACCTTTAGGAAAGTTGTTAAAGAATAAAGTTGAGAATTCTGTTAGGAGGGTTTTCAATACTTTCGGTTTTAGGGAACTTGAAGGACCTACTGTTATGCCTGACAATGTTTGGGAAGCTTCCGGACATTTGAAAACTTTTAAAGATAGAATAATAAAATGCAAGAATTGCGAGTCTGTTTTTAGAGCTGATAAATTAATTGAGGAAAAGTTTGATGTTGCTGCAGATGCGTTTTCTGATAAAAAGCTTTTGGATTTTATTAAGGAGAAGGATATAAAGTGTCCGAGTTGTAAAGGTGGCTTTGAAATGAAGATTGAGGCACAGAGTTTGATGATGAAGACTGAAGTTGCGGGAGAAGAGGCTTCTCTTAGACCTGAGACTGCTACTGTAACTTATTTGCCTTATTTGAATTTTTATAATTACTTTAGGAAGAAATTGCCTTTTGGAGTTTTTCAGATTGGGAAGGCTTATAGGAATGAAATAAGTCCGAGGCAGAGTGTTTTGAGAGGGAGGGAATTTACGCAAGCAGAAGGACAGATTTTTGTTGATCCTGAGGAGAAAAATAATTGGGAAGGCTTTGAGGAAATAAAGAAAGAAAATTTACCTTTTTGGGATCATAAAGCTCAGGAGAAAGATTATGAGAGGAAGGAATTTAGTGTTGAGGATGCTTTGAAGAAGGGGTTGATTAAGAGTCAGGCTTATGGTTGGTGTATCTACTTGGCTTATATGCATTTTATTAATTTTGGGATTCCTAAGGAGAAAATAAGGTTGAGGCAGCATCATCCTGATGAAAAGGCGTTTTATGCTGATGATGCGTGGGATGTTGAGATTCAGTTGAATAATTATGGCTGGACAGAGGTTTGTGGGGTGCATGATAGGACTGATTATGATTTGACTCAGCATGGAAAGGCTTCTGGAGAAAAATTGGAAGCACAAAGAGAAAATGGTGAGAGTTTTGTGCCTCATGTTTTAGAGATTGCTTTTGGTACTGATAGGCCGACTTATGCTTTGATTGATTTGTTTTATGAGAAGAAAGGAGAAGAAGAAGGGAAGACTGTTTTTGCAATTCCTTATCATATGGCACCTATTGATGTTTCTGTTTTTCCTTTGATGAAAAAGCCAGAGCTTGTGAAACTTGCTAAAGATGTTCAGTTGGAGCTTGAGAGAGATTTTATTGTTGTTTATGATGGCTCTGGGAGTATAGGGAGAAGGTATTTAAGAAGTGCGACTGCTGGGACGCCTTTTGCTGTTACAGTTGATTATGATTCTTTGGAAGGGAATGATGTGACGATTAGGGACCGCGATAGTGAAAAGCAAGTTAGAGTTAAGGTAAGGGACTTAAGAGATGTTTTGGATAAACTTATTAAAGGTGAAGTTCTTGTTGATGATATTGGGAAAGAAGTAGATACGAGGAAGAAATAATGGGAATTTATGGAATACTTGGGATTGTAATTGGATTGTTGCTTTTGTTAGCTCCTGGTTTTATTTATTCTCTTCCGTTTTTGCCTAAGATTGGGAAGGGAAGTGTTGGCGTTGATTTTAAGAGAAGGCAGGGACCTACTTGGCTTATTAGGTTGGGAGGGCTTGCAACTATTGTTATTGGTATTTTGGAGATTTTTGGAGTTATTACTGTTGGTTAGTTTTAAAAAGGATTATTTCTTAGGTTTAGTATGAATGCACGAGGATTTGGTGTGATTTCGTTTGTGGTAATATTGTTGGTTGTAGCTGTTGTTGGAGGGGCATTATATTTTTTATTTAGTTCTAATGGAGATGATGGTACTCAGACATCTGGGGCAGAAGATGTTGAAACAGAAACTCTAACATGTAATGTGGGACATGGTGTTGGCACGCCAACTCCTTTTGGATCTGCTGTAGGTGAAGTTACTGGTGTTGAGAGTTTTACTTTAAAGAACGGGGACACTGTTGAACTATGTTGCCATGAAGTAACTGTTATTAATTCTGATAAAGAGCTTAAGATTTGTGATAGAGATTTAGGAACAGATAAGGAGACGAGAGTAGCTTTTGAATTTGAAGGTGGGGAATATGTTAAGTTTTCAGAGACAATTCCAGAATTTGGAACATTTTGCACTTATAACTTTGATTCTGATGGGGAGATTGAGAGCAGGAATTGTGAGTAGGTTTTTATAGTTAATTTTTCTTTTTATGCGATGGTGAATGAAATAATTGTTTATAGTTTAGTATCTGTGATTATTGTTAGCTTAGTGAGTTTAGTTGGGCTGTTTACTCTTGGGATTCAAATTGCTAAATTGAGAAAGGCTTTGATTTATTTAATTAGTTTTTCTGCTGGGGCTTTGTTTGGAGATGCGTTTATCCACTTGTTGCCAGAGGCTGTTGCTGAAAATGGCTTTGGGATTAATATTAGTCTTTACTTTTTATTAGGGATAGTTATATTTTTTGTTTTGGAAAAAGTGATTCATTGGCATCATTGTCATGGAGATGTTTTAGATGAGAAGCACGCGGAAGTGCATCCGTTTGCTTATATGAATTTGATTGGAGATGGTTTGCATAATTTCTTGGATGGGGTGATTATTGCAGCTTCTTATTTAGTGTCGATTCCTGCAGGAATTGCTACAACGATTGCTGTTGCTTTGCACGAGATTCCTCAGGAAATAGGTGATTTCGGAGTTTTGATTCATGGAGGATTTTCTAAGGCTAAGGCTTTGTTAATGAATTTTGGTAGTGCTTTGTTGGCTGTTTTAGGGGCTGTTGTTGTGTTCTTAGTTGGAAGTGTTGTCTTCGATATTGAAATGATTTTAGTTCCAATTGCGGCTGGGGGCTTTATTTATATTGCTGGAAGTGACTTAATACCTGAGTTACATAAACATTCTACTAAATTGAGTCATGGCTTAGGGCAGTTGATTGCGTTCTTGTTAGGGATTGGGGTCATGTGGGCTTTGACTTTGCTTGAGTAATTATAAATAGTTATGTGGGCTTTTTTTAGAATGGAAATTAAATCTGAGGCTTTTGGGCAGGATGAGCCGATTCCTCCGGAGTATACGTGTGATGGTAGTAATATGAGTCCTGGGCTTGAAATTTCGGAAATCCCCAGGGAGGCGAAGACAATGGCTTTGATTGTTGATGATCCTGATGCACCGGGGGGGACTTTTGTACATTGGCTTGTTTGGAATGTTCCCGTTGCAGAAAGTGTGAAGATTGCTGGAGGACAACAGGTAGGAATTTCAGGGACAAACGGCTTTGGAAATATTGGATATGGAGGGCCTTGTCCACCGTCGGGAGAGCATAATTATTTCTTTAAGGTTTATGCTTTAAGTCAGGAGCTGAATCTTGGAGAAGGTGCAGGGAAGCAACAATTGTTAGATGCGATGGAAGGGCATATTGTTGGGCAGGCAGAGTTGGTTGGGACTTATTCTAGGAATTAGAAAAGGTTTTAAAGGATAAGAGTTTTCTTTGTTTAAGGTGATATGAATGGCTAAGACAATTGGAATAGTTTCAATAAAGGGAGGGGTCGGTAAGACGACGATTGCGAGTTCTCTTGCTGCTGATTTGCATAATCATCATGGGAAGAAAGTGCTTTTGATTGATGCGAATTATTCTGCTCCGAATCTTGGGTTGCACATGGACATTGTTAAACCTAAGAGGACAATTCATGAAGTTCTTGATGGGAAGGCTAAGATGTCAAGTGCTGTCCATAATAAGTTTGGAGTTGATGTGATACCTGGAAGTTATGTTTGGAATGGGAGACTTAATTATTTTAAGTTGAAGGATAAGATTAAAGGGCTTAAGGGAGATTATGATTTTATTATTATTGACTCGAGTCCGTCGCTGAATGCGGAGATTTTGAGTACAATGCTTGCGTCTGATGCACTTTTTGTGGTGACGACGCCAGATTATCCTACCTTGAGTACTTCACTTAGGGCTGCTAAGTTGGCTGAACAGAGAGGGAAGCCAATTTCAGGGATTATTGTTAATAAGACTAGGGATAAATTGTATGAGATTGGTTTGAAAGATATTGAAAAGAGTGTTGGAATTCCTGTTGTTGCTAGAATTCCTGATGATAAGAAAAATGTTAGGGCCTTGTTTACTAGGATACCGACTTCGGTTTATAATCGGAAGAGCAAGTTTTCTAAAGAGATAAATAGGTTGAGTGCTGCGATGCTTGGGAAAGATGAGAAGCGTCGGTTCTTTAGGATGTTTACACCTAAGAGTATGAGGAGAGAAGATGTTAATAGGCAGTTGATGAAGGAAAGTTTTTATAGAGGAGTGTTTTCTTGGAATTAGGTTAAAATGGGTTGGAGAAATTGGCCTTATTGGTTGAAGGGTGGAGTGGTTCTTTTAGTTGTGTATATTGTTTATCAATTTAGGTTTTTTTATTTATTTGATTTTTTTGAAGATTTACCAATGTTTTTCATAGAGAATTTAGATATAACTAATATGGCTCTTGCTTATATTTTTACTGGATTAGGTTATGTTCTTATGTTTTTTATTTATTTTCTTGTTGGGGCTTTGATAGGATGGATATATGGGAAGATTAGGGCAAGAAGGGCTGAACAGGTTAAGGGTATGAACTATGTTAGAAGATAATTGTATTTTTTGTAAGATTGTGAAGGGTGGGAAAGAAAATTTCCTCTGGGAAAGTAAGGACAATATTGCTTTGTTAGATGTTAATCCGCAATCGAAAGGACATACATTGATAATTCCAAAGGAGCATTCTAGGTGGGTGTGGGATATGAATAAAGGAGATTATGGTAAACTGATGGACGATACTTATTATATGGCTGGGGTTTTGAAGAAAGCATTTGATACTGAATGGGTAGAACAGGTTGTTGCTGGGGTTGGTGTTGAACATACTCATGTGCACTTGTTGCCTAGGCAATTTGATGATGGGTTGGGAGAGTTGCCTAAAGGACCTTTAGAGCCAAAGCCAAGTGAAGAAGAGATGAAAGAGATTTTTGATAAGATTAATGCTGCTTTGTAAATATGGCTCTGGAGGGATTTAAACCCTCGACCTCCGCCTTTCCCATTGTCTAATGCTTCGCATTAGCCAACACAACAGACAGGAAGTCCGTTGTGCTCTCGATGCTTACGCACCTTCGAGTCATGAGAGCGGCGCTCTATCCCTGAGCTACAGAGCCGAAAGTATGAATTTTGAAAGGTTTTTAAAGATTGGGATTGTTTTGTATATATGGTTTTAGAAGAAACAGTAGGTGATTTGGTTACTCAAGTTGGACAGATAGGGATTTGGCTTAGAACTGTTGGTATTATATTTGTTATTTGGGTTATTTTTGATATCATTAATTTGATTATGAATAGGAGAAGAATTAAGATTTTGAAAAGGATTGATATGAAGGTTGATAAGTTGTTGAAGAAAAAGTAGTTTTTTAGAGTTGGAAATTGGACAGTTGCGTTGAAGAGTACTGTCTTATATTATTGCTTCGCTAGTGTTATGTCCATAGTTGAAATATTAGTTTTCTTTTCGGCTGTTTGGAAAGATTCGCTGTTGATTTTAATGTCTTTTACTGCAATTTTTAAGTCTTCTAAATTTCTTCTTGCGACTTCTGCGATGTCGACTGCTTTTGATATGAACTTACCACGGGATTTGATTACAACCTCTTGGGAATTCTCTCTTTTGAATTGAATTGTTACAGAACGAATGTAATTAATGAGAGGTTTACTTCCTACAAAAACTATATTGTTTTCACCTTTTTGTTCTTTCCCTGGATTGAGATCCAAGGTCTTGTTTTCTTCTGCCATGTTCACCTATTATTCTTTTGATTTTTCTGCTTCTTCTGCTTTCATTAATCTCGCGATGTATCCTGCGATCTTATTTCTTATGGATTTTGAAGGCATTGTGTCTTTTAATAGTTTTTTGTTATTTTCGAAATCTGAGGAAAAGACATTTTCACTCTTGAGTAACTTTTTCGTTGCTCTTTTAACCATTGTAGATTTTATTCTTCCCATAGTTTATGATTTGGAAATCAGGTTTTTAAAGGTTACTAAGTTGTTTTTGAAATTGGACAGTTGAATTTAGTTTTACTGTCTTATGCTTTAATTGGACTGTAATTTTGAGTTGCGCAGTCTTATTGTTTAATTTTGGTTTCTTATTAAGGAGCCCACCCACCCTCCCGAAAGAAAGGAAGCCAAAATTATTTGATTTGCTCGAACTTTACTAGGTTGTCCCATTCTTCTAGGTATTCTTGGGCTTTTTTATTTGGTTTTCCTGGGGAAATTAATAAGGCTGGCATTTTTTCTGTTTGGGCTTTTTGGATTGCTAATGATAAGTCATTGTCATTTATTGACTTCTTGTCTTTTGCTGAGAGGTAGAAAGATTGTTTTCCGAATAGAGTGTTTGTACTGACTTTTGCTTCCAGTTCTCGCTTCTTTTCTGAGATGATTTCTAGGATTTCTAGATCTTTGCCTTGTAAATAGGATTTGATTACTCTTGAGAATTCTGATTCTGGAACTGGTTTTTTAATTGGTTTATTGGGTAACCCTCCCGCCCGCCCCAAGGCATTCGTTTCGGAAGCATTGTTAGATGTTATTTGTGCTTGAGTTGTTATTGTTTTTTTTGGTTGAGGAGTTGGTTTTAGAGCAGATTCTTTTTTTTCTGCGGTTGAGGACGAACCCACCCTCCCGCCCGAAGCCCGATCGTCTTGTCTCAAGGCATTTGAAGAAGAAGTTATTAATGATTTGATTTCTTCGTCATTTGTTTGGAAATGTTTCCAGAATAATTTTGTTTGTCCGTTTAGGTTTATGTTTAATGGAATTGCGAAGTCTTTAATCGCTCTTAGGGCTACGCGGTTTATTGGAGTGATGTTTGTGTCTTCTAGGATTTTCTTTTCTCTTAGTAATATTAGGGCTTCTTTTTCTCTGTTGTTTAAATGTTGAGAGAAGTTTTCTAAAAGAGGTTCTTGTCCTGGAATGTAGTATAGTGGGGAGGAGCCGACTTTCATGTTGCTGATTTTTAATCTTTTTTCGGAGAGGAGTTCTGAGAGATATGCTGCTGCGAAAAGGGGATCAACAGATATGGCTTTTGCTATTTGTATTGGCAATGAAGGCCCCTTGAGTCTTATTGTTGATAAGATGTCCTCTTTTGTTTGATTTAGCTTGACGAGATCAGGCATAATTGTTTTAGAATTAATTGGGTTATAAAGATTATTGTGGTAGTTTTTTATGGAATTAGATAAACTTGAAATAAGAAGATTTATATTGAAATAACATTTTGAATATTAATGAAGGTAATCCACACTGTAACAGCAAGGAAATTAAAATCTTTACAAAAAGCAGGTGTATTAAAAGTAAATACTCCTTTTTTTCAAGATAAGAATGATGAGAAAGGTTATGGTAAGCCTAAAAAAGATTTCAAGAATGCTTTAAATATGAAGTATATTTGCGCAATTCCCAAGTTTAGAATTCAATCCTGGATTAAAAGTGGTTTTATGAAAGAAATTGAGTTTTTTATCAAGCCAGAATATGTTTTGGAATTTGATATACCAAAAAATTGTTTTAAATTTGTAAGAGAACACAATTATACTTCTCCTGTTGAAACGAAAAAGCAATTTGGTTTAGACCAATTTATGAAAGTTCCAGAACCACACCTAACAAAAATTTGGAATAAATATATTAAATCAAATAAAGTTTTTAAAAATTTGAAAGATTTGAAAGAAATAAAGGTCCCAGAGTTATGGATTAGTGCTAATATTCCAATGAAAAATATTAAGATTACTAAATTTTCAGCATTGAAAAGAAAATATAATTTTTGATTTTACCTTCTTATTGATTAGGGTTTAATCCAACCTATCTCATAGTAAGTTACGTCGGATTCGTCGTCGACAATTGCTATTAGAAGTTTCTTTTTTGTTGAGTGTGCTACGCGGTTTTTGGCTGAGAAGTCATGCCAGTTTATTTTGTCTGATTCTTTTACTGTGAATAGGACCCAGCGAGCGTGGTCTTGTCCAGGTTTTACGCCCTTTTCATAGACTCGGAATTCTGCTCCGAATTTTAAGGCTGTTTTTACTATAAAACCTCTTTGTCTTAAATCTGAGAAGACTGCTAATTTTGTTTCTACCTTCTTGTCGATGCTTCTTAGCTTTTTTAATAGGGCATCTTCGTCTAGTTCCTTTTTTCCTGAGAAAACTTGGATTTTCTTTTCTTGAACGAGGAAGAGGGCTTCGACTAAGGAGTATTCTATCTTGTTTCTTGCTCTTTCTCCGAAGCGTGATTTGTCATATAGTGTGAAAGCTTCCTTTGAATTTGAGGAAATTTTCTCTGAAGACAATTGTGCTTGTATCATTTTAATTATAGTATGTGAATGTTTTTATAGTTTGTTAATTGTAAAAAAATATGAGTTTGGTAAATGTGGTTGACGTGACAGATGACTGTAGTGTTTTATTTGGTATAAAAGATAAGGTTGATAATTCTCATAATAGAACTAGTGATGACTTTGGAGATGGTAGTACTTTGGTTCATAATGGTGTTTTAGGATATAGATTAAGAGTATCTTCTAGGAGAGCACAAATTTATATTGAAGGATTATATATTAATATTTCTAGACCTAAAGAGGAGCCGAGTTGGGTTGAGATTGATTATTGATTTTTCTTGATAGTGATTAAATAATTTTAAAAAGGTATTTTTCTAAGGGTTTGTATGACAGACAAAGAAACTAAAAGTTTCTAGTCTATCATTTTTAAGGACAAAATAAGAAAAATGACAGATGAGGATAATTCCTTCGGGGACTTCAAGGAAGTTAAGGAAGAAGAGCCTAAGAAGCCGGAGCAGCCGGGCATGGAAGAGCAGGTTCCGACCAGGATTAGGACTCCGAGAGATGGCCAAATAATGGGAGTTGTTGAGCAGAGGCTTGGGGGAAATAGAATGGATATAAAATGTTCTGATGGGAAGAATAGAAATTGCAGGGTCCCTGGAAGATTTAAAAGGAGATTTTGGCTTAGAGATGGAGATGTGGTTTTAATTGTGCCTTGGGAAGATGATGATACTAAAGGGGATATTGTGTTTCAGTATAGGAAGAACGAGAAAGCGCAGTTGAAGAAGAAAGGGATGCTCGATTTTTCGAATGAAGGGTTTTAGTTGAGTATAACAATTTTTATAAGGATGTTGTCTATAGAGTTTTATGGGTGAATTAGTTACTCAATCTCAACGTGTGGAATATTGTGGATTAACTGATGATAGATTGTTAAGTAATTTAGAATCTTGGAAACATAGAAATTTTCCTGTTGAGAATAGGGGTGAAGATTATTTTGGAGTTTTTGACCATCCAACTCATAAAGGTGCAGAAATATTTGTTAGATACTCAGGATTGTATGATTTTAGAAGGCCGGATGTTGCGTCTGAAGATTTGTTTCAAATGATTTGTTTTTCACATTATATTCCTACTAATGCCTTTGGAAGGATTGTTCAGGGAAAAAATAAATTTACAAAAATGTTAGGAGATGTTGGTGGGGTGTTTGAAATTATTGGAGGACCTTGTGTTTTTAGTTTGAAGGAGATTGAGCTTTATACTAGATAGTATCCATGATAAAGTTTAAATTAACTCTTTCTTAGAGATTAGTATGGTTGAGATAAACTTTGGTAAATTGGAGAAAAAGTGGCAAAGTAAGTGGGAGAAGGCGAAGGCTTTTAAGAGCAAGGAAGGGAAAGGGAAGAAGTTTTATGTGCTTGAGCAATTTCCTTATCCAAGTGGAAGTGGTTTACATATGGGACATGCCTTTACATATACACTTGGAGATATTTATGCAAGATTTAAAAAATTGAATGGTTTTAATGTATTACATCCTATGGGGTTTGATAGTTTAGGGTTGCCTGCTGAGAATGCGGCTATAACTGAAGGTGTTCACCCTCAAAAATATACTGATGAATCAACTTCTAATTTTTTGAAGCAACTTAAGGCATTGGGGTTTTATTATGATTGGGAAAGAAAATTTAATACCCATGATCCAGAATATTATAAATGGGATCAATGGATATTTCTAAAAATGTTGGAAAGGGGATTGGCTTATAGAAAGAAAAGTCCAGTTAATTGGTGTGGGAAATGTAATACTGTTTTGGCAAATGAGCAGGTGCATAATGGGAGGTGTTGGAGGCATGAAGATACAAAAGTGAAAATAAAACATTTGGAGCAATGGTTTTTGAAAATTACTGATTATGCGGACGAACTCTATAAAGGGATTGATAAGTTGGATGGTTGGCCAGAAATTATTAAGAAATTGCAGAGAAATTGGATTGGAAGAAGTGAGGGGGTTGAGATTGAATTTGTGATCAACGGAAAAAAATGGCCAATATTTACAACGCGAGCTGACACTTTATTTGGGGTGACTTTTATGGTAATTAGTGCGCAGCATCCTGAGCTTATGAGTATTGTTACGGATGAGCAGAAGAAAGAAGTTGAGAAATTTATAAGTAAATCTGGTAGTGTAGCAGAAGAAGATATTGATAAGATAGAAAAAGAAGGAGTTTTTACTGGCGCTTTAGCAAAACATCCTTTAACCGGAGAAGAAGTTCCCATTTGGGCTGGGAATTTTGTTTTAGCAGAATATGGATCTGGTATGGTGATGGCTGTTCCTGCACATGATGCTCGTGACTTTGATTTTGCTAAGAAATATGACTTGGAGGTTAAGCAGGTTATTGAGGGTGAAAAGAAAGGAGAGGGAGCTTTTGAAGGCTATGGTAAATTAGTGAATTCAAAAGGATTTAATGGATTGAAAAGTGAGGAGGCTATTGAGCATATTGCTGGGGCTTTGAAGATGAAGAAGCTTGGGAAGAAAGTTGTTAATTTTAGGTTGAGGGACTGGTTAATCTCTAGGCAAAGATATTGGGGAACTCCTATTCCAGTAGTTTATTGTGATGATTGTGGCGTTGTGCCAATCAAAGAGAAAGATTTGCCTGTGAAGTTGCCTGAGAAAGTTGAATTTGGGAAAGGGAATCCTTTGGAGAAGGCAGAAATTTGGATAAAAGTGAAATGTCCTAATTGTGGAAAACAAGGAAGGAGGGAAACAGATACGATGGATACTTTTGTTAATTCTTCTTGGTATTATTTAAGATATTGTGATCCAAAAAATAAAATTAAAATTTTTGATTCTAAAAAAGCTAAATATTGGATTCCTATTGATTTGTACATAGGTGGTAAAGAGCATGCTACTATGCATGACATATATATTAGATTCTATACTAAGTTTCTACGTGATATAGGCATATTAAAAATAGATGAACCTGCAGAAAGATTATTTGTTCAAGGATTTATTCAAGGAGAAGATGGAAATAAAATGTCAAAATCATTGGGTAATGTTGTTGACCCTCTTGACGCAATTGAGAAATACGGGGCTGATGCATTACGGTTATTTTTAGTGAGCATATCTAGTCCAAATAGAGATTTTAACTGGAGTGATAAAGGTGTTGAAGGGAGCTTGAAGTTTATTAAGAAGGTTTTTGATTGGACGCAAAGTGTAAAGAAAGGGAAGTCTTCGAGGAAAGTTGAGCATAAGGTTAATTATGCGATTAGGGAGATTAGTAAGCATGTAGATGTTTTGGGATATAATTTTGCTGTTATAGAATTGAGAAAGATGTTTGAATCTCTTTTTGGGGAGCCTGAGATTTCAAAGAAGGACATTGAGAGTTGTGTTAAGTTA
>NZAS01000155.1 GCA_002686195.1 Candidatus Pacearchaeota archaeon | reverse complement strand
TCTCCAAAACCAGTTAGGTTCTTTACCTTTTTGCGGTGTCCATTCAATATCGGAATCACTACCAAATAACTGACAAGTCCATTTGCTTGGTGTTCTTGTGTTTATCTTTGCTGATATGTCTGATATCATTTTATTTCTCCTTTATATCTTCAAGTTCACTTTCCATTGCTCGAAATATTTCTTCATTTACTATACCAAATCCATAGCCATCTAATCTATCTAATATCCCTTTCCATTCTTTGTCAGTAATTGGTTTATACGAACACCCATCGATAAACTCTTTATCCCACCACATCACAAACAATTCTTCATCATCTTTGTAGTTGGATAGGTATTTTTGTACTTCTGATTTAGTCATTTTCTTTTAGTTCTCCTTTGATTTTATTTTTTTCTAATCTTAAAATTTCTGCAGCTATGTACACACATGCATCAAGCAACTCCTCTAATGCTTCGACAGTCCAATTCCTACCATCATCAACATCTATATTTTCTCCGTATTTTTTAGCACCTACAGATAGACGTTGCTCTATCATATTCAGTATAAGTTTATTCATCATCAGATGCCAGTTTAAGTAGTAAATAGTATACTGATAGGGGTAGTGCAATCATGGTTTGGTGTCTATCGGCTTTAAATACCACTCCCACCTCACTTTTTTCAGGTAAGAGCCACTTGGGTATGACCTTGCGTCTTTTACAGCCGTAAAACTTGTCTTCTATTTCTATATCACCCATCTCATGTTGAGCACCGCCTCTATCACGGTTATATGCATTGAGTCCCATGTCTTTAGCTAATCTAACAGCATTACGCTGTAGCTCAAGACCACGTTGGCGATTGCGTCTGCCTCTTTTAATGTTTTTCTTTAGCTTTTTCTTTAGCTTTTTCTTTCTCATTACATATCCATTTGTTAATATCTTCTAAATCATTCTTCAACTTATCAGCATCATCAAACACCGAAAGATTCTTAATTTGTAGCATATACTTTAAGGATTCATAAAGTATATTCAGTTCAGATTCAGTAAACTTAACTACAACTATACCATTAGTCCTCACCGTTTATTTTTCCACATGTTGTATATTATGTACAGTACAAACAGTAGTATAATATGTGTAATTACAAAGAACTCAAATAATAATATTGTTTTCATATTATCTCCTTTTTATTTTAGATAGTTATCTAAATGTCCTAAGGCTATATGGTATGTATCATTTGTTAATCTTTTTACATTACCATCACTACACCTATTCGCCATTCTTCTAACATTCCTATTGAAGTCATCTCTTATTAGGTTTATAGCATTAGTTGATATTTGTACACCACTATCGTGGAATACCTTTTTTACTTTACTTACATGTATCATGTTCTATCCTCCAATTAGTTTAAGTAACCATTCATAAAATTCTACACTTCCATAATAGAAGTATCTGTATAACATTTGCATACAGCATATAAAACTTGTCATATTACTTCTCCTTTATTATGGTACTTGCGAGTGCTATATCAGAGTCTGCATACATTTTACACTTACTTCCGCTAACACCTATATTCAGGTTTCCAGTCTTTCCATATCTATTCTTTCCGATAACTACTTCAAGACCGTACTCACCCAGTGTTGATTTCTGATTGAGGTATCGCCACTCATAGTACATAAATAATATCATTTCAGCATCCTGCTCAATGCTACCGCTTTCTCGGAGGTCAGATGGAAGGGGTCTTTTGTTATTACGTTCTTCGCATTTCCTATTCAGCTGAGATAATAATATACATACCATGTTGTTATTTTTAGCTGCCCACTTATACTGTTTCATAATTGTATCTATCTTTAGCCTATTATCATCAATACCCTTTACATTAATAAGCCCTATATAATCATCTACAATAATGTCAGGCTTATGCTTACGTATCTCACGCATAGCACCCGCTAAGTCCATTATATTATCATACATTATTAAATTTTTATACTCATTAGAGATATACTTAATGGTGGTAATCACATCATCTTCTTCATCATCATTATAATTACCACTTCTTATGGTATCATAGTTAATATTCCTTGATTCCATAACTATAATTTTTTTCATCATCTCCACATTACTCATCTCTCTATTCATAACTAAAACTTTGAAACCCTTTTTAACTAAATTACCTACAATATTAATCATCATTGTAGATTTAAAATGTCCAGGTCTTCCAGCTATAATTGAAATTTCACCACGGGTAAAGCCACATATAATGTTATCAAGTGCAGTTATACCTGATGGTATAACATTATTCTTATCGTATATGTTTTTAATAGTATCATCTAAAAGAGTATCCAAGTTGAAGTAGTCAGATGTTTGAAGGTTTAATGCATCACCTATACTGTTGTATAATTCCTCAAGTTTAGCTATAGCACTTTCAGATGGATTGTTAGCTGCATCCTCAATCATTCTTGACTTCTTTATCAGATTTCTCATTAGCCACTTTTCATATAAAGTTTTAGCATATGATGGTGCAGTAGTAGGGGATGGAGGTATATCGGGGAATCCAGACATTTCATAAACTATATTTACATTACCACCATTCTTATATTTATCAGGTATCTCAGATGATAGTGTTATGAGGTCTATATGTTTACCCTCACTTCTAAGCCTGAACATTATACCCCATAATAATCTACATACCTTGTTATAAAAAACATCATCCTCTGGTATTAAATGCATGACCTTATCTATTTGCTCATTATCATTTAAGATACACCCAATCAATGCCTGTTCAGACTCTATGGATGATGGTAATACTCTTGTACTAATTGACAATCATATACCTCATTTCGTTATTTAGTTTTTTGTTTTTAATCTTAATTCCCATTGACATTAAATAAGAAATCGAATACTCAAATTCATAAAATCCTTCTTCCATAAGAAAAGATTTAGTTATGTATGGTTTTGATTTAAGTAGTTTTAATAGTCTAATGTGGTTTTCACACATTAAAACTGTGGTGAACCATCTAAAGGTTTACCATCTTTCCATGCATGGGCTATGTTAGCAACAGCAACTTTCTGTACACCATAACTACCTTTAAAAGTATCATGATATACATTGATAATGACTGGCTTACCATAGACCTGGCTTTCATCTACAGATGGTAGTCTATACACCTCCTTTCCATTCACAACAACTTTATTAAGTGGTATCTCAAGTTTATCAAGCATAGTTTTATATGGAAGATTTCCTTTTGAGTTTGATTTTTTAGATGGATTATTATTCTTACCACGAAAACGGAATATACCCTTATCTGATACAGACATACCTCCATAAATATCTACTGATTCATCTATACGATAGACAGGTTTATAGATATTATATGGATTACCATATCGAGTTGGTTTCTCTTTGCTTACATAGAATGATATTATATGTGCTGGGTATGAACCTTCAGGTATAATAATCTTTTCATCAGGGTCATAGTAAGCATCATCATCTAACACATCATCTATTACATCATCCACGCTACTCATTAGTAGTCTCACCATATTTTTTATCTACAGCCTTTATAATATTAGCTGCATTATCAGCTTTAACATGATTGACCACCTTAGCTAATGATTCTTTGAAGTTATTAACATTAATTGTATTTTTATCAATAGCAGTATTAACTTTAGTTATAAATGATGTATCACTACACTTGTTTAATTCTGCAATTATCTTAGCTTTCATGTTATCATCTATAGCTATAGACATACTGCCGTTACCATTAGCCTTTGGTTTAGATTTCAGTTGATTAACGTATTTATTGTCATCAAAGAGACCTAAGAATACATCAGCATTAAAGCCTAACTTACTAAGACCTTTAGTTAATGCGTCTGTTGCTACCTTTTTAGCAAAGTCATCATCTATCCTGCCATTATAAGAGTATTTTATAGATGAATGAATAGGGAACTCTTTTATTTCTCCTCTAATGATTCTGCTTTTGTACCATAGTGTAGCTTGATATAAGCATAGTCCTTCTAAATCAAATGATGTGAATGTCTCAGTATGCACACCAAACCCAGTACCAAAAGGACCAAACACCTTAGTTGCTTCCATTATCTGAGACTGTGCACCTATTGCTGTGAATCCACCTCGTTGGTTGACTCGTTTAGTGTATTGCGGGTCAGTAGTACATACTGAGTTCCACAACTTCATGTTATCATGGGTGGTAGTACTTACTGCCTTCTTTTTAGTTGCCATTATGTTCCTCCGTTATTTTAGTTAAAGAATTATTTATTGTTATATTGTTTAAAGGTAAGCCGTGACTCTTGCTTTTTGACATAGGAGTAATAATCATATGATAGGAGTAATTAATCATAACTATATGATATGAGTAGGAAGTATGAGTTTATTTATATGAGTTGTTGAATTACATAGTATCCCACTCTTGTATGAGTGCACGGCTATACCCTTAAACATTTTTTAAATGCTTTCTTTCCACACCTCCGCCACATACGGTGTAGTATGAACAATACGATGGGTTACACTCCCACCTATAGTATGGTGATGAGTGCATAGCTATTGGCGGTTGCCCTTTACTAATTAAATCTTTTACCTTTAGCCAGTATTCTTCTGCTTTATCCAATACATCTAATTCTAAATCCACTTCTTTCATTATTGATGTATCTTTATTATAGAATACAAGTTTTAATCCTTTTAAATCACCATACTCTCTCTTATACCATAAGCCATAAGTTCCTAACTGTAACTGATAATTCTTTGATACCTCCATGAAATCACCATCCCTTCCAAACATTAACTTCCACCTATACGCATTAGTAGTTTTAATGTCATATAGTATATGCTTATCAACAAACCCTAAGTCTATAAAACCTCTAACATTTAGGTCATCTATAAATAATTCCTTTTCTATAAAGAGAGGTAAGCCTTTAGCTAAGGCATACTGTTGAACTGCTGTTTGTATATCATGGTGTACTATATCACCTAATCTAAACAGTCTTAATGTTTTAGGATTCTTTTTATCCGACTGCTCTACTTTAAGTACAGAAGCAAAGTAATGCTTTCTTATACACATTCCAGCAACAGATGAATGATACCAGTTTTCTTTACCACTATATCTGGTAGCAAACTTATCTGATTGTAGTGATTCTATGTAGCTATCGTATATGTCCTGTACTTTAGGTACTTCATTCTTAAGCGACAAAAGATTCTGCGTTTCGTGTTATTATTTCTGCTTTATGTATATTACGTTTAACGTAAGATGATACTAATTCATTTATCTTATCACTAACATTTACACTTTCTGCAGTACATACCATCTTGAACTGCATCCACAGCTCCTCTGATGTACGAAACGATGTAGCTTTTTGTTTATCTTCTATATCCATATATGTTCCTTGTTTTGTAACTATTAATTTTTATCTCAATTCACGTATAAATTTATATCTGTTAAAATTTCTGTCAAATATTTTTTTTAATTTTTTCTCATCTTTTTTTAGAATCTCATATTTTTAGCAATCTCATATCTTTATCTTTGACTAAAGTTTTATCTATAGTAAGTTATATTATCTATATTAGGTTATAGTTATAGCTATAGCTATAGTTAGTTATATTAATTATATCTAAATAATAATATTAATAATAGCATATAGTTATTTTATTATAGCTATTATAGTTATAGTTATAGTTATAGTTATAGCTACTATAATAAGAGACTGTCTCAATTCACATTAGGCTGATACTCTTAACAGGCTGGTAAATCTGCCTGAATACTTTGGGCTATCGGCAGATGCGTCATACTCTTTATCTACTTCTTTAAGTATAAGTATTGAACCATCCTCATCACGATAGAATGGTATTATAGTCATACCAGTCTTGTAGATATTGTATGCGTCATATTCCCATGATATAGTTAGAGCCTCTTCTTTATCTTCCATGTGCCTGGTTTCTATATCTGCGTAATTACCATCTTTTCTCTTTACATACCAGCACTCAGATATGTACATATATGCATAGGAATTATTAGTTTGTATGAATTGAGCTACTGCTTTAGCTATTAAGTCCTTTGCATGATGATATGCAGTTGTATCATTTACATCATCTACAGCACTTGCACTATCGAGCATTGCACTAATATCAAGAGGTATTGTACCTTGCTTAGTTATAGCTAAAACTATTGGTATATGACCCTTATCTTTAACTAAAAGATTCTTAGCGAATTTTATAGTATCATTCTTTAGGTCATCAAATTCACCATAATTTAGTTTCATCTGTGTTCCTTTTGTTTTAATTTAATTTAATTTGAAGTTATACTGATTATTAAATCACTACTTCCATATGTCCTTTCTCTATATTCAAGAACATTATCTTTGAAGGTCTTTTCTTTATCCCATATTTCGTCCACCTCATTGGCGTATTTATAGTCAGACTTATCATAATCGTACCTATCACAACACTCACCACACATTGCATATGAGCCTACAAGTGCACCACCTTTCACGTTATTACCATAAGGTCCATTACATCCATCACATACTACAATCTGTCCATAATTGTTAGTTATTTTATTCATGTTATACCTACTATGTCTTTATACAATGAGCCTTCATCTTCAATCCTCTTTATACCGCATGATTTGGCTCTGAATTTGAGGAATTTTTCTATCTTATCTAATGATTTATCCTTATCTCTAAATATAACACACGTAAAACCTGGGTCACTTTTGAGTGTATGTACATTAATTATTGATACTGATATTTTACCATCACCAGTATCAACTTGTCTTATGAATGTACATTCAACCCTATCTTTTAGATATGTTTCAAGTCTACCTCTTATATTAAACAGTTCTGAATACTCCAATACATCATTGTCATTGGACAATATTTTAACATCTGACATTATGATTCACCTTCTAAATGTAAATCTATATCTTTGATTGATACACCAGGTACATCATCTAACTTTATATTCTTATTAGTATATGTATATTTAACCTCAGTAAACCCACTTCTTTCTTTAGTTGAACTATCATATCCACTATCACCTAAGAGCATTTCAAGATTAGTCACATCTTCACCTATGTATACATCACCTTTATTACTAATAGCTAATTTAAGTTTATGTATATCCAACATATCCTTAGTTGCCATTTTATCTACCTCAACACCGAACTTAGATATAATACCAGGATTTTTTAATATCACCTTCATTAAACGATTACTCTCTTTAGCTATTATTTTAAGTATACTGATACCAGTTATTTCAGAAGCGAGTTTTTTGATTGACTTATCCAGCTCTTTAACAACTATAGGTCTATCACTAAAGTATAATATGAGATTGTCATAAAATTCTCTAGGACTTTCACTGTCATACCTAATTTTAGATATGTCTTTTGAAAGATTGACCTTATCAGATTCATTATATGAATCATACATATAGTCCTTACTGATTTTGTATTTCATATTCTACCTCATTTTTCTAACAACATTCATAAAATCTTTTTCATTACTACACTTAAAAATTTTACCTCCACGTTTTACAAACTTATCACTGATTTTATCGTGATGACTGTCATCACGTATAATGTTATACATAGGATTGAGCCAGTACACACTGTTTAATTTTGCAGAATCAATAAGTATATTTGAACCATCGTAATCACCAAAAAATATTATTGTCCTATTCTTAAACATCTGCCATTTGGAAAACACAGTAAATATATTCCTAGGTAATGTATCAAACTTGTTATTTTTTTTGTTATATGCCTTAACTATGTATCCGTTAGGTGCATCATACATTTCTAAATCATTTAAACTGCACGAAGCCTTAGCTATATCCATATAAAATATAGCCTCTTCAGCACAGCTGGGTGATGTATCAAGTATAACTATAATTCTTTCCTTCTCTCTTGTTTCCTTACAAGATGATAACTGCTGTTTAGATACTACCCTATTCAATAGCTCTGGAATACTCCAATAATCATCACCTATTGTAGGTTCACCAGCTCTATCCTCTGCTATTTTAGATACCATTACAGCTAAAGAGTTAGATAGTCTCCGCTTATGTAGTATCTTCAGGTCTATATCAAAACATTTATTAACAGTCCTTTTGTTTATTTTATATATCCTACGTGAAGAATTTGACCATGAGTTATATTTTAAGTATGAACCAGTATCACTGATATTAAAACTGTTATTACCTATTGATGTGTTCATACCCATATCAACAAACTTTAAATATTTTTTGAAATCATATTTGCCCTTAACCCCACCAGTATTAACTTTGTTATTAGTTTTATACGGTGAATAGGACTTCTTATTGCGTAAGTCCATATTAATAGAGATAGGGGAGGTTTTTACACCTCCCCCATCACCGTCAGAACCAGAGCCATTTGTATTGTGGTTCGACTTACCGTCCTGCTGAGACGAATTACTTTTGTCGTTCCAGTTTCTCCAATTCCTTTTTATTGTGCTATTCACTATTTTTTTGCACCTTTCCAACCGTCCAGCCATTTAATGACATCAGTTATGTACTTGTCCAGCTTAACATTATCGCACCTTTTAACTTTGGTTTTAGTAATGTCAACTGCAAACATAAGTGAATCAGGATAGATGAAACATTTATACGACTTATTAGTTATCATCCTATTACCGTTTCTATCACTGCTACGTTTCCAGTTATACTTTTTAACCAGTTGTTTAGCTACATCGAAGCCAGGCAATTTACACATATAGTATAGGTAAAAGTGTGATAAGCCCCACATATACAGTATTCTAAGGATACGTGAATCAAATGGTCCAGTAACCATAACGTCCCATCTGTGGTTTCTTCCGTACACCTTACTATGGTATGTGTTGATAACTATGCCACTGGATTTGTATCGTGTAAACCTAACACCATATTTTACATTTGATATTTTTTCCAGTGCTTCGTATGAAGGTACTGCTATGTCATCACAATACTGACAACCATTAGGAGATTTGTTGATACCGTAATTTGCGTAACTGCTACTGCCTATACAACTTTTCAATACCAGTTCACCAATATCACAGAACCTATCATAGTTATCATCAAGGGCATCATACACATCGTATTTACTGAGGAAATTAACATTAGAATTATACCAACCTGCTAATCCATCACCTACAAAATTCCTAATGGATTCATGACCAACCCTACTTGCATTAGCTATAATCTCAGCACCTGTTTCAGGTGTCCACCTAAAATCAAGATGTACTCTACTATTATGTGCATAACGACCTATAATTTCATCTTTTTCTGCCTTTCGTATTATTAATCGGTCGCTTTTAACTGAGATTAAATCTATCATATCATCCCAACATGCATTAGGTTCAAACACTAATATTTCACCTTTAGCTTTATTAGTATTATTATTACGTGTATCTGCAAACAATCTATCATGTTTGGATATATCACATAATAAAATAGGTTTAGTTGAAATCAATGAGCCTTTTACAGATTTTATCCAATCTATATCAGCAGGGTCACCTGTTAATTCACCTTCTAACTCTACTAACTGTGTCTTCACACTGTTACTATAGTTAGTATCGTCCTTTTCAAGTAAACATGTAATCTTCTCATCTCCAACTTCCAATTCAGTATCACCTACGACTAAATCGTATTTGTTTATGTCAATAAGAGATGGCATTACACCTTTAGCAGACGTTGTAGATACACCAGAGGTTGATATAGAACTGAATGAATCAACATCAATAGACATTCTACCATTACCTCTATTATTGTTACTACTTCCATCTGATATAGCTTTACTAAGCAGTGCGTGATTTTCAGGTGTCTTTGTAACGTACATATAAACCAGCGTATCCCAATCACATTCATCACCATTAGCATTAAGTAATGTTATAGCATCAAGCAGTTGTCGTAGCTCCTGAATCGTTGCTGGTTTAGTCATTTCAGACTGTAAGGTTTTCTCATACAGCGAAAGTATATTACCTATGTATGTATGACCCTTATGAGTTAAGTTGAGTGCCTTATACACTACATCTATACTCAGAGGTTCAACATCTATTTTAGGGAAACGTCTAAGTAACGCCTCACTAATATCTCTTTCGTTGTTCGATGTAAAAAATATCAGCATGTTATTTAGGTTAGCACCAACTTCCCTACCAGGTATTGATAACCTACCATACTGTAGGAAATCTAAGAAGAATCCATCAGCAGTAGGTCTTGTTTTATCCCATTCATCAAACACAAGTACAACCTTTTCATCTTTAGATTTAATCGCAGCCTTATAGACTACAGATTCCTCTATTTTGATACCGCTTACTGTGTCTTCAGATGGTAACATTTTTAATAAGAGGTCATCTTCTCTTGTACCAGATGAACATTGATACATGAATAATTCACGTTTAAGTAGTTCACTCAGTATCATAGGAAGATAGCTCTTACCTGTCCCAGCAGGCCCAAACAAAAAAGCACCTCCGACTGGTTTAGTGTTAATGGCATGACCCAAATTAACACTGAACTTATCATCGCAGATGTAGCCCTTTTTATTTAGTTGTAGGTGCAAACTATTAACTTTATCTGACATTATTCCTCCATCAAAGTAAGTTCTTACAGTTTGCGTAAACAGCCCAAGCGAGGTAATCACTAAGTAATCCCTTAGCTTCAAGCTGTTCTTTAATTGATAGGAAATACTGTTTCAATCCTTCAAGTATAGCTTCATCATTATTAGATAGGTTTATTATCTTCATGACTTCACGTAACTGTTCCTCAGTCAGTATTTCGTTCAAATTTTTTGTATTAGACATCAATATAATCGTGCCTTAATCCATTAGTAGTTCTAAACAGTGCAATCTGTCCTTTATCATTGCGTTCAAGCCAACTGTAATCACCTTGATTCTTTTGAATCATGTGTTTCAGCATAAGACAAAACCCTTCATCACGTTTAGGTAACCACTTTGTAACTTTTTTACCTTTAACTTTCATGTTTATTTTATCCAGTAATTAATTATATGACATAGAAAATAACCTAATATAAATAAAGTTATATTCAATGAGTGTTTATCTATGTAGTACCCAATAGTACCCATAATAATTTTAATCGTTTCCATTATTATTATTCCTGTTGATTGTTATTAATACTTTTAATATATGACCTAACTCTTTTATCAGTTTATCAATACTTATGGTCATATTAATTTTTACTTCTGCTATATCATCTCCCATACTATCAATGATTCCTTTGTATTCATTTAGATAATCGTTTAAATCTTCTTTAATATTACAGGTCTTTCTATAGCAGTCTGATATTATAGGTAATGCTCTTTTACAATGACTGTTAATACTATCAGCACTAACAAGGTCTTTAGTTAAGGCTATAACTGATGACTCTAATTCAATCAGACTATTTTTAAAGTGTAGCATTTTATCATTAGCCTCTTTTAATTCTTTTATAGTGTGATTCATAGGTTATTCATTTCCTGAATATACTTTTTAACATTATCCATATTCCCTGACTTTATAGCTAAATCACATGCACGTACTAACCTTTCACGTTCATTATTTTTTATATCTTTATCTGACCTTATAGCTGTTACCATTTTATTCGGTAAGTACCTAGGTTTTAATACTTTTTTAATCCTCTGTTTATTATTTATCTTTATCTCTTTAGCTTTACAGTTGAATGTCCTAACAGTACCATCTACTTTATTTACTATCCTAAGATTATGAATTTTTTCTTCTACTATGTACTTAATTAATTTTTTTAGGTGTATCTTTAAAGCCCCATAGCTTGTAAATGTTAATATTTCTGTCTTTTGATTCAATTTGAATCTAATGGACTTTTTATTATTTATATTTATTGTAATCATTTTTTTAATGTAAGAAAAAGCCCCAACTCCAATGGTTAGGGCTTTAACAACTAACTAAAAGATATTTATTTTTTCGTATCTTCGTTAGTTTCCTCAACTTCAGCTTCTTCAACTTCAGTTTCTTCAACTTCAGTTTCTTCAGCTTTTTCACTTTTAATGTACAGCCTAGGTATTCGCTTTACTCCGTCCAAGTCAATACAGTAATGTACTTTCGTTCCGTTGTTATTTAGGTCGTATCCATCGCTGTTATCTTTACAGAGTTTTTTAAACCCAACTCTGATATTTTTCATCTTAGGTGCATCACTTGCGTTAGACACTCTAGTACTATCACTGATTAAGCCACTATCTTTAGCCGTTTCTAGGAAAGCTAATATCTTTTTGTTTCCAGTCTGTTCAGCTAAGTCAAAGAGAGCTTTTTTCGTTTTGCCACCGATTTTAACTCCAACTTTAGGCGTCTTGGTTTCATCTGTGTCTGTGTCGGTGTCTGTTGTCTGTAAGTTACTAAGTATATCAATAGGCTCTACACTATCAGCTATTCGGTCTGGTTTACTCATGTAAGTTCCTCGCTTTGAATAGTTAATAAATGTACTTTTTTCACGTAACAAAGTTAAAATAATTCACATTAAAAAACAATAAAAGAATAGTAATTTAAAACTGAAATTACTAATAAGTGATGATTAACATTCTTTATATCTTCAATAATATCAATACTTGAATCCGTATAACGTATATTATGTATAATAAAATCAATGTTTTTCAACTAAATCCGTTAAGTGCGAAAAAAACCGATACGGAGTACGGCGGACGGAAAAAGACAGACACACATTGTACAGCTATTTTTTGTATTTTACATTAATTTTTTTGTATTTTCCATTAATTTCAAAATCTTCTTTTTATATATAGCTTACCTAGCTATCTAGCTATAGATATAGTTATAGCTATAGCTATAGCTATATATATATTATATATGCAAATCAACTAAAAAGAAAATAATTTGACTTTAGCATTAAAATAGTTAAATTAGTTAATAAAATAAGGAACATATATGAATATTAAGACATTTGATGATGATGCTTTTGCAGTAGATGCAGAGTCATATTTTAATTTTTGGTGTTGTGATTGTAATCTTAGGCACCTAGTAGTAGTTGAAGCTATAGGTAATGGTTCTGATGTGTTTAAATCTAATGGTGGCAAGATAGCATTAGCTTTTAGCCGTGATGATGCAGCTACAAAATTATCTAGGAAGGCTGATAAGATAGTTTTATATAAGAGGAAACAGTAGAAATGTATGTTTACTAGAAAAGTTAATGGAGAGTTAGAGTATGTTTTTGATAATGAGTCTGAGTTTAGGCTATTTTACCCTGATGAGAAGCTAAATGATTGGAAGACAGCTAATGATGGAGATTGGGTGCTTACAGATGATATGCAAGTTTGTAGAATACTCAAAAAGTCCAGCTTTAAAAGTAGAAATAGGCAGCAGCCAGTGGGATATATACGAACTTTACTTGGGATGGCTACAATTACAGAAAATTCAAAACTTGAAGGTAGACCAGTTAGAAATTTTTACTCTTTTAGTAACAAAGAATATGCTGAAAAACTAAGGGATAATAGAGATAAGCCTACAAAGAATGAAATTATGTTTGCAAAGTACGTAGCTACAGGCTTAGATATAGAAAAGGCATACTTAAAGGCATTTAAAACTAAAGACATAAGCTATGCTAAGAACTCTTCATCAAAACTAATTAAAACAGAGAGGATACAGAAATTGATTACAGAAGAAATGAAGGCAGCTTTAGATAAAGTTGGTGTTGACCCTGAGTATTTGCTAAAAAACTCTAAAAAAATCATAGATAAGAACAATTCTAGAGATTCAGACAAGCTTAGGGCTATAGAAACACTGATGAAGGTAGCTGGAATGTTCCCTGCTAATGATAAAAAGTCTGAGTCATTAACAGTTTTTCAAGGTTTTTCACAGGAACAGCTGGAACAGCTGAAATCTTCAGATGCTAAAGCTATAGCACATGCTGAGATTGAGCATAATGAAGGATAATTACGAAAGTTGGTTCGGGGATTATCTGGATATAGATAAAGTTAAGTGTGATTATAGCATAATTCGTGACAATGATAACTATATTGTGATAAATAGTGTCACTGGTGAAGCAAAAGGAACACATAGCACGTATAAAACAGCTAAAAAGCAGAAAAAAATGCTAGAATCATGGATAATATAGTTATTTTTGAGGTTAATCTTGGTAATATATATAATATTAACAATATTGATTTTTCATTGCTAGTATATTGGGTGATGAGTGAAGATTATATCTTCCCAAAAGGATTCGAGAGCTAAAGACGAAGTATTATCAAGGTCTTATAATGACCTTATCTACTTTGGCAGAGCATTTCTACCAAAAGACTTTCTGGATAAGAGTACTACTCCTGAATTTCATTATGAAGTAGCAAAAAAGCTTATAACTACAAAACCAGGTGCCAGAATATGCAATATACTACCAAGAGGTTTTGGTAAATCTATACTGTCTAAAGCTGCTATCCTACATAAAATATGCTTTACATCTAAAGATGAGAGAAATTTTATATCATGGGTAGCAGAAGAACAGGGACAGGCTATAGACCACTTAAAGTATATAAAGACACATATAGAGTATAATCAGCAAATAAGATATTATTTTGGTAATTTAGCTGGAGATTCTGTAGGGAATAGATGGACAGAGAAGGATATAGTTACATCTAAAGGAGACAGGGTTATAGCTAAAGGTACCTCTCAGAGACTGAGGGGTCGTGCAGAAATAGATGTAAGGTATACTGGAATAGTGTTAGATGACTTTGAGTCTGAATTAAACACTAAAACACCAGAAAGACGGGAACTTATTAAACAATGGGTCGTTTCAACCGTTTTTCCTGCACTTGAGGAGACACCTGGTAATGAAGGCTGGATATGGTTAGCTGGTACTATAGTCCATTATGACAGCTTTCTACAGATGATAGTTGATGGTTATAATACTGCTAAGAAGAATAATGCTGATTATCCTTGGGATGTGACATTTTATAGAGCTATAGAGGATGGTATACCTCTATGGTCTGACCAATTCTCAGTTAAAAAGCTTGAATCTAAAAAGAAAGAGTTTATAGAGGCTGGTCTTGTAAATAAGTTTGCACAGGAGTATATGAATGATGCACGTGATATTTCATCCGCCTCGTTTAAAATTGATAAAATACAGTACTATACTGGTAGTTATGAGTCAAAAGGTAGATTTAGCTACTTAGTTACAGGTAAAGACGCAATACCAATAAATGTTTATATAGGTGTGGATGTTGCCGCAACTGCTACATCTACATCTGATTATCAGGTAGTACTTGTGTTGGGTGTAGATTCTAACAATAATAGATATGTATTGGAGTATTTTCGTGATAGGATACCAACTTTTGACGTTCCTGAGAAAATAATAGACTTAGCTAAAAAGTATTCTCCAGTGAAACGTGTAACTATAGAAACTGTAGCTGCTCAGGAAATGGTTAGGGATATGGTTACTCGCATGGCTGCAAACGATAGAAGGCTTATACCTGGAATATTTAAAGGTGTCAGACCTCCAGCTGGTATAAAAAAAGCAGATAGGCTTGAAACATCATTAGGTCCAATAGTAAATACTAAGAAACTTTATATTAGGAGAGAAATGACAGAGATAGTTGATGAGTTCTTTGAACATCCACTACCTAAAAATGATGATATACTGGATGCGTTGTATTATGCTGACTATTTTGCTAAGGCACCTAGGAGTAGCACTATTGATATAGATATGTATGAACAGCGTGATGATAAGCCTAAAGTTATTAAAAGTGTGTATAATTGGATGACTGGTGCAAAAATATAGATTTATATATAAAAAATGTTGTATATTAACTTATGATTGAAACTGACCCTAGGGCGGATTTAAACCAAGAGCTATACCGAAAATGGCGTGATGCACGTTCTGATTGGGATACTGAGGCACGTAATGATATAGATTTCTATATGGGAAATCACTTTACATCAGATGAGTCTGATGAGTTGAATCAAAGGAATCAGCCTGATGTACCAATGGATAGAATTTCTCCTGCTATAGAAAAGCTGAAAGCTGTACTTACATCTAGACCTCCTGTATTTACTGCTTCCCCTAGGGAAGATTCAGATGCTAAGATGGCTAAGGTATGGCAGACTATACTTGGCTATGTATGGGATTCTTCAGATGGTGATGCACATATTAAGGATGCTATACATGATTATGCGGTAACAGGTCTTGGTTATTTATATGTTTATACAGACAGGGAGTCTGATTTTGGTAGAGGGGACATAAAGTTCACACATATCAATCCGTTTCGTGTTTATGTTCCTCCGTCATCTCGAGATAGATGGTTTAATGATGCTGAAGGTATCATTCTTTCTACAATCCTCACAGGTGAACAGGTTGTTTCCCTCTACCCAGAATTAGGTCCTCAGGTTGATGAAGAGACTGGTGAAGTTGTACCTGGAATAATAGAGGAATTAGATGCTTATAATGATGAGGATTATCCAGATGCACAGAATAAGAATAGTAGAAGTGTGTGGACACCATCAGAAGCTAAGGACCTGGGTTATGCTGATAATAAATATCAGGTATTGGAAAGATTTTACAAAACTAAAGTACCGTTCTATAGGATTTCGATGCAACAGGAAGGGCAACAGGGCGGTGTAACTGAGATGGTGCTTTCTGAAGGTGAGTTTCAAATGTTCCTTGAGGATAATCCAGGTATATTTGAGAATGGTCAGGCACAATTTGAGCAGATAATGCAGACACGTATTGGCGTTACTTCTTCATTAGGACAGGTCGTTCTTGAAGAATATGTTTTAAATATTAATGAATACCCATTAATACCAATGCCTAATAACTGGACTGAAACTCCATACTCTACTTCAGACGTATCTAGAGCTAGACCACAACAAAGACTATTGAATAAGCTGTGGCAATTAGCTATATCACATGCACAAGCATCTGCTGGTTTAAAATTATTAGTTCCTGTAGGTAGTGCTATAGATGGTGTGGAACAATTAGAAAAGGATTGGGCTAATCCTAATGCTGTAATAGAAGTAGATACATCACAGGGAGAGCCACATTATCCTGCACCTACACCATTAGCTGCAGAGTTTTATAAATTAATACAGCAGTGTGAGCATTATATAGACTTTATATTTGGACTTCCAGAGATGATGCATGGGTTTCCAGATAAAGCACCTGAAACCAGTAAAGGTACTGATAAGATGATAGCATTAGGTTCTGATAGACCTAAATCTAAGTTAAGAGATATAGAATTTAGTATAACAAAATTAGGCAGGGTTATATATGGTTTAGCTAAAAATCATTATACATATGAAAAGATGTTTAGATTGGTGCAGCCTAATAACGATATGTCGGAAGTAACTATAAACCTTTATGATGATAAGGTTGGAACTATAGTAGATATTAAACGTGACAGAAACAATATTTGGCAACATGATATAAGAATTGTACCAGGGTCTACACTTCCTACTTCCAAGTGGGCTGAGTTTGGTGTATATTTAGATGCATATAAAATAGGATTAATAGATAGAACAGAAGTTCTAAAGAAGAATCCAGAAATATTTGATAAGGCTGGTGTACTCCAGCGTATGAGTGAAATCGCACAGTTGAGCCAACAGTTGCAAGGTGCTCAAGAACAGATTAAAAAATTGAAGGGAGACCTTCAAACAGCGGAAAGGGAGTCTGTGCATAATCGTAAGCAGGTCGAGGTTAGTAAATTCAAATCTCGACTTCACGATATATTGACAGACGCTAAAGCCGACAATAAAGTAAAAGCAGAAAAAATAGCTAATATGGTGAAGTCCGAATCAGAGAGATTGCGTGGTGTTGGTAAGGAAATGGAATCTGAAATTAAAAATCAGGTTGCTCCTTATGGCATCCCAGTTTCTATGGAAGATTTCGGGACATCATAAAAGGAGACATTATGGAAGCAGAAGCAAAATCCACCGATTATGTTGCTGATAATCAGGATGGTAGTGTTGACGAAAGCGGTCACATAGAAGATGTTGCCGAACAAGGTCAGGAATTGGAAGAATATCCAGTTGCTGACGGTGATTCACAGAGTGTATCTAAACAAGTAGACTGGCAGGAAGAAGCTAAAAAATGGCAGTCTATGTATGATAAGACTCATGCTGACAAATCTAAATTAGAGGGTGCAGTAGAGCAGTACATAAGAGCACAGGAATCTCAACAGGCAAATGTCCAAAATCGTGACAATGGACGTATAGCATTAACTGAAGAAGAGTTTAACCCTTGGGATGCTTATAATAAGCCAGAATCTAAATCATATCAATTTCGTGTACAGCAGGAAAATGATAGGATTAATAATAGCTTAGGAAGGTATCAACAGCAAATACAAGAACAGATGGTAGTTAATAATACCGTTAATGAGCTTAAGAATAAGCACAACTTTAATGATAATCAAGTACGTGACTTTATGCAATTTGTCACACAGCCTAAGGAGAATGTCCCATTAAGTTCTCTGGTAAAGCTGTTTAAGGATAATATGGGAATCCCAGTACGTGAAGGTCAAAGTTCGGTAGAAACTGCAAGGTCTGTTCAAAGTTCAGCACCACGTAGTGCAGGTGTCCTTAATGGACAACCCTCAGCTCAGCCTAAAAGTGAACAGGATAAGATGTGGGATGCTATTGTGAATGCTGGAAGTAGAAGTA
>NZAS01000154.1 GCA_002686195.1 Candidatus Pacearchaeota archaeon | reverse complement strand
TAGATGCAATAATTACTAAAAAAGGCAGAGAGTATTTATCTGATGCAATTATGGGTGAACATATAATTATAGATACTGATGGTCAGCAAAAGTCTATTCCAGGAACAAATAAACATAAAATTACTAAATTTGCATTAGGTGATGATGAAGTGGATTATAGTCTTTGGGATACTACACCAGATTCTAATGATGTTGTATATTACGGTACAGTTATTGATAATTTACCATTAACAGAGGCAGTTTTTAATTCGAATGAAATAATGAACCATCTTTTATTTAAACACGGTGTAGATGCAAGAATTTTAGAATCAAGTTTACCAATACCAATTTTAAATACTGTAAATGCTACTTTGGGTTCTAATGAGTCAGTTTATATTATAAATATAGATTGGGATGAGATTGATGGTTTTAATGCTATTGCTGGTGATGTTTACAGACTTTATATAAATGATGATTTTAAACAACAGTTTAGTACCAGTTTTGCAAATACAACCAATGGTAAACTTTGGGGTGTACCTGGTGGTACAACTTATACTTTTAGAGTTTCATATTACAATATAGCTAAAGATCAAGAATCTACTTGGTCAAATTCAATAACACTTACTTTAGATAGTCCAAGTAATCCACCGCCAGGTGGTGGATCACCAGGTGGTGGTGGATCACCTCCTGGGGAAATGTAATAGGAGAAAAATATGGGATTTATTGATAAAACTTCAGTTACAGTAACAGCCCATTTGACTAAACGTGGCAGAGATTATTTATCAGCCGCTATGTCAGGAGATTTGGGAACTGTTGAAAATGGCAATCAACAACCTTATATAATTACAAAATTTGCATGTGGTGACGATGAAGTAGATTATTCTCAATGGGATGAAAGTCAAGAACCCAATCTAAGAGGTAGAGTTATTGAAAATATGCCTGTCTTAGAACAAATACCTATTGATATATCAAGGAATGAAGATATAACTTATTATAATGTTGATGAACGTGCCACACCTACTGGACTTGTAATGTCAAATATTCCACCATCAATTATATTAACTGGTATGAATGACTCTATTGATGTAATTCCTTATACTAATCAATTAGATTATGAAGAAGAATATGAATTTCTTCTTGAATTTGATGATTCTTTAGAGATGACACAACCATGGCTCAAACCAAGAACTCCAACTGGATTAGAACTAGATCCAGAATTTCATGGTGTAATGGAAGGTTTTGAAGAATATACACATAATACAGCGTTTTTACGAAACGGAATTTTTGGAATACAATGTAATAAATTAGAAAGGTTTGATACATTTGAAACAGGAACACCTGATGAAAGAGGTGAAGCAACTCGTTACTATCAATTATATATGAATGGAATGCCAGTTTTTGGACCCAGAACGGAGAATATATCACCAATACTAACAGAAGAAGAAGAAAATGACCCTACATCAGCAATACCAAAAGTTCATTGGACTTGGTTTGTTATAGGACAAGATCCATATGAGTATCCACCTGGATCTGGTGCTACTTGGTGGAGAGATCAAGGAGGTGGTCCACTAGGAATAGAGCCTATGTACCCAGGACAAACTTATGAATTTTATGTTACTGTAGTAAGTGAGTATGGTGAAAGTGATCCATCAAATACTGTTACTTTTACTGTACCTAATTATGATTTTGATCATAATCCATCACCCGTTTATAGATTTGAGGAGGTACAGGGTGGTGGTGATCATTTTTATACTATGGATGAAAATGAAAAGAATTCTGTAATTACAAACTACCAAAACACCAATACTGGACATAAATATCAACATATAGATTGGTATATGTATCCAAGAGAAATAAATCCTAATTGGGAAGTAAGACCAGATGATGTGAGGTGGCCATTAACACCACTTCATAGATATTATAGTTCTGATGATGTAAATCATTATTATCGAGTGGATTCTATTGCAGGAAACTCATATAACCATATAGTTGGAGAAACTTATAGTCTTAATGGAGGATGGCAACAAGGGGAGACATCACCTACTTATACAAAGGAGGGAATTTCAGGATATGTAGTTTTTTCAGAGATGGCTGGTAAGCAACTTGAGTACTTTAATACTGTTTTTGATGGGTATGGAAAATTAGCACCATTATATCAAAATTATAGAGCAGATGTAATAGATAATTTATACTCAGTTCGAAATTGGGAAGCCTATCAAGGTCTTGCACAACAAAATGGGTATGTATATCAAGGTAGGATTGCTCATGTTTTAGTTCCTGATAGACAACTTTCATTAAATGTATTACCCTGGCCATTAAATACTGCCCAACAGAGTAATGCTAGGGCAATTGGTGAACAGGGATTTGATTGGCATATGCGTGATGTTTTTGGTGGTGATTATGATTTAGTAAATATGATTGATGATGAGTTAGGTTGGTTTGTAAAAGGTACAGGACCTGGAGATTTAACATTATCTGCAGGTACAAATAATTTATATTCTGCAAATTATGTTAGTGAAGCAGGTGGTGCTGAATTCTTTACAAATTCACCATATGAAGGTATGGGTGGTGAAGGAATGTTAGTTCAAAACGGTCAATTGAATAATCATTATGAAATAATTATAGAAAACATAGAACCTAGCACAACTTATATTGCAGAAGTTTGGGTTGCATTTGCTGGTACTTGGGATGGTGGTCGTGGAATTTTTCATATGAGAGCGGATAGTTCGTTGGGACACTGGAATGGTGGTGCTACTGGTGCATGGGCTGGAAATGTAATAGAAACTCATGTAAGTTCTGGTACTTGGGAAGGTCTTCTGACTTGGGAAAGAAAATATCAAAAATTTACTACTTCTGCAAATGCTGATGAAGGTACATTACATTGGTATTTAGGATATCAAAATCCATTATTAGATGACAATGACAACCATATAGATGGTAGAGGTTCGGCAACTACTGGAGCAAGATTTTTTACTGGAGCAAGATTTTATAGAAATGCAATAAATGATCCAGTACCAGAGGGGTATTCTTCTTGGTCAGACTATACTACTGGACATCCATTAATAATTCAACTTCAAGTAGATAACGAATATGATTTATATAGAATAGATGGTGAATCTGGAGTTGAAGTGTTAATTGGTCAAACTGATGAATCTCAAGAATCCTATAGGTGGCGGCATATGCAAACTTGGAATGTTGGTTTATTTTCAGGTGATGATAAACTTAAAGTTGTTGCAAGAAACGCGGGTGGTCCTGCTGGATTATTAGCAAAGATTACACACGAAGGACAAACATATAAAACTGGTGATGTAGGTTGGACTATAGTTTCACCTACAGGTACTGCTTGGGTGAATAAAGGAATAGCTGAAGATACAAATCCCTGGAAAGGTCATATAGCACCTGAACTTGCAGACTCTTCATGGATTTGGACACAACAGTCTACAAATGGACAAGAACTTATATTCGAATGGACAAAACCACAATAAAGGAGAAATGACAAATGCCAACACATGATGAAACGGGATTAGGAGTACCAAAACTATTAGAAGGTAGAGCTGTTCGTATTGTAGCAAATGATGTAACAGGAATAAAATATAATACATTAAGGATAACAGGAAAAGAGTCTGGATCAACTTGGCTTATTAATATTATAGTTAATCCAGGGGATAGAGTTTTAACTATACGAGAAATACCTGGTGAAGTTCTTGAATATTATGAAGGTGATACTATCAATCCGTATTACACTCCACCATCATTTTAATAATGAAAAATATAATTTTTGATATTTATATATTAGATAATAAAAGTTTTTATTCAAGTTTTATTAAAATTATGTATATTTATAATTAAAGGAGATATAAAATGTCAGGTGTAAGTAATTTTTTTACAGACCTAAATCCAGAAGATAAAAGAACTAATATTATTAGTACTGTTTCTGCACCACTTTGGTCAAACGGTGTAACAAATTTAAATGATAGTAGTACTGGATTTTATACAAGTTCGGTTCAAAGTGGAAGTAGTGGTAACTATTATTATGATGTATATGATAAAGCAGGTACTGATTCAACACGAGAAGTTCAATTTGCAGTTGCTTATGGTCATAGGGATGGTAAGGGTTCACTTTCAACATCTGTTGGTAACAATCCAACTAAAGCAATATATTCTCAATTTAGAAATATTGCAATACAAAATCCTAATAGTAATACACAATTTAATTTTAATGCAAATGGTGAATCTTCAACAAATTATTTGGCAGATGATATTTGGGTAATAAATATTAATCGTGCAAGATACAGAGAAAAGATGGACCCAGGAAATTGGGAATTACATTTGAGTGGTAGCACACTTGGATCGGGTATATCCGTCATGGGTCAGAAATTAAAATTAATTGATGATAGTGGAGCAACAGCAGATTCTACAATTAGAGATAGTCAAAGGGTATTTAATGTGGTAAGTGGTTCAATAAGCAGTGGAACATCAGTTACACCGGAAGCACATACTGCAGTACTTCAAACTGCTATTGATAGTGCTGGATCATATGGATATTTTTATCCAGAACTGGGTGTTATTGTATTAAACGCAAACGCAATTAGTTCATCAACTGGACTATCGTTACCTAGGTCTACTGATTCAAATGATAATAGTGCACAAACATTATGGACAGCAATTGAAGGAGGTAACTTTTTTCAAGCTCGTAGAGAAGAACAAATAAAATCATCTCATTATTTTTGTAGAGTAGAATCAGGTCAATATAATTGGAGTCAAAATCCAACATATTATACAGGTTCAAATGGAAATCTTACAAACCCAACTTTTATACAGAATCCTAAATCTTATATTACAACTGTTGGTCTTTATAATGATAACAATGAATTATTAGCAGTTGCAAAATTAAGCCAACCATTATTAAAATCCCAAGATAGAGAAGCTGTAATTAAAGTCAGATTAGATTTTTAGTAGGAGATATAATGTCTAATTTTAATGATCCATATACTAACTTTCTACCAAAAGAAAAGGTAGAAAATGTTATAAAAACTCAAGCAGAATCTATGTGGTCGTATGCAACAGAATCTCTTGCAGCTTTTTTTACTGGATCAGTACAAGCAGGTAATACTGGAAAATATTATTGGGATGTTTATACTAATAATGATCAAACAACAGATGTTCAGTTTTCAGTATCGTATGGTCATAGGCTAGGACTTGGTTCAGAAGGTGGAACTTCCGCAGGAGAAACCAATCCTACTAAAGCCATATATTCACAACTTAGACAAGTTTTACTTCCAGCACAATCTACAAAATTTAATTTTCATGGAGAGTCTGGTACAAATTATTATAGTGATGATGCATTTTCAATAAATATTAATCGTGCTAGGTATAGAGAAAAGATAGATCCAGGTAATTGGGAATTACATTTAGGTGGACATAAAACTCAATTAACTGGACAGGTAACAGCTTCAAAAGGTGCTACATTTGTTTCAGGAAGTGGAACTCAGTTTCTTACTGAATTATCAGTAGGTAGTACTGTTACTATATCAAGTGGAAGTGTTAAAGAAACTACATTAACTGTTGCAAATATAGGAAGTGATGTAAGTATGAGTCTTGATACTGCATGGACATCAGATACAACGACTGGATCTGCAGCCAATCCTGGAGAGTTAGCATATATATTTAAAGAACATCCAAAGATTAACCTCATAGATGATAGTGGTGCTTCTACTAATCCAATAATAGGAAGTTCCAAAAGAGAATTTTGGATAGTTTCTGGTTCAATTGCTAATGGTGTACATACCACTGCAGCTACAACGGCTGCACTTGGTAGTGGTTCTTATGGTTTACTTTATCCAGAAACAGGAATGTTAATTTTAAATCCAAATATATTAACTGCAGAAACTGGTTCTAGTTGGAGTGTACATGATCAAATTGTATTTAATCTTGGTACAAGTACTTCTACTAATCAATATAATCACGGTAAATTATTTAGTTCAATTAGTGGATCGGGTTATTTTACGGCAAGGCGTGAAGAACAAATAAAAACTTCTTATTACTTTTGTAAAGTTCATCATAATCAATACAATTGGAGTCAAAATCCATCATATTTTACATCATCTAACGGTCAGATAGTCAATACTGGATTTTTTAAGGATCCAAATTCATATATAACTACAGTAGGATTATATAATCAAGGTAATGAATTATTAGCAGTTGCAAAGTTAAGTAAACCTTTGTTGAAAAATTTTAATAAAGAAGCAATGCTTACAGTTAAACTTGAATATTAAAATTTAAAAAACTCGTATATTTATAATATATAGGGATTTTTAAAGGACAATCAAATGTTTAAGAATATAACTTCAAATGACAAATCGTTAAGACCTTTTAAAACATATAAACAATTTACATTCAATGAAACAGATAGTGGAAGTGGTATATATGCAATAGAAGCCATAAGTGGTAGTACTCATGGTTTTTTAACAGGTTCAGCACTATCTCAAAGTTATGGTATTTATAATTCTATTTCTGAAAGCTATGGGAAAGAACCATATAGTTTAGGAACATTTTATAAACTTCCAACCTATTTTTCAACTAAACATCTTTATTATCATTATGATAATGTACCCAATCGAAGATCCAAAAATACTAGATATCCATTATATACTGCAGGAAATTGGACTCGAAAATGGCCTCATGGTAGACCAGAATTAAATTGGGGTACTATAAACCCACGACAACTTCATAATAAAGCAAATATTATATCAATTCCACGAGAATTTTATGGTGAAGAGATAAAACCTGGTTCCGTTGTTCTCGAAGATTCTAGCGGTGATACTACAGTTGAATTAAGAGATGATAGGTTTGGACAACTTTATGATTTTAATTATTCTGCAAGTTTTGCTGCTGGAACACCGGGTGGCAGCCCATTAACAGGAAGTGTAGTAGGAAATGTATTTTATGAACATGGAATTATAGCAATTACTGATACTGGTTCTTTATATAATTCTTGTAGTTTAGGTATAGGTGGTTCACAGGCTGGTCAATATGGTAGTAGTGATGGTTTTACACTTAAATTTCAAGCAACACATACAAGTTATGAATATGAATATATGTGCAATACAGATAAATATGAATTTAATTATACTACAAACCCTAGTATTATAGAAGGTCGTAGTGGAAGTATTAAAATTCCTAATAATGCACAGTATATTGTAAATGATGATGTATTAAATCCAGATTACGATAGTGTTATGGATTTATTATTACCGGCATCTACAAGTTCTTATCAAATGTTTTATAGTCCTGGAACAACATATGAAGCATTCACTACCCACTCAGAATTTGGTACTTATATAACTAATATTGGACTTTATAACGATGCTAACGAATTACTTGCAATTGGAAAATTATCAAATCCAGTAAAAAATGACAAAGATTTAGCATTAACTTTCGCGGTTAGATTTGATTCGTAAGATATGATTAAATTAAAAACTTT
>NZAS01000153.1 GCA_002686195.1 Candidatus Pacearchaeota archaeon | reverse complement strand
TTGTGTAACCATAGCTCTTGGCTTCTCATCTGCTATAAACGAATGACTTACTCTCGAATTAAATGCGAAAAATATAGTGTTACCACCTTGCCAACTTGACGAAATTATTTGATTAAAAGAATATCTGTTTCCACTTGACCAACCAACTGGTTGTACTCCTACAAAAAAGTCTAATGTATTATCATTATCATACGCTTTATACGCATCTGGATACCCACTTCTATTAGTAACAGACGCTGAAACTTCACCAACTGTTTGGATACTCCAACTAAATGGAGCCGTAGCCGCATCTATTGGTGTTGATAGAACATTTCTTCCTGCAGACCAAGTACCTGTTTCAAATCCATCATTAACCACTTCATCATAAGTAGCTCCAATTTCAGTAAATGACTTACTTGCTACATAAATTACATCATCATCAAACTTATTTTTAATAACCAAACCTGGTGTTTCATGAATAGTCAATCTAACATTTTCATTCGAAATACTATGTGAATCTATTGTAAATCCACCTACTTTACCGCCATCAAATAAAACATCTGAACCTGTTATTACACCATCCGAACTTAATATTAAATTACCATTTGAACTCGATATTAAAGTTGAACCAAGTTTAAAACCACCTATTTCACCACCATCAAATAACACATTTGAGCCTGTTATTTGTCCACTATGTTTTACATTAAATTCATTTCCAGGCCCGGCCGTGAACGCATAAGTTTGTCCAGTTGGGTGTACTCCTATATCAGTAGATGTAATTCCTGTAGACGCTATTGTAAACCCAGCAATTTTACCACCACTAAATAATACATCCGAGCCTGTAACTTGTCCATTAGATTTTACATTAAAAACTCCACTACCACTTTCTGCTAATGAATCGGCTCCAGCAAAAAATCTTGTATCACCAGTCGAAGACATTCCTGTATACTTTCCACCTGTTAACTTCCATAATGAATCAGAACCTATATTCCAATTACCTATCAACCCAGTTGACGCAGTCAATTGACCCTCTATTACCGCTCCACTTGCTATCAATACTCCACTTGATGATACTGCGAAATTTGAACCAAATCTAACATAATAATCACCAGGCGTAAAATCTACATAGTAACCACTCAATGGATTATCATCGGGCCCATCACCTGTTTTAAATAATGCCGCACCTGTAGCATCTAATGTAGCATTAGAACCACTTAACTTACCATCTATAATTTGCCAATTACCAATTTGACCAGAATCGGCAGTTACAGTACCAGTAATCTTAGCCGCGGAAGCTGTTATATCTCCACTAGCCTTAACATTAAAATTAGAAGACGAAATAAAATATTCATTACTTGTTGCTGACCCACTTAAAAGAAAACTATCAGAATAAATTGCATCACTACTAATATTAAATCCACCTATATCACCAGCTGTAGCTGTAATTGTACCAGACATATTGACATCACCACTAGCAGACAAATGAAAGTTTGATGATGATATTTCTATATTACCATCTGCACCACTAACAAATTGATTAGTTGACCCTAAAAAGAAAGATGGTGTCTTTACCTCAAAGACTCCCAAATCAGTTCTGAACCTCATAGAACCACTTACACCATCGTGTAATTCTAAACCGACACCCTCATAACTATCGCCACTACCAGGTAGTACAGAACCACTATAAATGATAAATCCGGCTTGACCCGAACCATCTTCGGCTTTAGCGAAACCTTCATACCCAATTGACCTTATAAAACCAGAACTAACACCGGCCATTTCTATACCAGTATTTATTTCACTTCCCATAAACATAGAACCTGATAATAAATTATCAGTACCACTTAAAAATAGATTACCACCTGCAAAAGATATACCTTCTTTAATAACAACAGTTTCTGCTATATTATTATTTATATCATAAAACTCGGCTAAGAAATCAAACTCTTGTGGTCTTTCCGAAAATATACCAGGCATTGGTAACTTTAATTTCATAAAATCTGGACTAAATCCAGTTTCAGCTGTAGCTGTTATCGAGATATCTGATAAATAAAAAATACCACTTCTAATCAAAAATATTAACTTACCAGTACTTGTAATATCTGCTACAAATGGATGAACTACTTTACCAAAATTAAAATTATTTTCATCAGTTTTTAGTGTACCAAGTTTATGACCAAGTTGTTGAACATTTTTAAAGTTTTTTTGTGTAGTATCACCAAACGCAGAACCAGAAACATATATATCCATTACTGGTGGAAGTCCACTTTGACCACTAGCATACGCATCAAAAGTCAAAGTATAATATGTATCTTGTATAAAATCAAATGAACCAGTTGTCTCAAATACTATAGCGTTAGTTTCTGGTGTCATAGAACCAGAAATTTTTACTGAGTCTATTATTTGGGATGAATCATAATCCAAACTACCTGTTACTGTATGTGCATAATTTGTATGTATTGTCCAATTGTTATCTATCGTATCTTGATTATCAAAATATCCAATTCTATCTTTTGTTGAAATAGAATTTTCATCAACAAGTATTTCTACATTTTCAATAACTTGGTCTGCTAAAACCTCATAATCAGAAGTAGAACCCTTTGGTCTAACGTATGTTTTTACACGATATATGTCGCCAGAAAATGTTCTTAAATTATCTAATGTTAATTCGGCATAAGAATTAAAATTAGTAGTACTAATAGATTGAGTTACTGGTGTAGGATAAGATATTTCAAATGTATTATCTTCCGCTAATGGAACTGGTATAAGTTCTTTTGTCAAAGTATCTAATACCGTAACTAAATCAAGTGGAACAACCACATCCTCATTAACAACTTTAATAATTTCTGAAGAGTAAGGTTGAACTTGATGGTGTGGTTTTAATTCAAATACAGTTTCATCTATTAACGGAGTATCTATTTTTAATTCACCACCAACAAAATCTGATAATGCTTTTGTATCTGAACCAAACTTTTGTTTTAACGAAAATATAAATTTATCAATTTCTGGTGAACTTCTTCGTACAGCTCTTCCTCTTCTTTTATAATTACCAACTCCTCTCTTTCTACTCTCCTTTGAATTAATTTTCATTAATAAAATATCTTTTATTTTATCTCTTATTAATTCTTCTTCTTTAAAAGCTTTACCAATATACGCATCATGTGGTTTACTTTCGGAACTTAAACTACCAGTAAGTACTGTTGAACCTGTTGCAACAGTTTGTACTATATATGGTTTTACTATTTCATTAACACTAAGTGTTGGTTGTTTATGGAAGAAAATTGGTTCTGAATTTGGTGCTACTGAATCAATAAAAACTGGTCGAGTCCAACGAACATTATATGCATCTTCCCACTCCAATGGAACATCAACATCGGAAGTTAATGGGTCTAACTGACTTAAAATATATAATGTAGCATCACCAGGTGCAGTATCACTATAAACTTCTATAGATACTCTACTAAAAATACCTTCTGTATAATTTAAAACTGGTTCTGTATATATAGAATTACCTTGAGCATCAAGAATTTCAAGTCTAAGTTCAACATTAGATTTTAAAAATTCAGAACCACCTATTAGGAAAGATGATTTGCCTTGTGGTATTATTTCTGGGAGCTCAACGACATTAAAATATTTAGATAAAAATGTAGACTCATCTACAAGAACATCAAAATCTTTTAGACCTTGATACAAATTTTGGCGTTTTATTATATTGGTTTCCATATAATAATAAATATCGAATTATAAAAATTTGGTATATTTATATATGGATAAAAGATGGAGATTATCGGTATGAAGTGTAAATACTCGTTTACAATAGAAGATAGACTAATGGATTGGTTTAGACTATACGTTAGGGAAGAAAGTACAACTATGAGTGCTGTACTTAATCAACATATATTAACTTTGAAAAGAAATAAAGAAGGATATACTAAAACTAATAATAAATTAAAAGTTAGTTAAAAGTTATCTTACTAAAACCTTCTTCTTTTTTAAGTTCTAATAAAGTATCAACGGCATCTCTCATGCCCTCAATGTGTGATACAATCATAGTAAATTGAAATTGTGATTTCAAATATTGAAATAAATTATAAACAGAATTTAAATTATCGGAATCCATATTACCAAATCCCTCGTCAATAGCAAGAAAATTAGTACTTGGTAAATTACAAACATTAATCAAACCAACACGTATAGCTAAAGAAGAAATAAATTTTTCCATTCCACTTGTCAATTCAAGAGGCCAAATTCTATTATCATCATATACAATATAACAATTAATATTCTTACCATCCATTTCCAACATTACAGAAAATTCTACTATTTGAGCTAATATTTCATTTACAGCTCCTTCTACAGTTGGAATAGCTTTTGATATCAATTCATATGGAACACCATCACGTTTAACGGCATTCAAATAAAACTCATACGCTTTATATTTAATTTCCAACTCTTCTACTTCTTTAATTGTTGATAATATATTTTTCTTATTATTTTCTTCTACCTTAACATTACCATGTACAATTTTAATATCATTTTCTATATTATCAATTAGACCAGATAAATTAACCATTGAATCTTTAAGTTCTACTATATCTTCTTCTAATTCTTTATTAAAAATAACATCTTCTTCTTGTTTATAATAATTTGTAATATCTTGTTCAACAGACCCCATTCTTTCAATAATATTTTCTTTTTTCTCTGTTAATAATATTAATTGACTATCTATTTTATTTTTTAATACCTCGACATCATTTAATTTTTGTCTTATATCATCATATTGTATTTTATCATCATTAACATATACAAGTGATTTTATAATACCAACAATTCTATCATACTCGGTAACATAATTGTTAGCCGTTTCTTTATCTTTCTCTAATAATTCTTTCGTATTTATAGCATCAAGTGTAAATGGATTTTTCATACAATAATCACAATTTTTATCATATTCCAATCCACCCAATTTTTCTATCTTATCAAGTTTATTTTGTACTTGAATTTTTAACTTATCAAGTTCAATTTTCAAGGTATTTTTCTTTTCTTCATGTTTCTGTAATTCATCATATTTAAAATCAATATCTTCTTCGGCATATTTATTATGTTTTTCTAACAAATTATTCTCTTTTAAAGAAATATCTTTTTCTTGTGATTGACAAAAACCTAATTTTTCATCTATATCGGTTAGAATTGAATTTAAATTTTCTTTTTTAGACTTTAATGATTCCAAATCTGTTATAGATTCATCAACATTCTTTAATTTCTTTGTAGTTTCTATAACATCAGTATTTAATTGTTGATATTCTTCTAACCACTCTTCTTTTTGTTTTGTTAAATTATCATATTCTATAGTATATGAATTATATTTCTTTTGTGTATTTGTTAATTCTGTATCATAATCTCTTTGTTGAAATCTTCTCAATACTGCAGAAACATCAGATATCTCTTCATTAGCTTTTTTCCACAATTCATCAAAAATACCTATACCAATAAACTTAGATAATAAATCCTTTCGTTCTCTCTGAGTCTTATCTATAAAAACAGTATTATTATTTTGTAAAGATAGTGCCGTTAAAACAAAATCTTCATAAGAACCTATAACACTTCTAATATTTACATTAGTTGTTCTACGTTGGTCACCATTTAATGAAATTGTTTCACCAGTTTCATCAATCATCCAAAAATTAACATCTACTTTAACATGACCATTACTTAACTTCTTAGCTTTTCTTTCTATATAATACTCTATATCACTTATTTCAAAATTAATCTTACAATAAAAATTATTTTTTCTATTGTTTAAAATATTTTCAGCTTTAAATGCTCTTGATGATGTATCATATAAACAAAACGACAAAACATCCAATAAAGCAGATTTACCACTTGCATTTGGTGAAAAAAGTCCAACTATACCATCAAGTTTTGTGAAATCTACCACATTATCCTCACCATAAGAAAACATATTATCAAAAGTCATTGATTTTAATTTCCATAAAATATTTCTTGGATATTCATTATGAAAAAACGTTGAATTTAATTCTTCATTTATTTTTTTAATTTCAAGTAAAGTATCTTCATCTATTGCATAGTTTTTTTCAAGATGTTCACTAATTAATTTATATTGATGATTAGAATCGGTAATATCACCTATCTCTATCTTTGAACCACCAATGTCTTTTCTATCAAAACCATCTGTTTTAGTTACTATTACTTCTTTTATCCCATATTTACTTCGTATTACTGCTAAAACTTTCTTTAACTGTGATGGTTTAGTGTTTGTTATTCTAACCCTTAATCGAGATTTAGAAGGCATATCACTAACAATTGGTACTACCCCATTATTTACATCCAAAGTATAATAACCATAATCATTCTTAATAGGTACATATGTAGATTTACGACTTGGTACATCCCATCTCAAGTAGCCGTGGTCTAATCCCTCACCATGATTCTGTTGAACTAATGAACCACAATAAGAAATAGTTTCTTCTTCATTAAGATGTTGTCTCTTATGTATATCACCCAATAATCCAAGGTCATATCCATCAAACTTATCTATATGTACATCGGATGGTAACTTAAATCCCAAGTCTGTTTGTGATTTATCAACAGTACCATGAAATAGTACTATTTTAGTATCACCATCTACTTGGTCAGCTGTTATAAAATCATCCTCTTTATCCCAAACATCCCATACTACAAACGATACATCAGCAAACTTATAAATCCCACTATCTTTAAAATAAAATAATCGTGGATGATTCAAATTTTCTACAATAGGTGTTAAAACATCTAACCTTGAACGATTATTTAAGTTACAATCGTGATTTCCAGCTATTATTATCGTTGGAACTATATCTGCTAAATTTTTAAATAACCTTGATAGTTGGTCAACCAATTCAGGTGACATTTCTGTTTTAGAATGAGCTATATCACCACCAATATATGCTACTGCATTATCTGGGTATTTCCTTACTTCTTCATAAGTACGTTCAAATACCTCTTCGTATTCCTTATGTCTCTTCAGATTACGTATTTGTATATCTGAAATGTGGTGTATGTATTTTAACTTGTCAAATAATTGAATATCTTGTTTTATCATATATCTATAAACTTACTTTGTTTTGTGGCTAACTTACTTTGTAAAAAAGTCTTTAAATTCATCCTTTTAGTGTTTTTAATTTTACCAATCATGTGTGCAAACCCAACATCAGATGGGTCTTTATCGTGCATACCTACATAATAAACTTCAACACCATTCTTCATTAACTTAGCTGATAGTTTTAACGCGTCAATTTTAGCGTCTTCATCTAACACGATGTAAATTTTCTTAACACTTTGTCTATATAACTCAGTTTTTAACTTATATTGTATAGTCTTACCAAATAATGGTATAGCATTACGTTTTATAGCTATGGCATCAAATACACCTTCACATAATACTAATGGTTCATCCCAATTAATGAACAATTCAAACCCAATTACGTCTTTAGATATTGGTGGATTCTTATATTTCAACTTACTATTGTATATGTCTCTACCAACAAAGTAATTTAACGACCCATTTTTATCATAAGATGGTATTATAACTCTATTTGTGTATGGGCCACTCTCACAATACCCCATATTATACCTTAATATATCATCTCCAGTAATACCCCTTGATAACAAATAACTTGCAGCTTGTTTATATACTGGTGATGGATGTTTTATAGCAAGAGAAAGAAACTCTTTCGGTAAATTAACGACTTGTTTTTTAGTTTCACTATCATCATTTTTGTAACTAACCGAATTTGTACCTACAATATCACGTAATTCAGAAAATTGATTATTTGTAGCATTTACTTTCTTAAACAATTGATATAAATTATGACCACCCTCATTACTTACCCAACAATGCCATTTACCTGTTTGTACATTTATTTGTAATTTCTGTTTATGGTGTGCTACAAAAGGCGACCAAAACATATACTCATTGGCTTTTTTTAATTGTCTACCACTCGTCTTTAAGACTCTATTAAGTAGATTAACTATTTTTTGATTCACATAATAACCTTAGAAATTCCTTTATGTCCATAGTGACATAAGTTTTACTTCTGTTTCTTTTAAATATCA
>NZAS01000152.1 GCA_002686195.1 Candidatus Pacearchaeota archaeon | reverse complement strand
TTATGACACATTATCGATAAACCCTCATCGTCATGATATAATAAACACAATGGTATATTAACACCAAACTTAATTAAATCAGATGATAATACTAAACAAGCACCACTTATCTTAGGTTGTTGAATCATTCCAAAATCAAACTCATCAGCCTTAGCATTTATTTCATTCATTGTTTCTATTGGTAATTGTGACTTTGCTTGATTTGGATTCAAATGTCCTTTATCATCATCAATAAACTCTATATCTCTATAGTCCACATGAACCAGAGGATCCCAACTGGCATCCCACATTTTTCTATCAGAAAAACTTAACAAGTATTTATGAATACCCTGTTCTTCTGTGTATTTAGATAATGTCTCTATTACTTGAAATGCTTCTTTAGGAAAGAAACTATCGGTTTCACCCCACATCACATAATCCACTTTCTTACAATAATTGTAATTCAAATCTCGTCTATAATCAGCGTGAAAATAAAACTCATCACCTTCTTTGATTATACAATTTACTACAAATCCTAACTTTTCTAATTCAGAAACGCCTTTTTTGAATTTAATGATTAACTCATGTTTCTTTATTTTATCATAATCAATTTTTTCAAAATGTTGTAGTAAATTAAAACACAAATCTATCGTCACATTTTCTTTATTTTCAACGGCTTCAAGTAGATTAACCATACCATCAATAAAGTCAGCATACATCTCAATCTCGAACCACATCACATGAGTTCCTATTACATATTTATTTTTTAATTTAATCATAATTATTTTCCCAATTCGTGATCTGAATCATCATCCGATGTTATTATGTGATTTTTTGGGACAGCATGTTTCATCTCAGGCCAATCTCTTCTGTACCAATTAGGACCTCCATACTCTAAAACTCTCGGTATCTTTTCGTGTGTATTTATAATTCTTTCTAATGATTTCTTTAACACATCTACTCTATATATAGCATCATTTGAAATAGGATAAGGTGGTGCGTTTTTTCCCTCATAAAAGTAGATATTGTCTGTCTCATACTCATATGGTGGAACTCCCACATCTTGACATGCTAGTGGATGTTTTACTAAACCATATTTAGGTATTTTACCTATCAAAAAAAACCCAATATCATTATCGTGTACATCTTGCATAACTTTCGTAAATTCTTCTTCAGTAGTCTGATAAAACATTCTGTCTTCTATTAAATAAAAAACATATGGTGTCTTAACTTGCTCTAATAATTCGAGAGTTGATTTAGCCCAAGTAAAATTATCATCTTCTATTATCCTATGTTCTCTCCAATAAGGTAATAACTCATCATATTTTTCTTTAGCTATCAAATAATTATCATCGTTTCTTTTATAATTCACAACCCATTCAATATTTCCCAAAACTTTAGCGGTACAAGAAATACCCTTGTCGGACAAAAAATGTTTTACTCTTACATCATCTGCTAATATAAAATTCTGTAAAACAGTTAATATTTCTTTCATAATGGAAACTCCATTTCTGTATATAGTTCAAATTGTTTTGATGCTTGTAATGTAGCTAATTTAACACCAGTATGAGAAGAAGTCAAGCAATTAATAAAATCATTTGACTTATCAACCCAATCTGTAATATCTACAGGAGTACAGTTATAAACTATTGAATCTTTTATATCAAATAGATCATCCCAATTATCTCTAGTTATATTTTTTACATCAAATTTATTATGTTTAGCAGCCCATTTTACAGCTTTAGCATAACCACCATTACCTATAATATATAAATTCTTTTTATTATCATACATATCCAAATAAGCCATAGCAGCATAAGAATCTGTATTGTAAGCTGACAATCTACCACCTTCATTTATAACAGTATTAGCTGCTCCTATTTGAGAAACGGCAGCATCTGTAACATCAACATAGTTTAAGACTTCTATCTTATATGGCATTGTAATAGCAAAACCTTTAATACCCAAAGTTCTAACCGAATTTACCGCATCCTCAATATTATCTACTGAAAATGATTTGTATATTTTATTTAATCCATACCAATGAAATGCAGTATTCATCATCTGACAACCAGTATTACCTGCTTTCTTAGCAAATGAACAATATATTTCTGTGTCTTTATTTACCCATAGATTCATTTATAACTCTCTCAGCTATTTTATTAGCACTCAAACCATATTTTTCATATAAATCAGTTGGTGGTGCTGACTCTGGAAATATATCATTCAAACCAATTCTAACAACCTTTTTAGGATAACTATCTGTTAACACTTCTGAAACAGCAGTTCCTAATCCACCAATTATAGAATGGTCTTCTACAGTAAATAACATATCACTTGATTTAGCACACTCTACAATTATATCTGTATCTATTGGTTTCAATGTAGGCATATTAACAACTCTTACACTCTTAGATGTTTTCTCTTCTATAATACCAGCAGAATCCATCACATCACCTAAAATACAACCAGTAGAAAATATAGTTATATCACTACCATCTTTTACAATCTGTCCTTTACCAAATTCAAAATCCATCTCTATATCTTTAACCGGTTGTCTACCCAATCTAAGATAGTGTGGTGATTGTAAATCTGTTTCACATAGATAATCAATTATCTTTACAGCTTCTGAAAAAGATGCTGGATTAAGAACAGCCATATTAGGTAACGCTCTCATAATACTAACATCTTCCAATCCCATTTGAGTCACACCATCCTTACCAATAGCCATACCAACATGAGTTCCAACCAATACAACAGGACGATTAGAATAAGCAAGACTACACCTGATTTGGTCATATCTTCCTGTTAGGAATGAACCAAATGACGCTAAAAATACTTTGTAACCATACTCAGATATACCTGATGCTACTCCAATCATATTAGCTTCAGCTATACCAATCTGAAAGAATCTATCAGGATGTGACTCCCTAAAACTAGCTATCTTAGTAGCTTTACCTAAATCAGCATCTAACGCTACTATGTTATTGTACCTTTCACCCATTACAGGTAAATGTTCACCAAATGCTTCTCTTGTAGCTCTCATGTTATACTCCTAATTCTTTCATAGCGATTTTATATTCCTCTTCCGTAGGTACTTTACAATGCCAAGACGGGTCTTCCATAAAAGAAACTCCCTTACCCTTTATGGTATCTAATATAATACACAAAGGTTTTTCTAATTGTAAAAGATAATATTGTCCAATAACATCTCTAATATCTCTCATATCGTGACCATTTACTAATCTCGTGTCCCATCCAAAAGATGTAATTCTCTCCTGTAAATTGTCATACATTATACTAAAATCTTTTGAGTACCCATCATTTTGTCCTTTATTCCAATCGACAATACAAATCATATTGTTTAGATTTGTTTTTGGATAGTACATAAGAGCTTCCCAAACTTGTCCTTCTTGAAGTTCTCCATCACCCAACACACAGAATATAGTACCATCTTCATTCTTTAACTTCTTACCAAGTGAGTGTCCGATAGCAATACTCAAACCTTGTCCTAAAGAACCTGTTGTAGCATCCATCAAAGGTAGTCTCAACTTATCTGGATGACCTTGTAATGGTGAGTCGATTTCTCTAAACAAATCTAACTCTTTATCTGTTATCTTTCCTAACTCGTGTAAAACTGCATATATGATAGGAACTGCATGTCCTTTAGATAAAATTAATTTATCTTTACCACCGATATCATAGTCTTCGTATAACACGGCAGTTAGTTCAGCCATAGAGAAAGCCCCACCTATGTGACCTGATTGTTTTGCTACAACCATATCTATAACTTTCTTTCTTAATATGTTTGGATTAATTTTCATTATGTACCTTCTCTTTCAGTAATCCCACAGAAATATGAGTTATTTTTGATAATATATCTTCGAAGTGGAAGTTATTATTATTACCACCAGTTTGTCCAGGAAACTCTGATGTTCCTTCAAGTGATATAGTTAAATCTGCAAAATCGTTACAATTATTTACAGAATTTCTCGTAACTAATATAGTTTTCATTCCTCTATCCCTAGCAACCCTAAATGCTTCCAATACATTCTTTGAATTACCAGAACCAGACATACCAAAAACAATATCGCCTTCAACTCCTTGATATTTTAATTGTTCACTAAAGATAAAACGAAATCCCAAGTCATTACCAATACCAGTTATACTTGCTTGGTCACTACATAAACTAACACATTTAAATTTATTTCGTGGAATAGTCTGAGCTCCTTTATCTTCTGATACAAATGGATGCATATTCATATCCACTACTAAGTTCTGTACTGATGCTACATTCCCACCATTACCACAAGCAAATATAGTTTGTTCATTCTCATAGGCTTCAAATACCATATCAACAAACTTCACAATTTTAGATGTTGGTATATTACCAAATACATTTGCTGATTCTTCTTTGTATAACTCTATGAGTTTTTTCTTATTCATTTTACACTCCTTAATAAAAATTTTGCTAGTAAATACTTTCCGTATAAAAATAAGAAGTTACCGTACTGACCGTCTTTAAAATTATCATACAAAGTACAAATATTAAAATATTGTAGAATTCCTAATAGTTCTACATTATTCCAATCATAGTTATTATCACTACAAAACTTTTTAAAGATGTCCATAAAATAAACTAAATTACTTTTAGCATAAAATTCAACACTAACATTACTCCCAATCCTATTATAACTAAACATATCCTTTAATATACTTTGACCATTAATCATAATCGCGTGGTAAATTTTACCCAAATCATAATAAACATCGCCTATTTCAATACTACTACCAAATCTCTGTCTCCAATCAATTAAAACAAATTTATCCTTACTGTTATCATATAATATATTTTCGGGTTGTAAATCTCCATGAAAATAAGATGGAATTGCCCTCTCGTAAAACCAGTCCCAATCCACTTTATTCAACATATCTTCTATTGGTTCTACTTCTATACCATTAATAACGGATATCCTATCAAGTTCAGTATTAAATAAAGGCGCTACCCTTTCTTTAGTTTTTGTCTCATACATATCTTCACAATTTTCTATAAAAGTATCATCTGTATAAGTTTCTTCCCATAACTTTTCTTGACAGTCATCTAAAAATTTTCTCATGAGAGATTCATCTGAAATATTAGAAAGCATCTCGCCCTCTATATAATCATAGTAGTACATATTATTATTGATAACAGTTATATCTGGACAATTTCCATTTAAATATTTAGTTCTCTCTACTCTTAATTTTGATTTTTCAGAATCATTGAAGTATTTAATCACCTTTCCCCTATCAATAAAAACAGCCTCATCACTTTTATTAGCAACTACATCATTACAAAAAACCTTTTTAGTTTCATGATATGACTTATTATTACCAGTATCATACCAAGTGAAATCAATTAATTTAATATTTTCCAATCCATCGAATCCATGAATAACTTGATATTCATCTTTTAATATTTTTCTATCTTCTAAAGCATTCCAAAAATTTTCATAGTCGTGTATACCAGCCATTCCAACATAAGCTCTATTCCCAGTACCATAATATAAATCATCTAAATATTTACTACCCCTGACTAAACAATAGTCCATTGAGTTTTCTAGTGGAACTTCAGAAACTCCTAACCAGTTATCACCGACAAAAGTAAATACAGCATCTTCTTTCACCAAAGTATCAACAGAAGTGAATATAAAAGGCACTTGTAACTCATCTTTACAAGATAATAAACTATAACCAGGACCAGAACCTTCTCCAGCATAATTATCTACATCAACATATGTTATCTTTCTGTCATCGTATACAGTATCTAAATACGTTTTAATCTGATTAGACTTATAACCGACTGCTATAACTACCTCAACCTTTCTATCTAACTTATCAATGATATGTGAAATAACAGGCTTGTTCTCTAATGGTAATAAAGCCTTATGTAATCCATCCACATCATTATTTCGTGTGCCCCTGCCTGCAGCTAAAATGCAAAACTTAAAATTATAACTAAGTTCATTATCACAAACTGAACAAAAATATACATCAATATATCCAACCCCAAAATCATGAATAATCTTTACAGTTGCTTGACAATTAGAACAATACGATGTTTTCATTAATTACTCTCATGTTCCGTTTCTATTTTACCACTACCTCTATCTGAATCATCTTCGAATCTAATGCAATCATTTAGATGAGCAGTTGAACATTCAAGTGCGGTATAATCAGTTGTAGCAATAACTCTATGTTTAGTCTTTAGTGGAACACACCAACCATCACCAGCTTTGTAACTCCTTGATTCCATCGTACCATCTTCATTTTCCAATAACACTTCAGCTTCACCTTCAATAACATAATTGGTTTCTACTTTCTTTTCATGCCATTGTAAACTACTCTGATATCCAGCATTCATATGAATCAACTTATAAGCATAGTGCTCATTCAATTCTAACCAAAGTTCATAGCCCCACGGCTTTTCTACTCTATAAGAACTGATATCCAATCGATGAGATTTATTCTCATCAATCTTATCTTTGTATTCTTCCAATGCTTCTTTTACCCAAGCATCCTTAATGTGATCATATTTTGACATCTTTAACTCCCGTATCCCGTTTTAAATTTATAGCTATGGCAGTATCACCATCTCTATCTGCTTTCAAATCATTTATCAATACT
>NZAS01000151.1 GCA_002686195.1 Candidatus Pacearchaeota archaeon | reverse complement strand
TATTGTTGCGGAGAAGAAGAAATGGTAGAACCCGCCCACCCACCCGAGGCCCAACTCGATAAAGCAAAATGGTAAATGTAAAAGGAAAGAATATTGAGAAGTTGAAGAAAGGCGATAAGATAAAGATAGATGGGACTGAAATGGAGATTGATGCGCACTATGTTATGATGGAGCATGGGAAGACGAAGGAGATGGCTATTGAGTGTTTTGATAAAAAGAAAGATGAGGATTTTCAGATTAGGTATTTTGATGACAATGTTGAGAATAGCATGGATGTTTATAAGTTAGTGGAAATTGTTTATAATAAAATTGAAGTGAAGAAGGTTGAGTGGTAAAATGAAAATGCTTTTTGTTTGTAAGAGCAATGTTGGAAGAAGTCAAATGGCTGAGGTATTTTTTGAGAAGAAATCAAAGAGCGGCGAGGTGAAAAGTGCAGGATGTAATCCTGGAAAGTGGGATGGGAAAAGTTTGGAGGAGACTACTCATGTAACTCCTTGTATGGATGAGGTTGGAATTGATGTTAGGAAAAGGGTTTCTAAAAGGATAACTCTTGAGATGGTTGATTGGGCTGATAAAATTGTTGTTTTCAATTCTGATAAAGCAGATTGGCCCGATTGTTTGAAAAATTCTAAGAAAGTTGAGGTTTTGGATGTTGAAGATCCTAGGCATGGGGATTTGGATAAGCATAGGGAAATTAGGGATGAGATTAAGGGTTTGGTTGAGAAATTTGTTGCGGAGGAGCAATAAAATGGGACTTGATGGATATCGTAAAAAGATAGACGATATTGATTCTAGATTGTTAGATATTTTGAAAGAAAGGTTTGATGTTTGTAAGGAAGTTGGGAAGTTCAAGCATGAGAATGGCTTTGCGATTGAAGATAAGGAAAGGGAGAAAGCTGTTGTTGATTCTAGAGTTGAGAATAGTGATTTTTCAGAAGGGTTTGTTAGGGATTTGTTTAGTTTGATATTTACTGAGGCGAAGAAGATGCAGAACGGTTTGAAGAAAGATTAGATTAAATTATTAAAGTCTTGTTTGTAGGTTTTGTTATGAAGAAAGAGGTTTTTGAGAGTAGTCATGCTTTAGAGAGTGAAGATGTTTTAGAAAGATTGAAGACTGATGAAGATGGTTTGTCTTCTGAGGAGGCGCGTGTTAGATTGAAAGAACATGGTTTTAACGAGCTCCCTGAGAAAAAGAGACATGGATATTTGATTGCTTTTTTAAAACAGTTTAAGAGTTTATTTGTTTATATCTTGCTTGCGGCTGCGGTAATTTCTTATTTTATAGGTCATTATGTTGACATGTATGTTATTCTTTTTATTATTTTAGTTAATGGAGGGATTGGATTTTTTCAGGAGCAGAAGGCTGAGAAGTCTGTTAAGGCATTGAAGAAATTGGTTGTTTCTTATGCTAAAGTTTATAGAGATAAAGATTTAGTTAAAGTTAAAACGCGGAGTTTGGTGCCTGGAGATGTTATTCTGCTTGAAGAAGGAGATAGAGTGCCTGCTGATGCGAGATTAATAGAGGTGAAGAATTTTAGTACTGTTGAGTCTTCTTTGACTGGGGAATCCTCACCTATTGAAAAAAATTTAAAAGTTTTACCAGAAGGAACGGGGTTGGCAGATAGAATGAATATTGTTTTTTTGGGAACTTTTGTTGCTTCTGGAACTGCAAAAGCAGTTGTTGTAGGTACAGGAGGAGATACTGCAATTGGTAAGATTGCTTTGTCTTTAGAAAATATAAAAAGGCAAAAGAGCCATTTTAGTAAGAAGACTGATAAATTGGCTTTGCAGATGGGAACCATTGCTTTTATTGGAGCATTTATTGTTTTCATGGTTGGTTTCTTTGTTAGGAAATTAGAATTTACAGATATGTTTTTGTTTACTTTGTCTTCTTTAATTTCTGGAATTCCTGAGGGTTTGCCTGCTGTTTTGGCAATTGTACTTGCTATTGGTGCTGTTAGGATGTCGAGGAAAAATGCAATAGTTAGAAATTTGCAAGCTACAGAAACTTTAGGAGTTGTTGATACAATTATTAGTGATAAGACAGGGACTTTGACTGAAAATACTATGACAATAAGAAATGTTGTTTTGCCCTTTGGAGATGATGTTGAGGTTACTGGAGATGGGTGGGATCCTAAAGGAAATTTTTTACAGAAAGATAGAAAAATTGTGCCTTTAGAGAATAAAGAACTGAGGAAATTGTTGCATATTTGTTCTGTTTGTAATAATTCTAAATTGATTAGAGAAGGCAAGAAATATTCTATTATTGGAGATCCGACTGAGGCGTCTTTGATTGTTTTGGCTGAGAAAGCAGGGCTTAAAAAAGATGTTATGGAAAAGCACGAAAAAAGAATTGACGATTTGCCTTTTGATCAGAGATTGAAATATAGGGCTTCACTTTCTGTTTTAGTTGATAAGAAAGATAAGAAAGAGATTTATGTTGTTGGTGCGCCTGAAGCTGTTTTGGCGAAATCTAACAGGTTTTTTAAAGCAGACAGAAAATTGCCTATGGGTGATAAAAAGAAAAAGGAATTATTTAAGAAAATTGAGGAAATGACAAGTTCTGCTATGAGAGTTTTGGCCTTAGCTTATGTTGATGCTCCTTCAAATTCTAAGGAACTAAGAGAGGAAGAAGTTAAGAATTTAGTTTTTGTAGGACTTGTTGGAATGATTGATCCCCCAAGGGAAGAAATCAAAGAATCTATTGAGAAAGCTAAGAAAGCAGGTATTAGAGTTATTATGGCGACTGGAGATCATAAGGGAACTGCTGTTGCAATTGCAAAGGAAGTTAGTTTACTTGGAGATGAGAGTGATAAATATCCAGAGGCTTTGACAGAAGAAGAAATGAAAGGATTTTCTGAGGGCAAATTTAAAGATGTTGTTAGGAATGTTAGTGTTTTTGCGAGACTGACTCCTCAGATGAAATTGAAAATTGCGGAGACTTTGCAGAATGATGGGAAAATTGTGGCTATGACTGGGGATGGTGTTAATGATGCTCCTGTTTTAAAGAAGGCTGATGTTGGGATTTCTATGGGAATTATTGGAACTGATGTTGCCAGGGAATCAAGCGAGATCGTTTTGGCTGATGATAACTTTGCTTCTATAGTGAATGCTGTTGAAGAGGGAAGGATTGTTTTTAATAACACAAGGAAGACTTCTTTCTTTTTGGTTACAACTAATATGGCGGAACATGCAACCCTTATTTCTACCTTGCTTTTTGGTTTACCTTTACCCCTATTACCTACTCAGATACTATGGTTAAATTTAGTCACAGATACTGGGGCAGGAATAGGACTTGCTACAGAGCCAGGACACGATGATGTTTTGAGTGAGAAACCAAGAAAGGCTGAGGAAGAGATTTTGTCTAAGGAAATTATTCCGTTTTTGATTTTGATGGTTTCTGCTATGCTGGCTTTTACTTTGATAATTTTTAATGCTTATTTACCTGACGGACTTGAGAAAGCGAGGACAGGGGCCTTTGCAGTTATGTCTTTAACTCAATTGTTTAATTCATTTAATATGCGTTCGTTGAGAAAATCTGTTTTTGAAATTGGTTTCTGGAAGAATAGGACTTTGATGATAGCGTTAGGAATTACAATGGTTTTGTTTTTAGGAATTATATATACTCCAGTTTTACAAGGATTTTTTGGTTTTGTTAATTTATCTTTCTTTGAGTTGGCTCTGATTTTTGTTTTGTCTTCTAGTGTTTTATTTTTAGGGGAAGGTTATAAGTTTGTTAGGAAGAAATTTAATTTAAGAGATTTTTCAAATTAATAATAAGGCTTATTAATACATGTTTTCTTTGAATGAGATGGGAGAGATTGAAAAGAAAGTTAAGGGTTATTTGGATAAGATAAAGAAAGAGGACAAAAAGGTAAATGCTTTTTTGGAATTAAATCCGGATGTTATTTCTGAAGCTAAGGCGCTAGATAGAAAGAAAGGAAAGAAAGGTAGGCTTTATGGGAAAGTTATTGGGGTTAAATCAAATATTAATGTTCTTGGTTTGACAGCAAGTTGTGCTTCTAAGACTTTAGAAGATTACAAATCAACATATGATGCGACTGTTATTGAGAAGATTAAAGAGGAGGATGGTTTGATTATTGGGATGTTGAATTGTGATGAGTTTGCTTCGGGCTCGAGCGGGGAGAATAGTGCTTTTTCTGTTACTCAGAATCCAAGGGCTCCTGGGAAGATTACTGGGGGTTCGAGTTCAGGGAGTGCGGCGGCTGTTGCTGCTGGCTTTTGTGATATGGCACTTGGCTCGGATACTGGAGGATCTATAAGAAATCCGGCTTCTCATTGTGGTGTTGTTGGTGTTAAGCCTTCGTATGGGGCTGTTTCAAGATATGGGCTGATTGATTTGTCAATGTCTTTAGATCAAATTGGTCCGATAGCACAGGATGTGGAAGATGCTGCTTTGTTACTTGATGTTATTAAAGGGCAAGATGAGAAGGACACGAAGACGATTGATATTGAGGCTATTAAGGTGTCCACCCACCCACCCAAAATGAAGGTTGGAATTATTAAAGTAAAGGGGGTTGATTCAAAGATACAGAAAGTTATTGATTCTAAAGTTGATGAAATTAAGAAAGAATTAGGATGGGGTGTTTCTGAGGTTGAAATTAAGTATATTGATTTGGCTGTTGAGACTTATTATCCGATTGTTTATTCTGAATTTTTTTCGGGGACGAGGAAGTTTGATGGGAGAAAGTATGGGAAGAAAATTGAGGATTCTGGAGGGAAAGAGGTTTTGCGTAGGATTTTAGGCGGGAGTGAGATTACTAGGGCTGAGTTTGAGGGGCAATATTATGAAAAGGCTCTTGGAGTTAAGCGATTGATTTCTGAAGAGTTTTCTAATGCTTTTAAGAAAGTTGATTGTTTGATTTTGCCTGTGATGCCTGTTTTGCCCTGGGATGTTGGTAAAGGGGCTAAGATGACTCTTTCAGAAATTTATGCTGCCGATGCTTTGACAACTCCCGCTAGTTTGGCAGGGATTTGTGGGGTTAGTATTCCTTGTGGTGAGGTTAAAGGCAGTCCTGTGGGGATGCAAGTGCTTTGTGATAAAGGGCAGGACGGAAAGATGCTTGGGATTGCTAAGGGGATTGAGGGGCTGAATAAATAGATTTATAATTAAGTTCTTGTGTGTAATTACATGGAAATCGGAGATATAAAGCTGGATTTTTTAGGACATTCGGGTTTTTTAATCGAGGATGATAGAGGAAAGAGGATTGCGATTGACCCTTATAATCTTTCTTCTGCAGTTGGAGATGTGGATTTGATTTTGATTACGCATAGTCATTATGATCATTGTTCTATAAAAGATATTGAGAAGATAAGGAAAGAGGGGACTGTGATTGTTGTTCCTGCTGATGCGCAGAGTAAGATTACAAAATGTAGGGAAGCTAGAATGGAGATTATTGAGTCTGGGGAGAAGTTTAGTTTCGGACAAGTAAAGATTGAAGCTGTGCCTGCTTATAATGTTGATAAAGAATTTCATCCTAAGCAAGAAGGTTGGCTTGGGTATGTTATTAAGATTGGGAATGTTATAATTTATCATTCTGGAGATAGTGATAAGATTCCTGAGATGAAGAATTTGACAGGGTATGGGAAGCATGGGACTGAGTTTGTGGCTCTGTTGCCTGTCAGTGGAAAATATGTTATGAATGTTGAGGAGGCTGTTGAGACAGCCAGCATGTTAAATCCTAATTTAGCGATACCGATGCATTATGGGGCCGGAGTTGCTGGGACGAGGGAAGATGCGGAGAGGTTTGCTGAGCTTTGTAAGGAAATTAATTTGAAAGCACAAGTCCTAGAAAAAATCTGATTTTTTCTGGACCGTTCAACTTCGAAATCTTTAGGAAGTTGAAGGTTTTTGAGAAGATTTAGTGATGTTTTATTCTTCTTTAGTGGTAGTCGGGTCTTGAATCATGTGTTTTTGAGCATAGACAAATATTTAAAGGACGCAGGATAGGGTTTTAGATGATTAGAGGTTTTAAAAACATGAAAGGGGGTAACGAGATATGGTTTTAGATTTTGCAAAAGAAGCTTTAGATAATGTTGACACACATAGTATTAACTTTGATGAGTTGAAGGCAGGGAAGGCGAACATCAAGGTGTTTGGTGTTGGTGGGGGTGGAGGAAATACTGTGACGTGGCTTTTCAATAAAGGTGTTAATGGTGCGACTATTTATGCTATCAATACAGATGCTTTGCATTTAAGTATTACAAAGGCTGATGAGAAGATTTTAATTGGAAAAGAGTTGACTAGAGGTTTGGGATGCGGTGGATTTCCTACAAAAGGAAGAGAAGCTGCTAAGGAATCACTTTCTGAATTAAAGAAGGCTACTTCCGGAGCTGATATGGTTTTCGTACTTGTTGGTTTAGGTGGAGGTACAGGAACTGGAGCAGTGCCTGTTGTTGCGCAGTTGGCTAAGGAGTCAGGAGCGACAGTTATTGCAGTTGCTACGATGCCTTTTGAATGTGAGAAAGCTAGACATGATAAAGCTGAATTCGGATTGCAAGAACTGACAGAAGTTGTTGATACAGCTATTTTGATTGATAACAATAGACTTGTGGATATTGCTGGACAATTACCAATGGAGCAAGCATTTGCCGTCGCTAACGAACTTGTTAGTACAATGATTAAAGGCATAGTGGAAACTATTACCTTGCCATCTTTGATTAACTTGGATTATGCGGACGTCTCTTCTATTATGAAGGGTGGTGATGTTGCGGTTATTGGTGTTGGAGAAGCAGATACCACAGATAGAATACATGAGGCTGTTCGGCAGGCTTTGACTCATCCATTGTTAGATGTGGATTATAAAGGGGCGACTGGGGCTTTGATACATGTTACGTGCGGGCCGGACTTCAAGCTGGAAGAATTTTCTGGTATTGGAGAATTGGTTACGGAGAACATTAGTTCTGATGCGCAGGTGATTATTGGAGCCAGGATTAACAAAGATTTTGCTAATAAAGTTAGAGTTATAACGATTATGACTGGAGTGAATTCGCCTTATGTTTTGGGTAGGGCTTCATTGACTGAGGAAGCTCAGCCAGAGTCGAAGATGTCAGAGCTTGGGATAGAAGTGTTTTAATTGAGGCTGTCGAGAGGCGGTCTTATTTTGTTATTTTGTTTTTATACATAAGTTTATAAATTGGACTTATAACTGGTTTCTATGGAATGTGAAAGTATAGTTATAAATTATTTTGAGGAAAACCCTAATCAGTGGGATGGAAGGATTAGAGAAATTGGTAGGAGATATGGTGTTACTGTCCTTGGACATAGAGATAGTGGGAGAACTACTTTATATTTTGGCAGGCAGTCTGTTGAATCTACGGATATAAGGGAAATGCTTGGAGATATTGAAATATGTGAATTGGACGGAGTACCTTGTATGGAAAGAGAAGTAAAAGCTGTTACAGTTAGTTAATTATCTTTGTGGATCTGGGAAAATGGTTGGCCTTCGATTTCGTTCCCAGACTTCCCAATAAGTTGCTTCTTCTATTGTTGTTTTGGTTTTTTTCTTTTCTTTGGGGTTTTGAGCGTATCCTATTGGGATGATTGCTTCTATTTGGATTTTTTCTGGGATGCCAAGAGATTGTTTTATTCGTTCGTCTGAATAAGCTCCAATCCATGAACCTGTGAGGCCTAAATCTGTTAATCTTAGGAGGAGGGTTGAGATGGCTGCTCCTGCTTGTTGCCTTGAATAAACACGGCCGCGTTCTCCGTAAAGGTCTTCTAGATGAGAATCATTTGAAGTGACGATGATTAGGGCTGGGGAGTTTTGAACCCATTTTTGTCCTGTGTGGTTTGAAATGTCTTCTATGGAATCTTTAGATTCTATGATTATGAATTTTAGGTTGTTTATGTTTCCTGCAAATGGGCCTTGGATTGCAGCATCAATTGCTTCTAAGATGTCTTTGAATGATGGCTTTTTTCTTTTGAAGTCACGAGTTGATTTTCTTTTTTTAATGGCTGAGTTTAATTCCATTATTAAAGGAAGAGGGAGGCATATTTAAATATTGAGATTAAGAAAATCTCAGATCTAAAAGTTACCAAAACTAAAAGCAACTTTTAAATAATTTGATTTTTACTTTGAATTATGAGATTTGGATTATAGGGATTAGCTTTGTTGGCTGTTTTAGGGGCTGGGCCTAGGGAAGCTGAAGGATTAGACTTTAGTGTTGATTATCCAGGGACTGTGAGGGCTGATGAGGCATTTCCAGTGACTATTACTGCTGATACTTTGGATAATTATGATGTGAAGATGTTTGTTCATGATGATACTAAGGCTGTGAGTGAGATTTATGATCCTTTTGCTGATTTGTGGAAGAGTTCTTTTAGTTATGTTGTTGGAGCGTATCCTACTCATGATACTATTAATGTGATGAGTCATTACATTGGATTTACAGATATTACTGTAAGGATGAGAGAGACTGGACAGTCTGGGTTTGATGAATTTGTTGGGCCAATAAGTGTTGTTATTCCCGAGCCAGGTCCTGGAATTGTTTTGGGGGTGGCCGGTTTGGGTTTAATCGGTGGTAGAAGGAAGTCTTATTTCGCCGGCAGCCACGAGTTCTTTGCCTTTGTAGAGGCAGATTGATTGTCCAGGGGCTATTCCTTTTTCTGGTTTGTTTAGGATGAATTTGTTTTTCGTTAGTTTTCCTGGGAGAAGTTTTCCTAGGTGACGGATTCTTGCTTTTAATCTCTTTGAAGGGAGATTGGATTTAGGATTTATTTTGTGAAGGTTTGTGATTATGATTTCTTTTCTTTTTAGAGAAGGATGGTTTTCAGGGGCAATTACTAGAATGTTGTTTTTTCTTTTTTCTGCGACATAGATTTTGGAAGACACGAGGTTTCTGTATTTGTCTTCGATTTTTACGTTATGTTTTGGGCCCACTTTTTCTCCGATTGTGAAGTATGTTGTTCCAGGATGGGTGCCTACATTTTTTCCTTCAGGATTTAAGACAGGACCTGGCTTGGATTTTATATTTGCTTTTAAGAGCTCTTTCATATCTGCTTTTCCGATGAAGCAGATTCCTGTTGAGCCGTGTTTGTCCCAGTTTGGGAATCCTAATGACTTGGCTATTTTTCTTACTTTTGTTTTTTTTAAGTTGCCGATTGGGAATAAGGAGTGGGATAAATCTTGGACAGAAAGGTCATGTAGGAAGTAGGATTGGTCTTTGTTTTTGTCTTTTCCAGATAGAAGGTGGAAACCATCTTTAGATTTTTTTATTCTGGCGTAGTGCCCTGTCGCTATAAAATCTGCTTTGTGTTTTTTGGCAATTTTCCAAAGAGCTGGGAATTTTATTATTGAATTGCAGCCGATGTCTGGGTTTGGAGTTAGGCCTTTTGAATATTGTTTGAACATTGGCTTTATGACTTTGTTTAGATAAGTTGAGCGGTAGTCGACGCCTTGGAATGGGATTTTTAATTTTTTGGCTACGGATTCTGCGAATTTTCTATCTTGTATAAATGGGCATGTTGAATCTAGGTATGATTCTTCGTCGGGGTAATTTCTTAGGAAGACGCCTATTACTTTGTATCCTTGTTTTTTTAGTAGATAGGCTGAGACGCTTGAGTCTACGCCGCCTGACATTCCGAGGACAACTGTCTTTTGTTTTTCCATATTAACATTGTGTAGATAAGATTTATAAGGCTTTTTAATCTTAATGGCTAATGGCAGAGAGAGTTCAGACTGGAGGGACAAGAGTTTTTGATTATCGAAATGAGCATAGGTCTAAACTGGGTTTGAAAGATAAGGCAGGGATTAGGAAAGGGTATGCACAGTATCATGATCGGCGAAGACGTGAGAGGATTAGGAAGATTGTTTTTTGGAGTATTGTGATTTTGGCTGTTGTTATTCTTGGGGTTTTGGTTTTAAGGTGAGAGAAATTACCGTCGGTTATTTTGTTTGTACAATAGATTTATATAACTATTTTTATTCCAATTCTTAAGTCTCGGTAGCTCAGTTGGTAGAGCGCACGGCTGTTAACCGTGATGTCGTTGGTTCGAGTCCAGCCCGAGACGTTCGTTTTAAAATTCTGGGATAGATTTATAAACAAAAACATTTTAGTTGATGGAGAAGAGGTAAATTTAAGATGCCAAAGAAAAAAGCAAAGAAAGTTGCTAAGAAAAAAACTGTGCGAAAAAAGGCTGTCAAGAAGAAGACGAAAAAGAAAATAGCTAAGAAGGCTGCTAAGAAGACAGCAAAGAAAAAGACAAAGAAGAAAGCTGCTAAGAAGAAAAAGAAAAAGTAGTTACGTTGTCTTTTGTTTTTTTGCCCTGTTCATTTTCTCTAAGTAATGATAAGCATTTGATTGTTTTGTTCCTTTAATTATATTTGTAATTGCAGTTGTTGTGGATTCGATTCCTTCCGCGTCACCGATTATTCCGATGTCATGTTCTCTGATTATGATGTCGCAGTCTGATATATCTTCTAAGACACGTTTGGTTTGACCTTTTGAACCGATGACCCTTGCTATAACTTCTTTGAGATTTTTTCTTCTTGTGAAATCTTTGATGTGGACTTTCTTGAATGTTATGTCAGGGTCTTTTAGTTGGAGAGCTTTTTGTGCCGAGAAGCCGAAGCCTATTGCGTCTAAAATTATTGAGGCTTCGTATTCGTCTAGGGAATCTCCTGAAATAATTGCTTGTTTTCCTCTAAGGGCAATCCGCACCTTTAGTTCTTTTTGTAGAGATTTTAAATTTTTTCTAAGTTCTGTTGTTCTTTCGAGGTAAATTGTTTCCATGTTTTTAGAAGGCAAGAAGGGTTTTTTAAAGTAATGTTAAGGCGAAAGGGATGTTTTGGATTTTGTCGACGTCTTTTTCTGTTAACAATCCGGAGGCAATGGCTGCTTCAGTTGCTTTTTGTCCTACGATGTTGAAAGTTGCATCTTCTTCTATTTGTTTTTGGATTAATTTTATTACTTGTTCTTCTGTTAAGATATTGTCAGATTTGTAGAAGTTTTCTCTTAAGTCTAGTTGTCTTTTTCCTTCTTCGAATTTCTTTCCTATTAAATCTGCGTCGCAGATTGCTACTACGTTTCTATAGGAAGAGTGGATTTTTAGATACATTTTAGAGATGATACTTAATTGGGGAGTTAGCTCCACAGGCAAGGCAGTGTTTTGATTTGATTCCTTTTTCTGAGTTAAGTTCTGTGTCTGGTTTTCCACAGACTGGGCAGATCACAAATTCTTTTGCGTAGGATTCTATTTTTTCGTTTACTTTAGATGAGTTTATTTTTGCATTTAAGACAAGACGATTATTTTGGATTTTACCGGCTGCTGCAAGTTCTTTTTGTAGGAATTTAGAAATGTGTTCTATTGGTCTACGAAGATATTGCGCGATTTCGGAGATGTTTGTTATGATTGTGTTTTTTCCTTGGACTTGGCCTTGAACTTTTGGGATTTCGAATCTGCCTGAGCTAGAAGAAACGACTTTTACTTCTTTGTATGCTTTGTCTAATAGTTTGTTGTAGTCCATAGATATTTGTTATTTGAGGAGTTTTTAAAGTTAACTTTCTGTTAGTATAGAAATGTTAATATATCTATGAGTGCTTTGTTTTTTATGGAAGAAGAATATGATTTGAGTACTGACGAAGGGGCTCAGGCTTATTTGGATTTTCTTGGGGAAGGTGCTCTTGGAAGACTCCAAAGCGAGGGATGGTTTTCTGAAGTTGATGAAGCAAGAGAGTTTAATAGTTTAGAAGGACATGTTGATCATGTTGATGTAGGTGATGAGGGAACTATTCTTGAAGTTTTTGATTGAAGTTATAGAAGATTTTATATAGAGGAATTATTTTGTTTTAGCATGATTAATGTTAAGAATATTATCTTGGGGATTGGGATTGTTATAGTTTTTGCACTTGTGCTTTGGCAAGGTATTGAAACATTTTATCCTTCGCCGGAGTATGAAGATTTTTGTGATGAATCTAAGACTTCTATAGTTATAGAGGATCAAGCGCAATGTGAGGATATTGGTGGGAAGTGGAATGCTGATGGGATTGCAAGACCTGTTCGAACTGTTGATGGTAATGAATTGGAAGTAAGCGGTTTTTGTGATAGAGACTTTACTTGCAGAGAGGAACTTGATGAGGCTCGAGATAGGCATTCATGGGCTGTGTTCATTATTAGTTTGATTGTTGCAATTGTTGCTGTTATAGTTGGTTATAGTTTGTTGAGTGCCGAACCGGTTGGAAGTGCTTTGATTGCTTCTGGAGTTTGGGCGATATTTTAT
>NZAS01000150.1 GCA_002686195.1 Candidatus Pacearchaeota archaeon | reverse complement strand
GAAATCCCGTCAGAACAAAGAGTGCAATTGCAGCAATTTTTAAAGAATATTCCAGGAGATGATTTAAAAGATAAAATACAATCACTTTCTAATTTTTATTCAAATCCTGCTTCTCTAATTAACTCTACGCAATCGAGTCAATCACAAATAATTGCTGAGACTTTGGCTATCCTGACATTTTTTAAAACTTTAACTACAATTATTACACATTTTAATGCTGCTTCGGCAGGATTTTCATTTGAATCTTTTTTGGCCGTTCTTTTGGACGGCAAACAAGTGCCGACCAATAGCCAAACAATTGCTGACTTGACAACCGCAGATGGTACACCAATTTCACTTAAACTTTATAAAGAAGGCCAGTTAGAAGTAGGTGGTTCGTATACGGATCTTGTAAGTGATATTGTTAATGTAGAAAAAATGCAATATGTTTCGGTTACGAAAAAGTTAAGTGGTGAATCATTTGACCAAAGTGGTACACTGGACTTCTATAGGTTTGATTTTAATCTAGAAAACATCTTCAATATTATTTCTCGCTCAAGTTTAAAATCTAGAAATAATATATTATTGCCGAAGCCTTTTCTTGATTCCCGAGGAGGGAGCGTGGAAGGACTCCCCGATAAGAAATTAGCCGAGCCAACTCCGGAAGCACTTGAGAGTGCTTTTATGGATGCTCTAGGGCAGATGATAGAAGCGAACCAAGAAGCAATTAGTAATGAAATAGATCCTGAAAAGTTCAATCTTGAAAATTATTTACAAACTATAGATTACGCCAACAATGATGAATTGGTCAACAGAAAGCCAACCGCAAAGTCTGCTGATCGTAACAAACTTTATGTTACGCCGCTAATAAACATAGTAAAACAATTTTTGATAGACCCAGACATAGGCCCGACAGCTACCAAAAAAACTGCTTTGTTTGGTGCTACTTTGCGCGCAAACGAAATCGTAAGGCAAAAGTTTGCCAGAACAGAAAGAGAGATTGAAAGACAAAAAACAATGAACCAAGTATATTTCTGGGGTGAAGATGATAAAGAAAGACTAGAAGCCTCGCGCGCCTTTTATGAGAACGCAGATCCAGAATTAAAGAAGAAATGTCTTTCAATTTCATATGGCTATGTGAACACAGGGCATTTCAATTTAACACAGAAAATGGTCGAGAATATCGAGGCGCTCGCTCAACCTACGCCGGGTCAAATATTCCCATCAGGTCAAAGTTCTGTCTACATTGGCTCAATAGAAATTGGAACTGATAAAATAATTAACATGGTTGAGCAAGCTCGCGAAATGATTAATAAATCAATCTTTGAAATTTTTAGAGATCTTCAGAGCCTTACTCAAAACGTGAGTGGTTATTTTGCCGGCGGCCTGGCTGATAACTCCAAAGCCGAGACGGCTATTGAGAATGCGGAAAGCATCGGCGAAAAGACCGCTGAAGTTGCTGGAGCGGCCGAGGCGCCCTCAAGCCCTAAGATTGGCGGACGCACAGCTCAAAAATATTCTGGCATGGGTGGCCAGCGAGAATAATTTAAGAAATGCAAATTTTACCCTTGACAATTGTTATAATTAGCCTTATATTAATAGGGATTATTATAGGTCTTTTTATCCAGGGCAAAATAAGTGATATGCATCGGCACGTAGATGCGGTCTACAATGAATTGAAACTTGAAGTGGCTGTCCTCCACACAAGAACTACAGAATTAGAACGAGGTAAGAATGACACAACAGTCGACTGTAAAGCGTTTTCAGAACGGGAAGAAATTACAGACCCAGCTTTTAGATGGAATAAATAAATTAGCAGATGTGGTGGGTTCAACATTAGGCCCCAAAGGAAGAAGTGTTCTTCTTCATAAAAAGGATATCAATCCAGTAATTACCAAAGACGGAGTTACTGTGGCGAAGTTTGTTAGCTTCGAAGATCCTTTTGAGAATGCGGGCGCACAATTGCTTAAACAAGCTGCATCTCAAACCAATGCTGTCGCGGGTGATGGAACTACAACTTCAACCATTCTCGCACGCGCAATTCTCAATACAGCCCAGAAATACGTCTCTGCGGGCGTTTCACCTATCGAATTGAAGAGGGGTATGGATAAAGCCCTGGAATCGATTGTAGAGGCTCTACGCGGCATCTCACGCCCTATTGAATCTCAAGAGGATATCGAGCACATCGCGACCATTTCTGCAAACAATGACCGGTCCATTGGAAAATTAATATCAATGGCAGTTGAACAAGCTGGTCATGATGGATCGGTTAGTGTAGAAGACGGAAAGTCATTTGAAACCACATTAGATTTAGTTGAGGGCTTTCATTTTGCTTCCGGCTTTTTCGCAAATGCTTTTATTACAAACCAGAGACGCGGGTCCGTTGAATATGATGATCCTTACGTTCTTGTTACTGATTACAAAATTGATAAGGTACAAGATATTTTACCCGTCTTAGAGCTGATGGCACGCGAAGGAAAGCCTTTAGTAATTGTTGCTGAAGAAGTTGAAGGACAAGCTTTAGCTGCACTTATCATGAACACCGTACGTGGCACAATGAAGGTAGCCGCTGTTAAAGCTCCCGGATATGGTTTAGAACGTCGTGAAATCCTTAGTGATTTAGCCCTGTCATTGGGGGCAAATTTTGTTAATCGAGAGTCGGGCCGTAAATTAACTGATGTCAAACTAACTGATTTTGGTCAATGCAAGAAGGTGGATGCTCTTAAATATGAAACAACTTTTGTAGGGGGCAGAGCCGATTGGGAAAAAGTCGATGAGTTGATTGAAGACCTCAAAGGTCAGATTAAAAACAACGATAATATTCAAGACTGTGAAAGAATGCAAGAAAGAATTACTAGACTGGCCAGTGGCGTTGCTATAATTAAAGTGGGCGCCCCAACTGAAGTTGAAATGATAGAGAAGAAACATCGAGTTGAAGATGCACTTGAGGCTATTCGTTCAGCGCAAGAAGAGGGAATTCTTCCAGGTGGAGGAATCGCCCTAGTACGTGCGGTAGAGAATCTAGAAGTCGAAGTGGAAAACGACGACCAGCGTTTAGGGGTTGAAATACTTAAAAAAGCAGCTTATGAACCCATTAGACAGCTGGCCATTAACACAGGAGAGTCTGCTGATATTATTGTCAACAGAGTCCAAAATGAAGCAGTTGATCAAAATAGCGGCTATGATTTTAAGAATAGCGTAATCGTTGATATGATTGAGGCGGGAATTATTGATCCCGCAAAGGTCACACGAATTGCATTAACTAATGCTGTTTCGGTCGCCTCAACACTGCTAACAACAAATCATGCAATAGTGGAGGTATGAGTGAAAGTAACAATGCAATATACAATTGATCTAAATGAAGTGCCGCTTCGCCTAAACGATATGATGCAAGACTGCACAACGCATTTGGAAACAATTACAAAGCTTGCAACAGTAATAGACGCTTTAAATCCAGATAAATTCATAACTCATATTGATTTTATTAGAAAAAAGTTATTTGAAGTGGATACACAGTTAAGTGAATGTGGTGAACTTATGCAGGGTTATAAAAATGCTTTAAATCCTGATGAGTTAGCATCACCAGCGGAGGGAACAGCTCAATATCCGTCGATGCCAAATGTAGATTTGGAAGCATTACAGGGTTTGCAAAAACAACTCGAAGGGATGCAAAAAGAAGCGGAGGAAACAACTGATGACAGCCAAGGTGGGTAATTTAGTTTATATACCTTCTTCTACTAACTTAATGAAATATGGATCGACATATCCTATAAAAATTCATTGTTTGGCGTCCCCCACCAGTGTTTTGATTTTAGAAGAAAAAGAAAATCAATTTGGAGTTCTTTTTGAAGGAGAGGTCTGGTACGTTGACAAAAAGAAGGTTTACAATGCGTAATTTAGAATTAATAAAGTTTACTGAAATAAAACAAGATAGACAGAGATGGCCGTCGGATACTAAAAATTTTATACTTGGAGAGGTAGTGATTAATCCTCAAAGTATTGCAATTATCCGAAAGGATTCATATTTCAAACAAAAGATATTGAGTTCTAAAGGGTGGCCCGAAGGACTAGATGATCGGATTGAGTTCACCGCTGTACATTTAAGTTCATCTCACGCCAGAGACAATCCAGTAGTTTATGTGGTAGGAGATATGGAAAGTATTTTGAAGAAGCTTGGAGGCTATCATGAGTAATAAATATATTTTATACGTTAACAGCCAATGTCCATTTTGTGACAAGGCAGTCAAATTATTGAAAGAAAAAGATAAGAATTTTGGTGTGTTAGATTTGAAAACACGTCCTGCTGTTCTTAATGAACTAAAAGAGATTTATGAATGGACAACTGTTCCTATGATTTTTAAAAGGACGGATGACAAGACAATTAAATTCATCGGAGGGTATAGTGATTTAGCGGAGAGGCTGGAAGGACATTGATATGTCTGAGAAAAAAAAGCCCACCATTTATACCTTTGATGAAACCGCCGCGAAGCGTATGCTGACAGTTGCAGAATCTGAGATTGGAATGCTAATTGATCTATTGGAGAACAAGCTGCAGGAAGATATTTTTAATCCTCGCGTATTTGCATTATTATGCGATTGTTTTTCTTCGAACTATCATATAAAAAGGATTATCAAAATTAATTTAGATCTTAACTTTATGGAAGATAAAGAAAAAAAAGAGAATTTTATTGCAATGAATGAGACGGATTTATTGCTTGTGGAAAATGCGGTCCTGGCTAGGATTTTTACCAAAGCTGAGCTTCTAAGATCTAATTGTTCGCTGTCGTTTCATTAAAAAATAATATTTTCTCTTGACTAAGATTGATGGGTGTTTATTATTAGGATAGGGCGAGTTTCGCTGCAAGGGATTCTCGCTCACACACTTGCTTATAAAAGGAGAAAATATTATGACTAAGAGAGAACACACCCCCCTTGTAAAATATCGATCGAGCCTATTGGGCCGGAATGTCTTTGAGGATATTTTTGATTCAATGCTGGATTTTCCACAATTGATGCAAAGAACAACTCAAGGATACCCAGTGGCTGATATTTATCGGGAAGAAAATGGCGACACTGTTATGGAATTTGCATTAGCTGGTTTTTCGAAGGAAGATCTTTCGATCGAAGTTAAGCCAGAGAAGAAATCTATTACGGTTAGTGCTAATCATGCAATTGATGATACACAAGTCCATTCTCGTCGAATTGCGCGCCGAAGTTTTTCAAAGACTTATGTGAATTATGATAGCAATTTAGACCTCAACGGGGCAACAGCGGAGTTTGAAAATGGTTTGTTACGGCTTTTTGTGCCCACAAGAGCTGATACAAAGCCTTTACGCATAGAAATTAAATAATCTTTTTGATATTTTAAATTTCTCAAGGACGCCATCGGCGTCCTTTTTTTTAAGACGTTTGGTACGTCACCTAGCCTATTTACTATAAGGAGAATAAAATGGCAAAGATTCGAGGCAATGTTTATAACATCTTTAACACGTCTAAAAAGACGTCACAAGGTAATGGTAAATATTCCAAAACGCCGAGTGCGGCCGGCGAGACATTTCACAATGGCCACCGCGCTGGGAGTCGTCCTAGCAAGGCGCACCGCAGACGCAAGCCCTATAAAGGACAAGGAAAGTGAGCCAATGCGAACAGGAATTAGAAGATTTAAAATTAAGATGTGATCTTTTAATTCGTACTGTTCACGAAATGAATGATTTAATTCATGAGTTGCGCGATGAAAATTGTGAACTCAAAAAAACAATTAAGGAGCTACAGAATGGATGAAAGAGAACAGCCATACATCCAAATTCCTTTGCCGCCTCCCGAATGGGAAGAATATGTTCGTCGTATGAAAGAAGAACAAGAACAAGAAAAGCTAGACACTGATCACGGCGTTATTATAATTGACATATGAAAAAGAAGAAGAGTAAAAAGTATGTTAAAAAGCCTAAAAATTTTGTAAAGATCAAAGAAGAGGCGAAGACAAGCAATTATAATATCAGACATGCTCGACACGGTTGTTATGAAGTAATCCTCCATCGCGATGAGAAAATGATTTATCTTACAAATTTTCGCAATAAAAAAGCCGCTGAAAAATTCATTGAAGCACACAAGAATGGTGAAGTATCGATAGATCCCGAAACTTGCATTCCCACTCCAGATTTCAAATGAGATAGAATGAAAGATAATGAACGCTGGGGTGCATGGAAATATAATGTCACCGACACGTATAAATCGTGGGAAGTAGAAGATATTAAAAAGGATTTGCGCGCCAGAGCGCACCCCTTCGCAGTGCTAATGGAACACTGGAAGGGTGATTTTAATATCAGCACAATGATTCGCAATGCAAATGCTTTTAATGCTGCGCAAGTATTTTATATTGGAAAGAAGCGCTTCGACAGAAGAGGAACCGTTGGCACGCATCATTACGTCGATTTGAATTACCTTAATGATTTTGAGGAGTTACTCAAGCTCAAGGAGAAATATGTTTTTGTCGGACTCGATAATAATCTAGACTGCTGTGTTCCAATGGAAACATTTGAATGGCCACTCAATACGCTAATGATTTTTGGAGAAGAAGGCGAAGGAATTTCTCCTTTACTCTTAAAAGAATGTGATTATTGTGTTAGTATAGCGCAGTTCGGCTCAGTTAGAAGTTTGAATGTGGGAACTAGTTCCGGCATTGCAATGTATGATTGGGTGGTTAAAAACTATAAATAAGGAGGAAATAAAATGAACGATTTTACACGTCATAGTGGTGATGATTTATTTAGAAAGCTGATGATTGCTTGCGCAACGTCTTACATAGCTTTTGTTTGCATTATTTGATATATCATTGACGGAGATTAAATGAAATTTGTTGGCATTATAATTTTGCTTCTATTACATGGCTGTCTTTATGTTGAAGAATCCCCACATAGTTCAACTCATGATTCTTCACATGTAGAAATATATCATAATCATTATTGTGATTATACAGAACCATATGAATATACACCCGATCTTTGTATTATGTATCAGTCTTCACAGCCTCCTGCAGAATTCACATGTTGTGTTTGGTATGTTGGGTGGGGCTGGAGTGAAGAGTGGTGTATTTGGAACGATTCTTGTGGATGGAAGTTTAATACTGAATATTATGCGTATTAATGCTTTACAACATGGTGAATTGTATTTATAATAAAGATTGGTGACTTGATTTGGGATGTTGGGTAGGCTTGTAGTGAAGAGTGCCCCCGTGAGGGGCTTGAGCCCTCGTAGCTCAGTTGATAGAGCGTCACTCTTGTAAAGTGAATGTCGTCGGTTTGAGTCCGACCAGCGGCTCCACATTTAAAAGAAAGAAGGCACCATACTGTT
>NZAS01000149.1 GCA_002686195.1 Candidatus Pacearchaeota archaeon | reverse complement strand
TTGATAATACTATTATACCATATGGGGCATAGCTGTGTCAAGGTTAAATGCACTTTTTTCAAACTTTTTTTACTATACATCATATCCAACAGAACGAAATTCTGACAAATAAGAAGTCTGTGTAATACCATTTTCACCACTTGTAAATCTATCAACTACATCATTCCAAAACTTTTTTTGATCTGCACTAGGATAAACACAATAATGGTAATTATTCCGAATCAAAAACTCACGACCAGCTTGTGATATACGATCCATATCTTTATCATCCAAACCACAATAATAACCTCTAGTAGCACGACCATGAAATTGTACACCATTAGGAGTAACTGCTTCACCCTCATATTCAGCTGTTGGAATAACCAAAGAACCCAGGCCATCAACATTAGGAATATCAGTACCCATAGTAGCTTTACTAACAACTAATAAGCCGATACAATTTCCTTCCTCTGGATTCAAAGTTTCACTGACAGAACTAATATAATTAAAATTATCTGGAAGTTTTTCAATTCCATTTTTAGAAAGTTTGAAATTACCTTCAGAGTGTGCCAATACAATGTAATCCTTTTCCACACGAATTAGTTCAACTATGGGTTTTACGTTTTCCCAAATTTGAAACCATTCACAATTGTAAGGATTTATCATATTTCTACTAGCAATTTTCACTATAAAAGAAGGAACAGAACGAATAGCCTTTCTGTATGTTCTACCAACCAGACTAGTATGTTCAACATTTTCCTTTTTCATAATAGACATTATACCAAGACCAATAATATTACGCTTTGCATAATGTTCAATGATCAAAGGCTTAAGAACATCTATAGGATGAGGATTTTCATCTACAAAATTTTCAGGAATTCTAAGTGGTTTGATATAAGGAAAAAATTCTTCAGGTTCAATGGTGAATTTAGAATCACAATACCATACACCAGAACTTTGTAATTGTGATTCAATCGGTGCTGCAGTATAACCAGTAATTCTAACTGGAACATCATTCTCTATTGCAATTTCAATTAATTCACTGATAATAGTATCATTCCAATATACTGCATCAGAATCCGCACCAAATCCTAAATCTTCCTCATGATTTTCTTCATTGGTGCCTCCCCAAGCAATTTCATCAATATCCAACGAAAGACGGCCTTTTTTCTGGTAAAGTTTTACCAATTTTCTTAATTCTTTATCTGCCCACAATTTCTGATCTGTAACCGCAACAAAAGTTTTTCTACCTTTAGATAAACTTTCTTTAATTTTCTCCAAATCATAACCTGATAAAATATAGCAATCAGTATTATAAGGATTGTCAAGATTCATTTGAAAATTTCTTTGGATAGTTTCTTTATCTTTGAAAGCATCTTTTCTAGGAGATATGTATAATGCTAAATCAGATAAATCTTCATTGAAATCATAAGGAATATTCTGTGTCAAACAATAATGAGTTTTACCCATTCCAGTAAACGCCTTAACAACAATACACTTCTTTAAACTTTTCTGTAATTCTTTCAATGGAAGTAAAATACGACTATCCTTTAAACCTTCACGATCAACTAAACTTGAAAACAATCTCATGACACCTCCGTGTCCTGTCGTTCAATCGGTTAAGAACCTTTCTCAACCCTTCAATACTAATTATACCATATTGACACTAGCCGTGTCAAGTCTAAATGCAACTTTTTTCAAACTTTTTTTCAAACTTTCCACATATCTGGATTTTTTCTTACCTCATAGTCCATTTCAAAGCCACTGACTTCAAATCCATCATATTTTTTCCTAATACGAATTTCATCCGCGATGATATTAACCACATGCTTCGGTTCTATAGTATCATCTGTCTCTACATCTAACTCAAATATTAGCTTTACCTTCAACGTATTATCTTTTAGATTCATAATAACCACCTCACGAAAATCGGGGTGGCAGGATTTGAACCTGCGACCTCCTGCTCCCAAAGCAGGCGTACTGCCGGACTGTACTACACCCCGTTATTATTCTAGTCAAATTTACCATCATCACCTTTTGAGACTGACCTGTAAACAACAATTCCAACACCGATCATCCCAATTCCCCACATAACACAAGCACCAATCACTACCCAATCAAGTTCTTCCACAACCAACCTCTTTCAGCACTCCACCAGAGAGTACCAAACTCACCCGCTATTAACAGGTGAGAAATCATTAACATTACCATTGTAAATATCACTGTAACAAATATTATCTGTATTGTCTCTGTCAGAGCAACTCGAATAGTAACCTCTGAAATTTTCCTGTGATAATTTAACAATTTACTTATCATTAGTCCATCCATTTTCCGTGTTTGACCAAATGTTCAAACCGATGCCTTAATACCTCTACTACTAATCCGATAATAGTATCAGATTCATATAATCCTTCTGGAACAATCAATCTGTACCGCATTCTTTATCCAATTCCTTGAGAGCTGCCATTTTAGCTTCAAGATTTTCTACTAGTTTTTTACCCTTCTCTGGATCAGGATAAAATCCCTTTTCAAGAGCTTCCTTAATCCTTCTTGTAAACCCTCTCGCAACTAAATATTCATACTGTTCTTCAATCGTCATATTTTACGGTTATTCCCTCATTATATTCAAACAATTCATTTGACATCCTACAACAAGACTTAATTATCGCGAATCCTAACTCAATCCGAGCTCTAGCTGTCTTAGACAGTGGTAGATCATCTGACAACATCTCTGCCATATTTTTCAATTCTTCAGTTTCATCCTTGATAGAATCAAGTAAAAACTGTAAACCCTCTGATAAGTTTACCCTTGTTTTAGATGGTGTAGCCATTTTCCAAACCCCCATAAATCTTTGATTAAAATAGAAACCGGCGGTAACTTCCTAAACTGAAAGTCATCCGCCGGTATTCCATAACATGTTTCAATTCTCCACAAAATCCATGATTTCTGAAATCTACCTTTCCAAAAAAGAAATCTACTATATAGTATCAGTTCCTTCGCTACTAAAATATTCTTCAAAATCTTCCCAGGCCAACCCTTTATTCCGTTCAACTGGTATCGCATGAGCTGTTGTCATTCCACCTTCATTTTCTGGTTTGGTATCATTAACTAAAATCCGAGGCCCTGACGGTAAATTCATCAGGATATAATCGAATCGTAGACCATGACGTTTGAGAGCTTTCTCTGTCATGTAACGAAAAATACTAGGACGAGCCGTAGTAATCACAATGTAATCCTGCTCTGGTATGTTATCCCACAAGTGAGCTACACCAGGCAGAATCTTATCCAATTTCCAATCCTTATTGAACAGAGCATCCAACAATTTAAAATCTGATTGATGTTCTACAATCGTACCATCAACATCTATAAACCAACATCTATTCATATCTAAACTCATATAAGATCGGGAAAGGCCTTCTTGACTAATCTCTCTGTTAGTCCTTTGTATTGTTTTAATCTGGATTTGGAAATACGATTCTTATCCTTAACAGACGATAACAGCAAATTAGCTTCTGTTGGGTGCAACCCTTCCAATAACTGAATAAACAGCTGTTCCCGTCTGGTTCTGGTCAAATCTTTACCTTGAATTGGTGTCTGGCCATTCACTTGAATAAATCTACCAATCTTGGGCATTTCCTGTTCTAGTCTCATGTCTGCGAGATCCCACTCTGGAGCATCGTTCGGCTCATATGGTGGAACTGTATCAGGTACTAACCATTCAACAGAATCATCATAAACACATCGTAAAAATACTTGTAACCCTTGTGAATCATTCTCATGTAGGATTGCAATTTTCCCTGTAGGTGTAGATGCCTCAGACACCTGCTCAAATATTTCATGTAACGAAATTTCCATTATATACTCCTTAAAATTCATCAATTCTTTCCATTAGAATTTTTAGCTTATTCTCTACAAAGTAGGGCATCATTGTTGACCTACTGTTAGGTTTAAAGTTTTTCCAACATTCCAGAATACTGATTGATACATCATCTGGAATAACATCACTACTCAACTGCACCATTTCCTTGTTTCTCTGATAACCGACAGCCATTTCATAATTACAAAATATCTCCGGCTCCATCTCAATCCACTTGGAAACTTTAGTTCTGGATAAAGGAACTTGCCTTGAACCAGACACAAAGGTATCACTAGGGCTTAGAAAATTAGGCACTCCATCACCCTTGTCACCACGTAGTATCTGCTCTTTTAAAAATTTTTCTGGATCATCTATCTCGACAAAGTGCTTTCTCATAGGATTGAACTGAAACACATTGTCATATTTTTGTAGTTGTCCGAAATCTTTATCACCTGATAATATCAAATTCTGTTCTCTTATCAAGATTTCTGTCATGATCGCGATTACATCATCCGCTTCTGCTCTCTCTACCTCGATCACTAGATAGGGAAAAACATCTCTAATTTCACGTCTGATCTTATTTAGTGTTTGAAATATATCATTCCAATCAAGACTCGACTTATCACGGCCTTCCTTACGATGTGCTTTGTATTCTGGAAAAACATCCTTTCTCCAGTTCTTGTTATTGTCACAACAAATTATCAATTCACCGAATTCGTTCTTAAATTTGGTACGATAGCTTCGTAGACTATTTAATACCATATGTCTAACCAAATCTTCGTCAGCCGTGCCTCTAACGTGTATCTCCGGCTGTTTCATCAAATTTGCAATAAAGATTTGGTTATAATCAACCAAAATTGCCATTATTAATCCTCTATATCAATATAATCCATCACATCCTGTATAGGATGCTGTAGGCCTAATTGACGGTAGATAGCCGACTTCATACAATCAATCGCGTATCTAAAATCAACTTGAAATCTCTTATCCTTAATATCTATACCGTGAGAAGCATATTGATTCAATAATGGTACTGTTGTCATTTGTAGTAATTCTTCAACAAATGCAACTTTATTAATATGTAAAGGATCAATAGAAGAATTAGACTGAGTACTTTCATATGTCTCAGCCAATTCTTTCTGACGATCAGATGAAATAGGAAAAGGAATTATATTATCTTTCATATACCTTATAAATTATTACATTGGTATTTAGACGACCATTCGGTGTAAATTCCTTAGTACTAATACTATCAAACCACCTTACTCTATCATCAAAATTATAGTGTGCGACTATTTCTCCAAGCTGAACATCTGGTTTTCTTATTTTCTTACCACCACAACGACCAAAATCTTTAAGAGTAGTTCCGCTAATGGTTATTCCATTTGGAGAATAATAATACATCAACGTGCGATATTTGGTATTATATAACCATACTTCTTTCGCACCAACTATTTCCTCTGGTGGAACACTAACCAATGACAGATCTGTCTCAGATTCCTGATACTTGACATTCTTGACTATTTGTTCGGGAGTCTTAGTCTTGACCTTACGTGTTTTTCTCTTAGCTGTCATATGACTTTTACACTCTTGAATCCATCCTTCTAACATCTTTGCATATCGTTTCATTTGTGGCTTAGTATAGCAGCTGTATCCTTCACTCAAATCCTTATCGTTACCTGAAAGAGTTTCTTGAATCTCATCTAAAAGATTAGTCAACTGTGAAATCATATAGTTGACATCTTTAGATTTTACCTTATGCCCCTCCAACCATTTACTAATATCAAAGTCCAAATGTTTAAAAGAATCTTGAATTACTACATCTATCTGAAACTCAATGTCACCATACCGTGCACAAAATTCATCATACTCAAGTATGGGATCTGCCAAGACAGCATTGACAGGTTTAGATTTCTGTTCTGGTAATTCCATCATAGATTTCTGAATTTTATAACCAATATCTCTAACTTGTTGCTCAAAATTTTCTTCTGAAATCTCTGGAATACTATTACCCTGTGTAAGAATTCGTGCAACATATCCAGTAGACTCTTGAAAATCTTCATCCTTCAAATGCTTAAGATCTTTTAACAGAAAAGTAGTCTTACCCTGTTCTGTCAAATACTCAGCAAGAAACTTCTTTGCTTCTTTCTTACTAGAATTCAGATTATAGTGATTAAGAGCTTTCAAAACACCAAGTGTATCTAATTTCTGATTTTGAAAAGGATCTTTCTTAGGCATCTGTTTCTGTCTCCTGTTGTTCTAATGCTAGTTTCTTAGCTTGAATCATGGTATCATAGAGTGTTTGAGCTTTTGCCTGTTTACGCTTGCTCATATCTTTCCATTCCCAAACTGTATCTAAACTACCTTCCTCAAAATTCTGAACTGCCCATGCAATCTGTTCGATTTCATCTGGTAACAATTCATTTTTCTTAGAAAATCGACGATGCTTGGCTTGAC
>NZAS01000148.1 GCA_002686195.1 Candidatus Pacearchaeota archaeon | reverse complement strand
ATCATAACCGACTACTTTATGACCTCTTGATTCTATGGCCAATGCACAAGGTAAACCAAGTTTTCCTAATCCTATAAAACCTATATTCATTTTCTTTTCTCCTTTATTACCTCTAATATTTTCAATATATCTATATATCTCTCATCACTTTGTGTATTAAATCGTTGAACATCATAAACCCTCTCCCTATATGTATCATCATCATTATTTCCTGTAATGTCAGCCCTATCGTGTAAAATTTCAATGGAATTTTCCCAAACTCTATTATTAGTAACATCAGTTATCATTTGTAACCAACTATCGTTCTGAGCATTACTAGAAAGTCTTCCAGTTGTTTCATACCATAATCTGGGTATAATGGGAAACCACAAATTATCTAAACCAACTTCCTCAGGAAATGTTTTTGGATTAATCATTACAAATTGATCAGTATAACTACGAATTGCATCATCCCAACCATCTGAAAGCATAATACAATCATCATTCCATAAAAATAACCATTCTCCAGTAGAATTAAAACATAAGTCGTTCATGTAGAGATGTAAATTTTGATAACCATAGCGAGGATAAACAAAACTTTTAAAATCAACATTACTTGATTTATAATGTGTATTAATAATTTCTGCAGATGAAGTATCATCATCATCAAAAGCAAATAATAATTCAACATTTTCTGGTTTACTAGCCTTATCTAATAAAGAATCACATGCTTTTATACATTGAGAAGCTCGTTTTCGTGTAGGACATAAAATACTTATCCTATCTTTATTTATATTCAAATCTACTATATCAACAGTTTCCCTAACAATAACTTTTGGTTCTATTAGATTATAATCTAATCCAAGTATATCCATAGCTATCTGTCGTATAACACGATTTGAACCATGTTTTGATGAAATTTCATAATCTCTAGGATGATATTGAAGAGTATCCATTTTTTCACCATCGCGATAAATTCCAATTGCATAAACAGCATATAAATCATCAATATCTATACCTGGTTTCACAAATTCAATTTCTTTATATTCTTCTCTAAACCAATCATTCCAAACTCCAGAACATACAACTTTACAATTATGTTTTTTTCTGAATTCTTCTACATATGGAAACCATTCTGTTACATTACTATTATCCAAATGAATATAAACCTTTTTACCTTTACAGTTAAATTTATACTCTTCTATTAGTATACCATCACTATAAATTTTTATAACCCAATCTGTATACCATTTTTTATTAGCCTCAGTCCACATATTATTTGTAATAGTATTCCAATAATATAAAATATCACCACTATTACTCCAAAATTCCACTAAATATTCTTTATCATCACTACCAGTTATTTCAACTTTCGCTCCTTTAATAAATGAATAAGTAATTTTATTCTCTTCGTCCTCTGAATAAATAATTCTATTTTTTTCGTCCTCAAAGTTTACATATTTAGAAGCTTCTTCCAACCGCATTCTTTTTGTATGATGTCCAGCTGTAGCATGAAATATAAACTTAATATTACTAAGATATTCACTATCGCTAACTTCATTCTCATTTTTTCCACACATTTGATATTTGTTAGGAAAAATTATGAAATTTTCTGTTTCAAATGGATTATCTATATCTTCATGTTTATGGTCTACTAACCTATAATAATCAGAAGTAAATTTATATGTTTGAATTACTTGTGGTCTAATATACATTTTATCAAGAAGGCCCTGTTCATGCCAATTTGATTCTTTAAAACTACCACCATCCCAATTTTCAGCTTGGGACAATAAATTATGTAATAAATCAATACTAAATTTTGTATTTTTTATTAACATAAATCCAGTATTTACCATAGACAATGTTTTATCGAACTTAATATTTGGATATTCTTTTGTAATTGCAATATCCTTTCCAATCAAAAAATCTAATGGTATATTCTTCATAAATATAGCATCAGCATCAATCCAGAAAACATAATCGTAATCATAAATATGTTCTAAAATTGCTTTAACTTTAACCCAAGTTGGCCAATAATCTTTATATTTTATATCATACTCAATACACTTAAAATCATACCCATTAATATCAGCATATTGTTTATTTATTTTTGATGAAATTTCAGCATAATCTAATTTACCATATTCATCATGTTCAGGCACCCCATACGCCATATTTTTTGTATGTGCACTTAAAACTAATATATTATTTACCATAATCTATTCCTTCAAATTTTACTTTTGGAAAATATTTTAGAAACAAATCTTTTTCATTGTCCCTAACTATCTTTATTCGTTCTCTGATTTCATCATAAAAATTCCATGCCAAAGGTATAAATAATATTTTATCATTTTCATTATAACTTTTAAGACATTCAATCGACTTAATAAATACATTAGTTCCTGGTGTATATAATTCTTGTTTAAGTGAATTATCGTCTATGATGACATCTAATTTAACATCAGCAAAATTAAGAAATGTCATACCTTTTGCTGCAGCCCCATACCCAACTATTTTATATCCCTCATCTCTTGATTGTTCCACTAAAAGTTTAAAGTAATCTACAATGTCTAATACCTTTAATTTATAATTATCATAAGTCTTTTGACTCAACAATCCTCGTTGTCTTTCAACTTCTATTTCGTTTTTTATCTTCTGTTGATTATAAGAAGTTTTACTCAACACAAACAAATAACTGATACCATGAACTGGTGTCTTTATCACATCTACCAAATGTAAATTGGTTCGTTTAACCAACTCATTAAAAGAATTAATATTAAAAAACGATACGTGTTCATGATAAATTGTGTCAAACTGATTATTTAAAATCATCTCAGCTTGAGATGTCTGAATGTACAGTGTTGAATTATCATTCATCAACTCAAAACAGTCATCCAAAAACTTTTTTGGATTACCACTATGAGCAAATACATTCTGTGCAGTTATAACATCAAATCTAAAACCAAAAAACACTGAATCAAAATATTCACATTTGACATTATGATTTTTAGAATTTAATTCCCATAAATTTTCAGCAGGATCAATACCATATGTCTCTACCCCCCTATCTTTAAAATAATCTAATTGAGTACCATCATTACACGCAATATCTAAAACATGATTACATACCGGTGAATTCTCAATCACATAATCAGCAAACCATTTAAAATTATCTTTTAATGTTTGGGTTGTACCACTTACATACAAATAATCTTTAAACAATAAATCTGGATTAACCGCATCTGTTAATTGAATGTGATAACAATCTTGACATAAATTTACTCCCAATGGATATTTTTCCAATTTCTCTGTATTGTCATGGTATGAATTTGCTAGTGGTTGTTCGTTTAAGTCCAATAATAACTTTATGTTATCTCCATCACAACACAAACACTTATCAATAGTATTAAAATCACTCATAATTGATTGTCTCACTTCTATCTGTTTTTTCCATTGAGCTCCAATTTTCAATTAAACCCGAAGTGATACTCTCCACAGTATCTTGAAACTTAAATTTATATTCTCTTCTAAATTTCAAAGTTGATATTGAAAAATTATAGGCTTTAGTCTGACTCTTTGTATTTTTAATTTGGGTTGGGTCCACTTCATACTCTTTAACTTCAACACCCATCACATCAGCGACCTCATAAGCAATTTGTTCGGCAGTCTTATTAAATGATGCTAAATTATAAAGACCTCGTTTATCTTCATTAGATTCAACTATAGATTCTATCGCTCGACACAAATCATTGATTCCTAATATTGGTCTCATTGTATCCTTAATGTAAAGTTTAATGTGACCATCTTTTAAAGCACTATTGGCCATAGCATTTATCATAACATCAGTTCTCAATACAGGTGAACTACCATTTACCGTTCCAAACCTCAAACCATAATACTCTATATTAGATTTTTGAGCATATAAATCAGCAGTATGTTTTGATATATCATATTGATTGTATGGTTCAAATCCATAATATTTTTCATTAACAGTCTTACCACCAACCGAACCATAAACACTTGATGAACTGGCATAAATCAATTTCTGTTTATCTAATTTTTCTATCAAGTCAATAAAATTTCTAACATTATTGTTAAAACAGCTATTTAAATTACCCTCAGACATCTTTACACTCGAATGGCCAGCCAAAAGAATTATCGTATCATACTTTAAATAATCTTCACGAGTCAATTCACTATAATCTATACCAGATTCACTGTCATTGAACCAATTTGTGTCTATTACATCAACATCTAAACTTTCTTGTAATCTTGAACCAATATATCCACTACCACCAATTAATAATATCTTACTCACTATTTAATTCCTTCTTGTTATAATTATATGTCTAAAATAACTAAACCATTTAAAATTAGTTTCATACTCCGATACATTTTCTATAAAAGAAGTCGTTTCATCTTCAAAATATTTTTGTATATCATCTTCCAATACATTAAAGTCATCTAAAAAATTATATATTAAAAAATTTCCGTCATAATTTTGTAATGCTTTTAACATTTTTATCCGTTGGTCTTCATTTAATTTATTCCAAATAATTATCCAATTCTGTTTTGTTTTATCATTTACACTAATATTCTTACCATAATATAAATCTCTAATTTTATCTAATTGTAACTCATCAATATCTGTTATTAAATTAATATCATCTACATATTCAACAAATTCAGCATTTGAAAGTGCATTTGTTTCTAACCAAACATCATCATAAACTTTTACTGACCCAAATTCTAAAGTTTTAGAATATTCATCTATAGCTAATAAAGCATTTGAATTATAACTACTAAATTCATCTGATGACATTCCACTACTATCCGAATTAGGCCTATTCACCAACGTGTATAAATTTCTAGGTATATTTAAATGATTCCCTTCACTTAAAGTATTAAAAAATAAAATAGAATCAGTTGAACTTCTACAATTAAGTTCAATTAAAAATTTATCCCTTTTACTTTTTCTAAAGCACATACCAATACCATACATATTCCAACTATGATACTTTGACCAAATATGCCAATAACTTCCATTTATACCACCTTGATTTGGATGTGTTCTTTCTTTAAATTCTTCAATATAATCATCACTTGTCTTAACAACACTTATGCGTTCTCTTCTCCCATTTTCATCAACTACAGTATAATCACAAAATATTGAAAATACTTCAGGATATTTTTCAAAATGATAATTATAAATTTCTAACATATTTGAATATAAAATATCATCTGAACTAATATCCAAATAATAATCATAATTTATACCTTTAAAAAAATTCTGATATAAATATATTTCTCGTTTATATTTCTCTTCATAATATATTATATTTGGATGATTTCTTTTTTTAATTTCTTCTTGTAATAATTTTTTACAATCATTTTCACTAAAATCATCTGTTACAACAAATAACCAATTTTTATAAGTTTGATTAATTACATTATCAAAAGTTTGTTTTATATGATCCTTTGTATTATTATAAAACGAAGAAATTATAAGAAATTTTTTATCATACTCATTTATCTTCATAAAATCTTCTTCCAATCTTCTAAATGAAGTATGAATAAGCATATTACCCCTAAAACCATCATCAATATATTCATAAGTAAAATCAGGATTATCATTTAAAAACTTATCCACAGCCTTTTTAATTCGTGGTATATAATCATAATCATCAACTAACATCCATTCTGCATGATTTTTTGAAATATTAAGATCATGCATTACTCCTGAATAACTATGATCTCCATCAATATGTATAAAATCTACATCATATGGCAATTCTGTATATTCTTGGCTATTAGCTTCAATAAATTTAACATCAAAGCCACTCAAAATTTTAGGAGCAACATCTATAAATACATCTGGAATTCCACCATACATAGTAATAACGTTAGAAACTCCCCCTTCTTCTATTTGAGTTCTATCTGGCATATACTTATTTACATCTATTGCATATAATTTAGCTTTAGGAGCTGCACTCAAAAATGCAAAAGAAGAATATCCAGCTCGTACTCCTATTTCCATCATTACTTTTGGTTTTATCTTATTTACAACTTCATATTTCTTCTCATAATAAATTTTAAGTTTTGGATTAGCAGGATCAAGTATATCATCATCAGCAAGGTATTCCACCAAATCTTCTTTTTTTGGCTCTCCTTCCCACCACATATTAACTAACTTGTCCCACCACATATTATTCATTTTTTATAACCTCTGTAATTTTAAAAAACACTTGTTCTGGAGTTGGATGGCAATAAAAATCATCATACTTCTCTTGACATTCTGGCACATAAGCCATTGAATTAATACTTCCCCATTCTTTAACAGAATATTTTGGATCTGACGCGCAAAATATTTTACATT